>JALDXQ010000053.1:0-39560 GCA_032156805.1 Acidobacteriota bacterium
AGAGCCGAGAGCCGAGAGCCGAGAGCCGAGAGCCGAGAGCCGAGAGCCGAGAGCCTAGAGCCCAAAGCCGAGAGCCGATATAATCGCCACGCTTCAAGGAGGTTCCCGTGCGCAAGATGCTGACGAACGGCAGGTTTGTCCTCGTCCTGGTCGTGCTCACCGCCGCCGGCGTGCTGGTCGCGCGGGAACTGGCCGGGCAGAACCGCAACTCCGCTCAGGCACCGTATTTCGAGGTCGATCCGTTCTGGCCCAAGCCGCTGCCGAATCACTGGCTGCTGGGTTCGGCGATTGGCGTGTCGGTCGACGAGCGCGATCACGTCTGGATTATTCATCGCGGCTCCGCCACGCTCGGGAACAACGAGAAGGGTCTCGAGCTCGAGCCGCCGACAGGCGAGTGCTGCGCCGGCGCACCGCCGGTGCTCGAGTTCGATCCGGAAGGCAACCTCGTGAGCCACTGGGGCGGTCCCGGCGAAGGGTACGAGTGGCCTTCGTCCAACCACGGCATCACGATCGACCACAAGCAGAACGTCTGGATTGGCGGCAATGGTCCGGAGGACGCACAGGTCCTGAAGTTCACCAGGGCAGGGAAGTTCCTGCTGCAGATCGGCAAATCCGGCGCGCGCAAGGGACCGAACGACGCGAAAGGCCAGCCAACGTATGTCGGCGGCAGCAACGACCAGCAGGCGTACGGCCGTGTCGCGAAGATCTTCGTTGACCCTGTTGCCAACGAGGCGTATCTCGCCGACGGCTACTTGAACAAGCGCGTCGCGATCGTCGATGCGGACAGCGGCAAGTTGAAGCGGTACTGGGGCGCGTACGGCAACAAGCCGGACGACGCCAACCTTGGCCCCTACAAGCCCGAGGCGCCACCTGCGCAGCAGTTCCGCAATCCGGTGCACTGCGCCGATCTGTCACGCGACGGGTTTGTCTACGTGTGCGATCGACAGAACAACCGGCTGCAGGTCTTCACCAAGGAAGGGAAGTTCGTGAAGGAAACCTTCATTGCGAAGAACAGCCTGAGCGAAGGGGCGGTCTGGGACGTCGCCTTCTCGCGCGACCCGGCGCAGACCTATATCTTCGTCGCCGACGGCCGCAACATGAAGATTCGCGTGCTGCGCCGCGACACGCTCGAGGAGTTGACCAGCTTTGGTGACGGCGGACGTCAGCCGGGCCAGTTCTACGCGGTGCACAGCATCGCGACCGACTCGAAGGGCAACCTCTACACAACCGAAACCTACGAAGGCAAGCGCTTGCAGAAGTTCGCCTACAAGGGCATGCGATCGGTATCCAAGCGGGAACAGGGGACAGTGTGGCCACGATGACATTGCGAACGACGACACTCGGGGCACTGATTGCGGCGGCAACGATCGCGGGGATACAGGCCCCGCCGTTCACGGGCACTGCAACGACAGTGTCCGCACAGGCCTCGTCGAACAGCAGTGAATGGCGGACGTACGGCTCGACGCTGGCGAGCACGCGATATGCGCCACTCGATCAGATCAACGCCAACAATTTCGGCTCGCTCGAAGTGGCCTGGCGACTCAAGACCGATAATCTCGGTCCGCGCCCTGAGTTCAATTTCCAGTCGACGCCGTTGATGATCGGCGGCATGCTCTATACGACCGCGGGCTCCCGTCGCGCCGTCGTGGCACTCGATGCCGCGACCGGCGAGATGAAGTGGATGTCCAGCCTCGACGAGGGCGAGCGTGGTCGCGAAGCGCCGCGTCAGTTGTCAGGACGCGGGCTGGCCTACTGGTCGGACGGCCGCTCGGCCCGCATCATCTACGTCACGCCGGGATACCAGATGATCGCGCTCGACGCGAGCACGGGCCAACGCATCTCCTCCTTCGGCAGAAACGGCATCGTCGATCTGAAGGCGCAGATGGATCAGGAGATGGATCCGGTCACTGGCGACGTCGGGCTCCACGCGGCGCCGATCATCGCCCGCGACGTCGTGATCGTTGGCGCCGCGCACACCGAGGGCAGCCGCCCGGTGAGCCGGCGCAACGACAAGGGCTACGTGCGCGGCTACGACGTGCGCACCGGGAAGCGGCTCTGGATCTTCCACACCATCCCGCGCCCCGGTGAGATGGGATACGACACCTGGGAGCAGGGCTCCGAGGAGTACACGGGCAACAACGGTGTGTGGGGTCAGATGAGCGCCGATGAAGAACTCGGTCTCGTCTACCTGCCGACCGAGATGCCCACCGGCGACTACTACGGCGGTCATCGTCCCGGTGTGAATCTGTTCAGCGACAGCCTCGTCGCACTCGATCTGAAGACCGGGAAGCGCAAGTGGCACTACCAGTTCATTCAGCACGACATCTGGGACTGGGATCTGCCGTGCGCCCCGATCATCGCTGACGTGACGATCGATGGCCGGCTGCGCAAGATCATCATGCAGCCGACCAAGCAGGGTTGGCTCTACGTGTTCGATCGCGTCACCGGCGAACCGATCTGGCCGATTGAGCGGCGCGCGGTTGAAGCCTCGGACGTGCCGGGAGAGAAAGCGCATCCCACGCAGCTGTTCGTGACCAAGCCGCCGGCGTACGAGCGGCAAGGTGTAGCGATCGACGATCTGATCGACTTCACGCCGGAGTTGCGCGCTGAGGCCGTGAAGCTCGCCTCCCGTTTCAAGATCGGTCCGATCTTCACGCCCCCGGTCGTCAGCAAATACGACGGTCCGTTGGGGACACTGATGCTGCCAGCGGCCACCGGCGGCGCCAATTGGCAGGGCGGATCGTTCGATCCCGAGACCGGCGTCTTCTACATCTTCACCAATACTGAGGTCACCGCGCTCGGACTCGTGCCGGGCAAAGATCGTCCGAACGAGCCATCGGACATGACCTTCGTACGAGGCCAGGCCAAGGATCCCGCGAACCTCAAGGCCGCCGACATCCCGACGACGGTCCAGGGGTTGCCACTCATCAAGCCACCGTACGGCCGTATCTCCGCGATCGATCTGAAGCAGGGCACGCTCATGTGGCAGATCGCGCACGGCGAGACGCCGGACAACATCCGCAATCACCCGCTCCTCAAGGGACTCACGATTCCGAGGACGGGGCGCCAGGGTCGGATTGGCACGCTCGTCACGAAGTCGCTGCTCATCGCCGGAGAAGGCGGATTCTTCACGCTGCCCGATGGACGACGCGGGGCGATGCTGCGCGCGTACGACAAGGGCACGGGCAAAGAGGTGGGATCGGTCTACATGCCGGCGCCGCAGACCGGATCGCCGATGACCTACTCCCTCAACGGGCAGCAGTTCATTGTCGTAGCCGTCAGCGGTCCCGGGTTTCCGGGTGAGCTGATTGCCTTCAGGTTGCCCAAAGCCTGATGTGAGATGAGAAACTAGCAGGGTGCCGAGACTGAAGATATTCGCCCTGCTGGTTCTTTCGTTCGCGACTGTGCCGCTCATCCTGAGCGGCCAGCAAACCTCAGAAAGAACCTTTCCCGCTCCGGCGGTCGGGGTCTCGTCAGCTGGTCTTCGTCAGACCGCCGAGAACTATTGGCAATGGCGACTCGCGGAGTCGCCCGAACTCGCCACGCGTGTCGGACGGACCGAGCACAACAACCGCTGGCGCGATCTTTCGAAAGCTGCGCGGCAGCGCGCACGGGTAGCGCGCGAAGAGTTTCTCCAGCAGACACTGTATGTCGGTGTTGGCAACCTGACGGCAAGTGAGCATCTGACCGTCGAGTTGCTCGAACACGAGTTGCGCACGGCGCTCGAGGTCGAGCCATACCAGGAGATGGTCGAGTCGGTGTCTCAGTCCGACGGCCTGCACAACCAGGTGTTCTCCGTCGTCGACCAGATGCCTGCGCGCACGGTGCGCGACTACGAGAACATCGTCGAGCGCCTGCGAGCGCTTCCGGCCTACATCGACCAGTCGATCGAGTTTCTGCAGGAGCAGCTTGCCGCGCGACATGCACAGCCGGCGATCGTGGTGAACCTGATGATCGAGCAGGTCGTGGCTCAGGCGAGTGCCACGCCGGAGGATTCACCGCTGCTGGTCGCATTCCGCAGCTTCCCGACCGAGATCTCGATGACGGAGCAGAACAGGCTTCGCTCTGATGCGCGCACCGCCTACACGCAGCAGTTCGTGCCGAGCTGGAAGAAGCTCGAAGCCTTCCTGCGCGACACCTATCTGAAGCAGGCAAGGGCGGACGTCGGGGTGAACTCGCTCCCCGAAGGGAACCAGAGTTATGCCGCCTTGATCAAGCACTTCACGACAACGCGCACGGCGGCGAGCGAGATTCATCAGCTCGGCCTGAAGGAAGTGGCGCGCATCGAAAACGAGATGGCCCGGATTGCGCGCGATTCTGGATTCACAGGGAGTGTCACAGAGTTCGAGCGCCGGCTCGGGAACGATCCTGCGATGCACTTTTCGACGCAGGACGAGATGCTTCAGTACGCCCGTGACGTGCTTGGACGCGTGGAGCCGCAGTTGCCGCGCCTCTTCACGAGGTTTCCACAGACCAAGGTCGGGGTTCGCCCGATCCCCGCCGATCGCGAGGCGTCGACCGCATCGAATTACACCGCCGGGACGTCCGACGGATCGCGGCCCGCGTGGTTCAACATGAACACCTATCGGCCGCGCGATCAGACGCGCTACACCATTGAAGCGCTGGTACTGCACGAGACGGTGCCCGGGCACCACCTGCAGGTCGGTCTTGCCCGCGAGATCGAAGGGATCCCGGAGTTCAGACGAGTGTTCCGCTCGGCGTCATTCACGGAAGGCTGGGCCTTGTACGCCGAGTCACTGGGCGGCGAGCTGGGCGTTTATCGCGAGCCGGCCAACCGTTTTGGACAGCTGGCCAGCGAACAGTTTCGCGCGGTGCGTCTGGTCGTGGACACCGGAATTCACGCCATGGACTGGTCGCGCGATCGTGCGCGCGAATACTTTGCCGAGCACGTCCCGGCGCAGTCGCTGGCGGAGGTCGATCGCTACATTGCGCGGCCCGGCCAGGCGCTCGCCTACAAGCTCGGCGAGCTCGAGATCAAGAGGCTGCGACAGAAAGCCGAGCAGGCGCTTGGTACCCATTTCGATGTGCGAGACTTCCATGAAGCTGTGCTTCGCAATGGCGCGCTCCCGCTCGACGCGCTGGAGGCGCAGGTCGACGCGTACATTGCCGCAACCAGGGCTGCGAAGTAGGCCGTCGGGGTCGGGATCCGACGCTGGGGATTATTTCGCTCTTGCACAAAAGTATGAGAAATAATGAATTCTGTTGTATCCTCCCGTGGGAAAAACCGACGGGTCGAAGCGGCGTGGATTTGCGAAAGAGGAGAGTTCCTGACGAAGAATTCAGAGACTCTTCAGGAGCCTTTTCGTCGTATGTCGGCTAGGATTTCCTACAGAGCTCGGTTCTGTCAGGGGAGGAACCACGATATGAAGCGTTACCTGGTTGTTCTGGCTGTCGCAGCGGGGTCCTTGCTGGCTGCGCAGGCATACGCCCATCACTCCTTCGCGGCCACGTATCTCGAAGACCAGACCGTGCAGATTGAGGGCGAGCTGGTGCAGTTCCTGTTCAGGAATCCGCACTCCTTCGTGCATGTCATGGTGAAGGAGAAGGATGGGTCGCAGGTGCGGTATGCCGTTGAGTGGGGTGGCGCTGGTCAGCTCGGTGGCCAGGGTGTTACCAGAGAAACGCTCAAGGCCGGCGACCACGTCATCATCACGGGTAGCCCGGGCCGCAATCCGAAGGATCATCGCGTTCGGATGGTGACCCTGCACCGCCCGAAGGACGGATTTGGCTGGGGCAAGCGTCCCGGCGAAGTCGTCGACTAACGCAAGCCGTCGGTCCGAAATTCCAAGAGGGGCGTTTGAACGCATGCGCGTTCGACCGCCCCTTTTCTATTTGACGGGACCTGCGGCCGCCTTGACCTGATTCCCACCCTCGGTTTCCGTCCAGGCCAGTATCAACTCGTTGCCGGATCGCGTCATGCGCGGGTAACCACTGGCACGCACTGCTCCGGGAACATCAACGGCGGGGGAACGCTGCCCTGAAGGTGAGATGCGGCGCACCCTGAAGTGACTGCGTCCGCCGGCGAACTCCATCCAGCTGGCGATCGCCGAGCCGTCGTCCAGCATCTCGATATCCACGCGGCCCAGCGACGCTTCATCGTCAAGGCGGATCGCATTGCCCCAGGTCTTGCCGCTGTCCTGCGAGAACGCGACGAACGCACGTCCGTTGTCGTCTGGGGCCGCGAACCATGCCGCGGCCACCTGACGGCCGCGCGCACTCAGCGCCGGTCCGTTGATCGGGCATGCCTCGATCTTCCAGTTGTCATCGTGCAGCGAAACCCCGGCGCTCCACTTGCCAGCCTCGAGCCGCGACACCTTGACGTCGCGGATCTCCTCGTCGCTGCGATCGCGGAACGCCGTGAGGAGTCCGTCGCTCGTCATGACAGTGGCCGTCTGACAGCACTCGCAGACTTTCGCGTTGACGACGGTCTCTGCTGTCTGCTTCCAGGAGGAATCGAAGCTGGCAAAGTAGAGGCCCATCGAGCCGCCGAGCGGATCCGACGTGTTCAGCTCCTGATCGCGGCCGTCGAGCCAGACCATTCCGAGGCCGCCGTCGGCCAACTCGAGGAGCGAGACGAATCCGTGCTGCGTCTTCGTCTTGTCATGGTGCGGAGTGAACGCCTTCGCCCATGTCTTGCCTTCATCGTTCGAGTAGGAGAGGTAGGTGTCGTAGGCCTCGATGGTCTCGTCCGTGGTTGGATACCAGTTGGCAACGAGCGTCCCATTTTTCATGCGGAGCACCGAGGGCACGTCGGCGGTCGTGATGAACCAATCGCTGCCCGACGCAACCGTCCGCGGCTCAGACCACGCAGCCCCTGTCCGCTCCGAGAATCTCAGGGTGGTGTTTGTCTCGTCCTGATCGAGCCAGCTGAGAATTGCGCCCTTTGTCGAAGTTGTGAGCTGCGGATGTGCGCTTCCAGCACCCGCGGGCAGCTGGAGGGGTGCGAGTGCGACACCGAGGTCCAACGGACCGTCGTCCGATGACGTTTCAGGTGACCGGCCGCACCCGGCAATGACGAGGACAAGGGGCAGGCACCAGGCACAAGTGCGTGTCAGGCAGTGAATCATGAAAGCTCCTGGGCACGAGCATACATCCTTCCTCGTCGGTGATAATTAACCCCATGTTCACCCGAACCGTTGTTGGCCTGGCTGTGTTGCTGGCGTGTGGCGTCGGGCTCCGGGCCCAGGAGACGCCGCGTATCTGGCAGGGTGTCTACACGACGTCACAGGCCGAGCGCGGCAAGGCGGTCTTCAACACGACCTGCCTGCGGTGCCACGCTGAAGACCTGAGTGGAACGACGGCACCGCCGCTCAAGGGCGAGCGGTTTCAGAGCAGCTGGGGCGGCGATGTGATCGAAAGCCTCTTCACCAAGGTGCGCGACACGATGCCCCCGAACTTCGGGACGATCCTCGATGCGCAGGTGAAGCTCGACATCGTGACCTACATCCTGCAGGTCAATGGTTTTCCGGCCGGCTCGGCGGAACTGGTCGTCGGCAGCACCGACCTTGCCAGCGCGCAGATTCTCCAGAAGGGCCAACAGGCTGGCGCGCAGCCCTTCTCGCTCGTCCAAACCGTGGGTTGCCTGACGAGCGGCGCGAACAATACGTGGCTGTTGACGCAAACGGCTGAACCCGTGCCCACCCGCGAGGAGTCGCCTTCTGACAGCGGGCTCGCAGCAGCGGTATCCAGACCGCTTGGCACGAAGACTTTCCGGCTGATCAGCGCGGTGCCGTTCAAGCCGGAGTCACAGACTGGTCAGAAGGTGGAAGCGCGCGGCTTGATCTACACCGAGCCGGGCGACGAACGGATCAATCTCACCTCGCTGCGCACGACCGGGGCGAGCTGCAAGTAGGGCCGCAGCTCCGGGCGTTCTCAGTTGATCGAACAGGAGCCTGGTCCGCGCGGGTCGCCGCACGACCCGCACGCGCCAACCGGCGAATCGGACATCGTGCTCGCGCCGTTGGTGTGGGCGGCAAACACAGACAGGCGCCGCTGAAGCTCTTTGCCGTGGCAGGACGGGCACTCCGGCGCCTCGCTGCCGCGCACTAGGGCTTCGAATTCGTGGTCGCACTCTTTGCAGGCGTACTCGAACAAAGGCATGTCTCTATTCTAACGCTGGTCGGTAGGAACTCACGTCGCTGGTCGGCGCGAGCTCTCTGGCGCCGGTCGGTGCGAACGCTCTGACGCCGGTCGGTACGAGCGCTCTGACGCGGGTCGCGCGAGATGGGTGGCCCACGGTCAGTGCGGCTTTCTGATCGAAGTGGGATCGCACCGACGACCGAAGCGAGTTCGCACGGACAAGCCTCAAAGGCATGACACCTGTCATGTTCGATTGATGACAGACCAGACTCGTTGACGCCGGCATGGATGGCCGACACTCGGCGCCATGGAGGTATTCACCATGACGCCGTCAACCCTGGTCGCAATGATCATTGTGTCGACAAGCGTGCTGGCCGCCACCGGAAGTGCAGCCGCGCAGTCTTTACCGACGCTTCCGACGGACGAACGCATTCGCGACATCCTCATCCAGCGCGTTGACGTCGAGCGCCGAAACGCGGGCATCGTCGTTGGCATCGTGTCGCCCGCGGGGAAGCGAGTCATCGCGCGCGGCACGAGCGGCCGAGCAGACGCAGCCGCGCTCAGTGGCGAGGCGGTCTTCGAGATCGGCTCAATCACGAAAGTGTTTACGTCGCTCCTGCTGGCGGATATGGTCCGGCGCGGCGAAGTTCACCTCGATGACTCAGTGTCGTCATATCTCCCGGTGAAGGTCGGTGCGGGTTCCGCGCGAACGATCACGCTGGCCGATTTGGCGACGCACACGGCTGGCTTTCCGCTCTGGCCCTCGGGTGTTCCCGCAACGCGAGAGGGCGCGCTGTCGATGGCGACCTACACAGTCGAGCAGCTCTACGAGTACCTTGCGAGTTTGGAGATTCCCGCCGATGTGGGAACCAGGTGGGCGTACTCGAATGTCGATGCCGGCGTGCTCGGCCTCGCCCTGGCGCGACGCTCGGGCCTGACGTACGGCGCACTGCTCGAATCGCGAATCACGCGTCCGCTGCAGATGAAGAGCACTGGGCTAACTGCCGTCCACGGTCCGGCTGAAGGCGGACACTCCGCCGACCTGGCGTCGCCCATGGCTGTTGGCCACGATGCCGCGTCCAAGCCAGCGCCGCCCTGGAACGTGCCTGCTCTCGCCAGCGCTGGGTCGCTTGTATCGAGCGTCAACGACATGCTCACATTCCTGGCTTCTTTCGGAGAGCCATCGGTCTCGTCGGCGGCGCTGCCGACGATGCTCGCGACGCGGCGGACGGGCCCGGGAATCCCGCAGGCGCTTGGCTGGTGGATCGTGGCAACCGGACCATCCGACAAGGGCATCCTGGTCCACGATGGTGGAACACTGGGGTTCGCGAGTTCAGTGGCATACGATCCTGAGACGCACGTCGGTGTCGTCGTTCTGTCGAACAGCGTAGCGGCCGTTGGCGACATCGCACGTCACATCCTCCGGCCAATCATTCCTCTTGCGGCATCAGTGGGAGTCGCGCCGCAGAGGAAGGAGACTCAGGTCGATCCCGCCTTGTTCGATCGCTACGCAGGTCGCTACGAACCGGGGCCTGGCGCCGTCTTCACGGTCACTCGCGAGGGGGATGCGCTGATGATTCAGTTGCCAGGCATCCCGAAGCTTCGCCTGCGGGCTGAAAGCGAACGTGACTTCTTCGTTGCGGAGAACACCAGGGTCAGTGTGTCATTCGAGGTCGCATCGGACGGCCGGGTCACAGGTCTCCTTTTGAAATCGCCCGCCGGCGATGCGTCGGCTCGTCGCGTCGAAGACGGACGATGACCGCGTATCATCACGATGCTCTCGATGGACGACTGACATGGCCTTGACACGCTTCATGAACGGCCGAGCGCCGTGGGCATGGCAAGTCGCCTCAGGGGGAATCTACGCGCTTTTCGTCTTCGCGATCCCGGCTCTGACCGGTGTAACCACGCTGGCGTGGTTTCTCACCGCCATCTCGTTTGCCCTCTTCGTCTGGCTCTATGGCGATTTCTTTCTTCAACGGGGGCGCTCGACGAGAAGGCAGATCGTCGACGTGACGGCCATCGCCCTGATGGGCTTTGCGCTCATTCCATTCAACGTGGGAGGGACGACTTATGTCGCGTATGCGGCGGCACTCGCGCCTTTGTCACTGCGTCCGCGTCATTCGCTCGCGCTGTTATTCGTGCTGGTGGGAGTCCTGTGGACTGTCATGTGGCTCATCGCTCATCCGGACCGCATCGTCGTCAGCAGCTGGGTGACGTTCGTCATCTTCATCGTCGGCCTGGGAAACCTCTTCCTCAGTGACCACCTCAGGCAGGCTGAGCTCGTTCGACGGGCGCAGGAAGATGTCGAGGAGATGGCCAAAGTCGCCGAGCGCGAGAGGATCGCGCGCGACCTTCATGACGTGCTTGGACACACGCTCTCTGTGATCGCGTTGAAGTCCGAACTGGCGTCGAAGGTGGCCGATCGCGACCCGGTGCGCGCGGTTCACGAGATCCGGGAGGTGGAGCGAATCTCACGCGAGGCGCTCACCGAAGTGAGGTCCGCGGTAGAGGGATACAAGAATCGTGGGTTCGTAGGGGAGCTCAGCGAAGCGCGCCAGGCGCTGGCGTCGGCCGGAGTGCGTCTCGATGCTGAAGTCGGGGATGTGCCTCTGCTTCCACGACAGGAGACCGCGCTGGCGCTCGCCCTGCGCGAAACGATCACTAACGTCGTGCGACACGCGCACGCGTCGCTCTGCCGTGTGGCGCTCGTTCGCGAGCGTGACGACGTGGTGTTGACGATTCAGGACGACGGTGCCGGCGGACCGTTGCGAGAGGGGAACGGCCTGACCGGCATGCGCGAACGTGTGACGGCGGCAGGTGGGACGCTGAGCGTAGACTCCGCGCGCGGCGTCACGGTCTCCGTGCGTTTTCCGGCGGTGAGTACGAGTGCATGATTCGCGTGCTGATTGCCGAGGACCAGGCGATGGTGGCGGGAGCGCTGGCGGCGCTGCTCGACATCGAGCAGGACATTGAGGTTGTCGCTACGGCCCGCAATGGCCGCGAAGCGCTGGATGCCGTGCGCAAGCTTCGACCTGACGTGCTGCTGACGGATATCGAGATGCCGGAGATGACCGGTCTCGAGCTGGCAGCCGCCGTTCGAGCTGACGGCCCAGTCCCGCGTGTCGTGATTCTGACGACGTTTGCCCGCCCGGGTTACCTGCGGCGCGCGCTCGATGCCGGAGCATCGGGGTATGTGCTGAAGGATGCGCCGTCGAGTCGCCTGGCCGATGCCATCCGGCGCGTGCACGCAGGAGGCCGTTCAATCGATCCGGAACTTGCGGCGGAGGCATGGGGCGAGGGCGATCCACTGACCGATCGAGAGCGGCAGATCCTCAGACTGGCTGCCGACGGTCGAAGCGGGCCAGAGATCGCCGAGGAACTGCACCTCTCGGAAGGCACGGTGCGCAACTACCTGTCGGAGGCGATCAGCAAAGTCGGCGGCCGCAATCGAGTCGACGCGGCTCGAATCGCGCGCACGAAAGGCTGGCTCTGATCGCGTCCGGCACCGACGAGCATCAAGCTCGCACCGACGAGCGAAAGCGTGCTCGCACCGGCGAGCGTCAGAGAGATCACCGACGAGCTATACTGAGAAGATGTCTCCTCACCGCAAGACGACTCAGATTGCCAATCAGCTGCGACGGAACGTGGCCATCATCGCGCACGTCGATCATGGCAAGACGACGCTCGTCGATGCGTTGTTGAGGCAGAGCGGCGCCTTCCGCGCCAATCAGCAGGTCGCCGACCGGGTGATGGACAACATCGACCTCGAGCGTGAGCGCGGCATTACCATCCTCGCCAAGAACACCGCGGTTCACTACAAGGACCTGCTGATCAACATCGTCGATACACCGGGTCACGCCGATTTCGGCGGGGAAGTCGAGCGGACACTGTCGATGGTGGACGGCGTGATGCTGCTGGTCGATGCCTCGGAAGGCCCGCTGCCGCAGACACGGTTCGTGCTCCGGAAGGCGCTCGAGCGCGGGCTTCCGCCGATCGTGGTGCTGAACAAGATCGACCGCTCGGATGCACGGCCGAAGGAGGTGCTGAACGAGGTCTACGACCTGTTCATCGATCTCGACGCGACGGAGGACCAGATCGAGTTCCCGGTCCTCTACACCAACGCAAAAGAGGGCGTGTCCACTGCGGACATCGCGATGCCGGGCGAGAATCTGCAGCCGCTCTTCGAGGCCATTGCCGACCATGTGCCACCGCCGCGTGGCAATCCCGACGCACCGCTTCAGATGCTCGTCGCCAACCTCGACTCGAGCGATTACCTCGGGCGAATCGCGATCGGCCGTATCTTCAACGGCCGCGTCCGGCTCAACGACCCGGTGGCCGTACTCAAGCTCGATGGGTCAGAGCAGCAGACCAAAGTGACCAAGCTGTTCGCATTCGACGGGTTGAAGCGAGTCGAGATCGAGCAGGGGAGTGCCGGAGACATCATCTGCCTGGCCGGCATCGAAGACATCACCATCGGTGAAACGATCGCCGATCTCGAGAACCGCGTCCGCATCCCTCCGATTGCCATCGATGAACCCACGGTGTCGACGATCTTCGGTGTCAACACGTCGCCGATGGCTGGGCGGGACGGTCAATACGTCACATCGCGCAACCTGCGGGATCGCCTCGCTCGTGAGTTGCTCGGAAATGTGTCGGTGCGCGTTGAAGAGACGGAGTCGCCCGAGCTGATGAAGGTCATCGGCAGGGGCGAGCTGCAGCTGTCGATCCTGATCGAGATGATGCGGCGTGAAGGCTATGAGGTGCAGGTCTCGCGCCCCGACATCGTGACGCGCGAGATCAATGGCGTCCGCGTGGAGCCGGTCGAGGATCTGGTCATCGACGTCCCGGAGGACTATCAGGGCGTGGTGATTGCGCAGGCAGGAACGCGACGCGGGATCATCAGCAAGATGGTCAATCACGGCAGCGGCCGCGTCCGGCTGGAGTTCCGCATCCCCACACGAGGGCTGATCGGATTCCGCTCGCAGTTCCTGACCGACACGAAAGGCACCGGCATCATGAACCACCTGTTTGCCGGTTGGGAGCCGTGGCACGGCGCCATCCCCGCGCGTACGACCGGGGCCCTCGTTGCCGATCGCCAGGGCGTGGCGACGGCTTATGCGATCTACAACCTTCAGGAGCGCGGTGAAATCTTCGTCGAGCCCGGGACCAACGTCTATGAAGGGATGATCATCGGCGAGAACTCACGGCCCAACGACATGGACGTCAACGTCACCAAGGAAAAGAAACAGACGAACATGCGCGCCTCGACCGCCGACGAGGCCATCCGCCTGATCCCGCCGCGACAGTTGAGCCTCGAGCAGGCGATCGAGTTCATTAACGACGATGAGCTGGTCGAGGTGACGCCGAAGACGATCAGGCTGCGGAAGCGCATCCTTGCCTCAAATCTGCGGCCCAAGCGACTGGACGATTGAGATAGTCTCGCCCTGAGGGACTGCGTGGCGAGTTATGTGGACGTGAACGGTGTGTGTTCCATCACGACGGCTGGCTGCCCGGCGTCATCGACAGCAGTGCGGCGCCTCCCGATTTCATGGCTGCCAGCTACGGGAAGGTTTCACCTGATGGGGTCGAGCACTTCCCTGTGGTCGTCGAGAAGCTCGCACGGATGCACCTGGCGGAACCGGCCCTGATGGCCGGCGACCTGTCCACGATCACGTCGCGCACGCTGGTCATGATGGGCGATGACGATGAGGTGAAGCTCGAGCATGTGCTGGCGCTTTATCGGGGACTACCGAATGCCGAACTGGCGATCGTGCCGGGCACCTCTCACGGGGTGTTGGTCGAGAAGGCGGCACTCTGCAACGCGATCATCCTCGACTTTCTCAGCAACGAGCCGATACCTACGCTAGCGCCCATCCGGCGAGCAGCAGATTCACGATTTGGTGTCTGACACCGATTCGTGAATTTCACGATGGGGTGCCTGACACCATTTTCGTGACTAACCTGAGCCTTTCGCCTGACGAGATTGAGATCGGGCCTGTCAATCTTTCGACACGCAATTCGTTCCGATTCCTTGCAGTCCCACGAAAATAACAGCAATTCCAGTAAGGGCATCTGGCCACGGATACGGGTACACTCCTTGCCTTAGTCTCGGTCGCAACGCGAAGTAGCTGGCGTGTTGCGGTCGGGAATCCGACAAGGCCCGATTGCCCAGTGTTCCAGCCGGCCATCACCGCACACCGATCGAAAGAGGAATCACGATGCTGCTCGGAGCGATGTCGCTCTTTTCCCACGACCTGGCCATTGACCTGGGCACCGCCAACACCTGTGTGTTCGCGCGCGGCTCGGGCATCGTTCTCAACGAGCCATCGATCGTCGCGGTGAACACGGTCAACGACCAGATTGAAGCGGTTGGAGCGGAGGCCAAGGAAATGCTCGGCCGCACGCCCGGCAACATCACCGCCATCCGCCCGATGAAGGACGGCGTCATCGCCGACTTCGAGGCGGCGGAGAAGATGCTCGGTCACTTCATCAAGAAGGCCCATCGGCGAAAGAGCTTCGTTCGTCCCCGTGTCGTCATCGGTGTGCCGTCGGAGATCACGCAGGTCGAGCGTCGTGCGGTCAAAGACAGCGCCTATCGCGCCAAGGCGAGCGAGGTTCACCTCATCGAAGAGGCGATGGCCGCGGCGATTGGCGCCGGGCTCCCGATCACCGAAGCCTCCGGCAACATGATCGTCGACATCGGTGGCGGCACGACCGACATCGCCGTCATCTCACTTGCGGGCATCGTCTACAGCAAGTCCGTGCGGGTTGCCGGCAACGCCATGGACGAGGCGATCACCCTCTACGTCAAGAAAGAGCACGACCTGCTCATTGGTGAGCGGACGGCCGAGCGGATCAAGATCGAGCTCGGGTCTGCCGCGCCTCTCTCGCAGCGCAAGGAAATGGAAGTCAAGGGCCGGCACGTCCTCGAAGGCAAGCCGTGCACGGTGACGCTGAACGATCACCAGATCCGCGAGGCGCTCGCCGAACCGGTGCGCCTGATGATGCAGGCCGTTCGCGATGCGCTCGAGCGCATTCCACCGGAGCTGTCCGCCGACGTCTGCGACCGCGGTATCGTCCTGAGCGGCGGCGGTGCGTTGCTGCAGAATCTCGACGAGCGTCTGCGCCAGGAAACCGGCCTGCCCGTGCAGGTCGCCGAGGATCCGTTGTCGGCCGTCGTGCTCGGCGCGGGCAAGATGCTCTCGGACTTCAATCTGCTTCGGAAGATCTCGATCGACTAGTCGCCTCTTCACCGTAAGCCGGGTCCTGTTCTTCGGACCCGGCCTCTGCTCTGCTCCGGCGGGTCTACACAGCAAGACCCGCGCTACGCTTTCGTGTTTCCCGAATTCACATCCATTCAGGCGGTGGCTGAATCGTGGGTTCAGGGGTCTTGCCTGGATCCGGTCGGCCGCTGCCAGTCAGCCGGCTGATCGCGCGCACGGTCATGTCGTGGTCGCACTCGATCTGACACGACAGCCGCACTCCGGTCAGTCCTTTCTCCTCGAGCTTCGTCGTCTCCGCGCGCGTCCTGCGCGTCGGCTCGCCGCTCACGAACTCGATCCGGCAGGTCGTGCAGCGCGCGTTCCCTCCGCACGCATGCAGGATGTCGACACCCGCATCCTGCTCGATCGCATTCACGAGACGCTTGCCGTTCTCCACATCAACAGTTGGAAACCCTTCCACGGTCAGCTTTGGCATGCGCGCTATGTTACTCTGCTGCTCGCTCGTCCTGGAGTAATGTACCGAGTCGAACCATGCCCGACGTGCCCGAGATCCCAAGACCTTCGCAGCTGTGGAAGCGGCTGTCGTCCGAACGCAAGCTGCTTGCTGCCGACGCCTTCTGGCAGGATGAGAACGCCGGTGCCGAACAGGCCGAGGCGATCGCGCTCATCGCGCAGCGCATCAAGTTCAGAGTCCGCAGTGTCCAGACTCTTTCGAGGGAGAAGAAGTCCCGTCACCTGATCAACCTGGGTGCGGTATCGGAAATGGTTGCGGCGCGGCTGCTCGTCGCCTTTCACCTGCACCATCAGCGTCCGATGATGGGCGCCTTCCTCGATGGTCTCGGCATCAAGCACGAGGACGGTCTCATCGCCGACGAGGAAATGGAGCCGCCGTCCACCGATCGGCTGCGTGAAGCGGCGAAGTCGATTGCTGCGTCTCATCCTGCCGAGGACGTAGCGTTGTATCTCTCAACACTGGTGTGGCAGGACCCTGAAACCTGGGCAGGGCTCACCGACGTACCCGAGCTCGCGCTCGACACGTCCAAAGCAGACGCATAAGGCTGACCATGAGCGGCTGGCTCACTGAAGGACTGGCCTGGACGACCAGCGCAGAAGGCTGGATTGCCCTGGCGACGCTGACGGTCCTCGAGATTGTCCTCGGCATCGACAACATCATCTTCATCTCGATCCTGGCGGGGAAGCTGCCGCAGGCCGATCGGGTGAGAGCCCGCAAGCTGGGCCTGTCGCTCGCGATGATCATCCGCATCCTGCTGCTGTTGTCGATCACGTGGGTCATGGGGCTGACCGCGCCGCTCTTCGCCGTCCTCGGCCAGGAGATCTCGGGCCGCGACATCATCCTGATCGTCGGAGGCCTGTTCCTGCTCGGGAAGAGCACGCTCGAGATTCACGAGAAGCTCGAAGGCGTCGAAGGCCACGGCTCCGCGAAGGTCGTCGCCTCGTTTGCCGCTGTCATCGTGCAGATCCTGCTGCTCGATATCGTCTTCTCCCTCGATTCGGTCATCACCGCGGTTGGCATGGCCGACGACGTTGCGGTCATGATCCTGGCCGTGATCATTGCCGTCGGAGTGATGCTCATTTCGGCCGGTTCGATCAGTGATTTCGTCGAGCGCCACCCGACCGTGAAGATTCTCGCCCTGAGCTTCCTGCTGCTCATTGGCGTGTCGCTCATGGCGGAAGGCTTCGACCAGCACATCCCGAAGGGCTATATCTACTTTGCGATGGCCTTCTCGGTGTTTGTCGAGATGATCAACCTCCGCGTGCGATCGAAGGCCGAACCGGTCCAGCTCCACCAACCCTACAAGGAGTGATGGCACGTGCCATCTCACTGACGTTTGTCGGTGCGATCTCGCGTACGCTTGTCGGTGCAATGGGACTTGCGGATGTCGGTGCTATTGGCTACGAGGCAGCGGGCAGTCCGGCAGCGCTGCTGGTGCTCGCCCATGGGGCTGGCGCAGGGCAGCAGCATCCGTTCATGACGAGCGTGGCGAAGGGTTTCGCCGGCCGTGGCATCGACGTCGTGACGTTCGATTTCCCGTACATGCGGCTGCGCAAGAAGGTTCCCGATCGTGCTCCCGTGCTCGAACAGGCGTTCTCCGAGGTGATCGCCGTCGCGCGGAAGTGGAGCGCGGCGAGCCGGGTTTTTATCGGTGGCAAGTCCATGGGCGGTCGCATGGCCACCCACCTTGGCGCGGCGCGCGTCGAAGGGCTGAGCGGCATCGTTGTGTTCGGATATCCACTGCACCCGCCCGGCAAGCCCGACCAGTTGCGTGTCGCGCATCTGCCGTCCATCGTTGCGCCTGTGCTCATCGTGCAGGGAGAGCGCGATACATTCGGGACGCCGGCAGAGTTGAAGCCGGCGCTCGATTCCATGACGGCTCCCGTCGAACTGCACATCGTCCCGGGCGGGGATCACTCACTCACCGTGTCACGGCGCCGCCGCGAGGATGTCCTCGACGAGGTCCTCGATGTCGCTACCGCATGGATGCGAACGACCGCAGACCGAAGGCCGCAATGACACTCGAGTCGCTCGGCTGGGACGAGGGTCTCGAGCGTGCGTTTCAGGAGTGGGCTGACAAGCGCGACGTACAGCCTGGGCGCGTTCTCATCGAGTTCAACTACATCTGCCGGGTCTGGTGCCTGGAAGGCGAGATCGAAGCCGTGCGATCCGGCCGGCTCACGCATCGAGCCACGAGCCGCGGCGAACTGCCTGCCGTCGGCGACTGGGTCGTCATCAGAAAGCGACCTGAAGAAACCCGCGGGGCGATCGTTGCCGTGCTGCCGCGCCGGAGCTGGTTCTCACGTCGCATGGCTGGACAGGTCACCGACGAGCAGGTGGTCGCCTCCAACGTCGACGTCGTCTTTGTCGTGATGGCACTCGACGCCGACTTCAGCCTCCGTCGTCTCGAGCGATATCTGCTCCTTGCACGCGAGAGCGGTGCCGCTCCGGTGGTGCTGCTCACGAAGCCGGACGTTGCTGACGATGTGGCGGCGCGCGTGGCCGAGGTGACTGCCCTGACTGGTGAAGCTCCCGTCCATGTCATCAGTCCGAAACTGAATCAGGGCATCGATCAGGTTGCCGTCCACCTGCCGCCCGGTAAGACCGGTGCGTTGCTCGGATCGAGCGGCGTGGGGAAGAGCACGATCATCAACCGCCTGGTTGGCCGGGACATCCAGCGAACGCGAGACATCCGTGCCTGGGATTCGAAGGGACGGCATACGACCACGCACCGCGAGCTCGTGTTCCTCCCAAACGGCGGCTTCATCATCGACACCCCGGGGATGCGTGAGCTGCAGTTGTGGGACGTTGGCGAGGCGGTGAGTGAAACGTTCGAGGATATCGAAGCGCTTGCCGATGGATGCCGATTCAGCGACTGCCGCCACCGGGACGAGCCTGACTGTGCGGTCAAGGCGGCCGTGACCGAGGGCAGCATCTCCGCGGCGCGCCTCGAGAGCTACCTGAAGCTGAACGACGAACTCGGCTATCTGGCGCAGCAACAAGACGAGCGTGCCAGGCTCGAAGCCAGACGGCGCAGCAAGATCATGGGCAAGGCGCTGAAGCAGCACCTCAAGTCCAAACGCCACTGACCCGATCGGGCGATGCCGGCATGCATCGCTGCTCGGATCACCTTCCCGTCATGACCCGCTTAGTCTCACCGGAACGGTGAGGCAGCCGCCGCGGTGTGGCAGCCGCCTTGCGCCTGTATTCGTCAAGACCTGCTGCCTTCACACCTTTGCGAAGTTCTGCACTTTCGAGTTGTCGGAGACCCGTCATGAAATGGCCTCTCGTTGTCGCCCTGCTGTCCCTGCAGACTACCGCCGCGGCCGCACAAGGTTCGCCTGATTTCACGCAGGTAGACATCGAAGATCTGATGCGTATCGAAGTGCAGCGGGTCTTTGGTGCGTCAGAGCGTCTCCAGCCGGTGACTGAAGCGCCCTCGTCGGTCTCGATCGTCACCGCCGACGAGATCGAGCGCTACGGGTACCGAACGCTCGCAGACGTGCTGCGTTCGGTGCGCGGGTTCTACATCTCGAACGATCGAAACTACAGCTACATCGGCGCCCGCGGATTCGCGCGGCCCGGCGACTACAACACGCGCGTTCTGCTGCTGCTCAACGGTCATCGCGTCAACGACAGTGTGTACGACCAGGCCCCGATTGGTGCGGAGCTCGGTCTCGACATGGCGATGATCGAGCGCGTAGAAGTGATCCGCGGACCGGCGTCATCGCTCTACGGGACGAGTGCCTTCTTTGCGGTCGTGAACGTGATCACGCGCAGTGGTGGCTCGGTCAATGGCCTCACGGCCGGCGTCGAGGCGGGTACACACGGGACGAAGGTGGCGCGAGTCTCGGGCGGCAAGCAGTTCGCCAACGGCGTAGATCTGGCGGTGTCGGGTTCGCTCCAGCGCAGCGAGGGCGAGCAGCACGTCCACTTCCCGGCATTCGATACGCCCGCAACCAACGACGGCATCGCTGATAGCCTCGACCGCGAGCACGTCGGCAGCGTGTACGGGCGTCTCACGGCCGGCAACTTCGCTTTCACCGCAGCTTCCGGCAGCCGCACGAAGTACATACCAACGGCGTCGTACGGGACGATCTTCAATGAACAGGAAGTACCCCAGCAGACGACGGATCGGCGCGCGATCCTGATGGGCGAATACACCCGCACGTTCGGCGGCACACGGGTGGCGCTCGATGGTGCGTTCGATTGGTACGAGTACGACGGCGTCTACCCGTACCCGTCCGACGATCCTGCCTTTCCTGTGTTGATCAACTCGGATGCGGCCCAGGGCGTTCGCTGGAACACCGGCGTTCGCCTCTCGCGCGCGCTGCCCGGACGTCAGACGCTCACCGGCGGCGGGATCTTCTACGACAACGTCCGCCAGAACATGTGGTACTCCTACAGCAACCCGAGCGTCGAGGGGGCGGACCTTCTTCACTCGTCGCGTCAGAGTGGCATCTACATCCAGGACGAAATCCGCGTCCTCCCGTGGCTCCTGCTGAACGGTGGCGTCCGCTATGATCGGTATGAGCAGTTCGGTCGTGCGACGCCGCGCGGCGCCGTGATTGTCTCGCCGTGGTCGGGTACCACGGTCAAGTATCTGTATGGCGAGGCGTTTCGCGCGCCTAACTCGTACGAGCGCTACTACTACGGTACGAGCCCGCCGGACCTCCAGCCCGAATCCGTCCGCACTCATGAAGTGGTATGGGAGCAATACCTGGGCGAATGGCTGCGCACATCCGCCTCGACTTACCGCTACACCGCGTCACAACTGATCACCTTCCAGGCGCTCGACGGCGAATCCGAGACCATTCAGGGCCAGTGGGGGTTCGTCAACGACGGCGTGATCGACGCGAGCGGCCTCGAACTCGAGGCGGAAATCCGAACCAAGGGAGGACTGCAGGCGTTGACCAGTTACGTTTTCCAAGATGCCACGCAGGCAGAGACGCTTCTCACCAATTCGCCGCGCCACATGATGAAGGCTCGGCTTGGCGTTCCGGTCGGCCGCCGCGCGTTTGCTTCGGCTGAATGGCAGATGACGGGAGCGCGCTACACCCTCGCGAGAGACATCGTGGATGCCGCATCGGTGGTGAATCTGACGGCGCACTGGCCGATCACGAGGCGCCTGTCACTGACCGGGTCGATCGCGAATCTGTTCGACCAGCGGTACGTAGACCCGGGGTCGGACGAGCATGTGCCCGACGTCATCCCGCAGATCGGACGAACGATCCGCGTCGGCTTCCGCTGGGAGATGCAAGGCCGCTGATGAGGCTCCTCCCGTTGCAATGCGCTGTCGCACGCTGGTGGTGCGCAGGGCTCGCACTCTGTCTCGTTGCCGACAGTACGCTGATCAGCCGCGCACAGCCTGTCCCTGCGTCAGCGTTGAAGGCGGCGTTCGTCCTGAACTTCATCAAGTTCACGGAGTGGCGCGACGTCGATCCCGGAACGCCGATCAACGTCTGCCTGCCGGCAACGGAGACGATAGGTGATGTGATGGCGCAGAGCATGAGGGGGCAGTCGGTCAACGGCCGCCGTATTCAAGTGCACCGGGTTGCGTCCGATGACGCCCTGCGCGGCTGTCAGGTCTTGTTCGTGACGGAGCGGGATCCGCAGCGGCGCGCCGCGATTCTCGAGGCAACGAGCGAAGCACCCACGCTCACCGTGAGCGACGTCCAGCGGTCAGCCAGCCACGGAGCTGTCATCGAATTGTTCGAGGAGGCCGGCCGGCTGCGGTTTGCCATCAACATCGACTCGGTCGAGCGGTCGCGCCTCAAGGTCAGCTCACGCCTCCTGGACCTTGCGAAGATCGTTCGGGACGCGGAACGGTAGCGGCTGCAGTGCACCAGGGCCGATTTGGCTGTGGGGAACGAGGCGCGTCAGACTGGTCGACGCCAGCGGAACAGTGACAACAACTCAGGGAGTCTTGGCCACGAGAACCTGGATAGCCGACGTGAGGGCTGTAAACCGAGGCTGATGACTGCCGTGTTGATTATGGCAGCCGTGATCGCGCGGGCATCTGCCTGGGCACCCGCCATGAGCGCGCGATCGCAGATCAGGTTGATCAGCCGCGGCACGCCGCCGCTGCTCTTGTAAAGGAGGTCGAGCGCCGCATCCTCGAACGCCACCTGCGACAACTCGCCCGCAATCGACATGCGGTGCATCACATACGCTTCGAGTTCGAGGCGAGCGAGCGGAGCCAGAACAGTGCGGAGCGCGACTCGCTGATCGAGCTCACGCTGTCCGGGTTGCTGCAGTACATCGAGCAGGTTGAGCTGTCCGACCATGACGATCTGGAGCAGCTTGGCCTGGTTCGTTTCCAGGTTCGAGAGGATGCGAATCTGTTCCAGGACCTGCGGCGAGAGGTGCTGTGCCTCGTCGATGATGAGCACGCCACTGGCGCCGATCGGCACGAGGGAGGTCAGGAATTCGTGCAGCGTGGTCGTCAGCTCGTGCCTGCTGGCGGACGTGATTCGTCCGCTGCGGACGGCTTCGCGTGAGACGACGCCGAAGTCGAGCAGGATCTCGCGCAGCAGCTCCTCCGGCGACAGGAACGGGTTCAGGACGAGCGACGTGAACAGCTTCATGTCCAGCTGCTTGAGCACCGTCCGGCACACCGTCGTCTTGCCGGTACCGATATCGCCGCTCAGAACGGCCACACCATCGCGTCGGCGGATCGTCTGGAGTAACAGCCGTATGGCTTCTTCGTGCGAGGGGCTGGGATACAGAAAGCGCGGGTCTGGCGCGAGGGTGAATGGCGACTGCGCGAAGCCGTAGAACTCTTCGTATTGCAGTGACCGTGGCGGTGTTCCCGTTGTAACGCGCACCGTGCAGCGAATATAGCAGATAATTCACGAGATGCTGCCGTTGGTGCTCCTCCTCGTCGCGCTGAGCGCGCAGGCCACGCGTCCGCGGCAGCCGGCGGCTCCTGCGCCGCCACGCGAGCCATTCTTCACGTCGACGATGACGCCGGAGGAGATTCGCGGCAAGCAGGCGGTCCTCGAGACCAGTGAAGGGATCATCGTCCTCGATCTCCTGGCTGATGCTGCGCCTACGCACGTCGCGTACTTCATCTCGCAGGCTCGGACAGGCGCGTACGACGGCACGGTGTTCCACCGCCTGATCGCGATGGGGATCATCCAGGGCGGCGATCCGCTGTCGAAAGATCCCACCCAGACGGCGAAGTACGGCACCGGAGGTCTGGGCCGGCTGCGATTCGAGCCGAACTCGGAGAAGCACACGCGTGGCGCGGTGTCGGCGGTACAGGTCCCCGGCAACCGCGACAGCGGCGGCAACCAGTTTTTCATTGTCGTGACGGACCAGGCCGCCCTTGACGGTCAGTACACGGTGTTCGCGCGCGTGGTGGACGGGATCAATGTGGCGCAGACGATCTCGACGATGCCAGCGACCAACACCGTGCCGGCGGCGCGCATCGAGATTCGGCGCGTCACGATCAGGGACAAGCCGGCGCCGGAGCCGGAACCGTTCGTCTCAGAAAGCGTTCAGGAACTGAGCTCATACCGGGCTGTGGTCTCGACCTCGCTCGGGGATATCACGCTCGAGTTGTTCCCCGATCGAGCGCCCAATCACGTGCGCCAGTTCCTCCGGCTCGCCTCGTCAGGCGTGTACGACGGCACATCGTTTCACCGCGTGGTCAAGGGTTTCGTGGCTCAGACCGGGCATCTGCCCACGCGGCGGGAGCCGTTGAACGAGCGCCAGCAAGGGTTCGTGCGGAATCTGCAGCCGGAGTTCAACCCGACACCGCACGACCGCGGGATCGTCTCCATGGCCCGGCTCGACGATCCCGCCAGCGCGTCCAGCTCGTTTTTCATCGTTCTGGGCCGTTCACCAGCGCTCGACAACCAGTACACGGTTTTTGGTCGAGTCGTCAGTGGCCTCGATGTGCTGGAGAAGATCGAGAGCGCTCCGCTCAATGGTGAGGCTCCCGTGACGCGCATCGACGTCACGGGCGTGACGCTCGTTCGTCAGTAGCACGATTATGTTGAACGGATCCCGAGAAGGCGTGCTGCGGCGCATGCAGCCGATCAGCATTCATGGTCAGTTGTCCTATGACGTTCACTACGTGTTTGCCGATGAGACCGACGGTCAGGCGCGAGTGGCACGGGTCGGCCCCGAGGCGCTGGCCCCGGGGCTGCAGGTCGGCGACAAAGTTCGTCTCGACTTCCTGGTTGGTGTCGTGACCGCGATTCACCGCATCTGATCGATTGCCCTAGAACGCACGTCAAACTTCAACTCCCAACCCTAATTTGCGGCAGGAGCAAGGCAAAGATCCGCTTTGCCTATCTGAATGCTGGCGATTCCGGCCGACGCATTGTCGGCAGTGCGGCTCAGCGTGACTTCCACATAGTAGGCGTATGTCGAGAAGTCAAAGCCCTGGCCGCAGCCGACAGTCCGATTTTGATAGAGGTTGGACGCGCCAAAGTTGTTGCTGTCGATTGTCAATAGTGTCGATGTCGCCGACGTCAGCAAGTGGGTTCTTCTTAGACGAACGATGACTCGGCTGTTGTTTCCCGGATCGAGAAAGCGCGCTGCCATCGAGGTACTTGTCGCGAGGAACGGGAAGTCGGGATTGGGCTCGAACAGTCCGTCCGTGGCAACGACGTTGTAGCGTACCGTTGCCGAGTTCGAATCGAGAACGGCAGCAGTGCCGGCATGAGTCACCCCGCCGCCCATCGCCACGCCCGCCGACCCGATGGTGGTCCACTGCCGGTTGCCAAATCCAACCGCATGAGACACTACGGGCGCTCCTGCAATCAGCGCAAGCGCTACCGCCGCGGCCGCACCGGCGCGTTTCCCAAACCCAGTCAGATGAAGTTTCCAATGAACGATGCGCATTGCCGACATATGCGTTCTCCTTCCGCGTCATGCGGGTTCTTCGATCGACGTGATGTCGCCCGACTCACCGATAGAAACGACCCGGGTGGGCACGTTCCCTCACCGGTGAGGGGCGACACGAACGAGTGGCTGATCTTGCTGCGGGGGGTATGGGATGACTTCTAGTCAAACGGAAGCCGCAGCGCCGGCGTCTTCCTGGGCGCTGGGGCAGGGGAGACAACGTCACACAGATTGTGCACGCTGACGCCGAGCAGTCGAACCGGCCGGCGGCCGGCCTCTGTCTTCTCGAGTAAGGCGACGGCGCGACTGACGAGCGACGTCTCGTCGCGTGTGGCTTCCGCCGTGTGACTGCGCGTGATGGTCGTGAAGTCGCTGTAACGAACCTTGATCGTCACCGTCCGGGCATAGAGCTCCCGCTTGACCAGCCAGGACGCCGTGGCGCGAGCCATATCTGAAACCTCCTTTCGAATCTCCTCGAGGTTGCGCAGGTCTGTCGCGAACGTGTTCTCGCTGCCGGACGATTTCGCCTCGTGCTCGGAGACGACCGGGCGATCGTCGATGCCTCGCGACAGCTTCTGCAGCCACTCGGCAAGGGAACCAACAGCCTCGCGCAGCCGTTCGGGGTCTGCGGATCGGACATCGATCAGCTTCTCGATGCCGCGCTCGCGAAGCTTGCGCGCGGTGACCGGCCCCACGCCCCACAACGCATCCACCGGCAGGCCGCGCAGGAAAGGCTCGACCCGCTCCGGCGCGATCACCGTCAGGCCGTCGGGCTTCTGCCAGCCCGATGCAATCTTTGCGAGGAACTTGTTCGGTGCAACGCCGGCAGAGGCCGTCAGGCCGGTGGCCGATCGAATGTCGTCCTTGAGGCGCCGCGCGACGGTCATGCCGAGCGTCTCACCCCATGCGTTCTCGGTCACGTCGAGGTACGCCTCGTCCAGCGACATTGGCTCGACCAATGGCGTGACCGTTCGGAACAGCGCGAAAACCTGTTGCGATACCGCGCGATACTTCGAGAAGTCCGGGCGCACGATCACGACAGACGGGCAGAGCCGGACGGCCCTTGCCATTGAGATGGCCGAGCGGATGCCGAAGGCCCGTGCCTCGTAGCTGGCGGCCGCGACCACGCCTCGCTGATTGGGCTGACCGCCGACGACGACAGGACGACCTCGCAGTTCGGGACGATCCCGCTGCTCCACCGACGCGTAAAACGCGTCCATGTCGATGTGCAGGATCCTTCGGAAGGTCAAAGTCTCAGGTTCCCGTAACCCCGAAGCCTCCGCGCGTGACTTCGCGAATCTGGCCCACCTCTTCCCACGTGACTTGAGGCGCGGCGAGGACGATCCCCTGGGCGAGGCGGTCACCCCGCTGCACCCGGACCTCGCTCTGCGTAAAGTTGAGAACCTGGATCTTGATTTCGTCGTTTGGCCCTGAATAATCGGGGTCCACGACACCAACGCCGTTGGCCACCAGCAGTCCTCGCTTGAGCGGCGTGCTGCTTCGGGCGAAAATTCCCAGGAAGTGTCCGGTGGGGACCTCGATGACGAGGCCTGTCCGGATGAGCGCGATCTGACCAGGCTGGACCACGATATCGTGGCTCGCGGCGAGATCGAAGCCCGCCGCTTCGGATGTTCCGTAACCAGGGAGGGGAACAGTGGGATCCAGCCGAGTGATCTTGAGCCGCATCCGTGCAGCATACCTCGTGGCCGCGCTCGTGCTGCTGCCGGTTGCGACGACGTTCGCGCAGAATCTCACGGGTCCGCTGCCGCTCGATCCGGCGATCCGATCGGGCACGCTCGCCAACGGTCTGACGTACCTCATTCGCCAGAACGGCCGCCCGGAGAAGCGCGCGATGCTGCGCCTCGCCGTTGAAGCCGGCTCGATGAACGAAGACGACGACCAGCGCGGACTGGCGCACGTGCTCGAACACATGGCGTTCAATGGGAGCACGCACTTCAAACCGGGTGAACTGGTCTCCTACCTGGAATCGATCGGCGCACGGTTTGGCCCGCACGTGAACGCGTACACCAGCTTCGACGAGACGGTCTACATGCTCGATGTTCCGACCGATCGGCCCGGCACGCTGGTCCGCGGATTCGAGGCCCTGAGTGATTTTGCCGGCGGCATCACGTTGGACACGGCGGAGATCGATCGCGAGCGTGGCGTGCTAATCGAGGAATGGCGCGGCCGCCTGGGCGCCGGCACACGCATGCAGGAGCCGCAGCTCAACGCGCTCTTCGGTGACAGCCGGTACGCGAACCGCATTCCGATCGGTACACCGGAAGTGTTGAAGAGTTTTCCGCCGGACCGTCTTCGTCAGTTCTATCGCGACCACTATCGACCTGGCCGCATGGCGGTCGTTGTCGCTGGAGACATCGATCCGGCCGAGATCGAAGCGCTGATTCGTCAGCACTTCTCGGGACTCGAGCCCGGAGGCGCGCCGCGCACGGTGTACCCGATTCCCGAGCATGCGGACACCCGATATGTTGCGGTGTCAGACGTGGAAGCGCAGGGCTCTTCGGTGTCGATCACGTTCAAGGGGCCACTGAGGCCGCTGCGCACTGCGGAGGACTACCGGGCGTCGCTCGTGCGTTCGCTCATGCATCAGATGCTGAATGCCCGCTTTGCCGAGATCGGTCGCCGTCCTGACGCGCCCTTCCTGCGTGCCGGGTCCGACGATGAGACGCTCGGTCTCACCATTGAGGCGGCCTCGATTTCGGCACGCGTCAATGACGGAGCAGCGGACAAGGGACTGCGCGCGCTCGGCGAAGAGATCGCGCGCGTGCGCCAGTACGGCTTTGGAGAGGCGGAACTCGATCGCAGCAAGCGCTCGGCGCTGGCCGCCTACGAACGGGCCTACAACGAACGCGGCACGACGGAGAGCTCCGCGTATGCGTCCGAGTTGCTCCGCTACTACCTGAGCCAGGAGGCCACGCCGGGCATCGAGGTCGAGCTGGCGCTCGTCCGGCAGTTCCTGCCGACGATCACCGCAGAGGAGATTGGCAGGCTCGCGCGCGACGTCTTCTCCGATCGGAATCGCGTCGTCATTGCCGCGTCACCGGAGAAGGACGGGCTGGTCGCGGTGACGGAGCCGGTCCTGCGTGACGCACTGGCAGCCGGCATGTCGGCGACCGTCACCGCGTGGCGCGATGAGATGAGTGGAAAGGAGCTTCTCGCGCAGAAACCGACACCGGGAAAGGTGACCTCGCGGCGCGAGATCGCCGAGCTCGGTGTCACCGTGCTCACGTTGTCGAACGGCGTCGAGGTGTGGCTGAAACCGACCGACTTCCGCAACGACCAGGTTGTGTTCTCGTCATACGGGCGTGGCGGCCTGTCGCTCGTGCCGGCCGACGACTACCAGAACGCGGCCCTGGCGACATCGTTCGTGGGGATTGCCGGCGTGGGGGGATTCACACCGGTGGATCTCGGAAAACTGCTTGCCGGCAAGATTGCAAACGCGTCGGCCTACATCTCGAGCTACTCGCAGGGTGTCAACGGATCGGCCACGCCAAAGGACCTGGAGACTGCGCTCCAGCTGGCCTACCTGCACTTCACCGCTCCCAACGACAACGCCGAGGCGTTCGAGCTGCTGAAGCGTCGCCTCGAAGCATCGCTAGCCAATCAGGCGCAGAGCCCGGGAGCGGTGTACGGGGAGCGGGTGCGTCGCGTCAACACGCTCGACCACTACAGCGCGCGCGCGTTGCAGATCGCCGACCTGTCGCGTCTGGATTCCGCCAAGATGCTGTCGTTCTACAAGCAGGCGTTCGCCAACGCCGCCAACTTCACGTTCTTCTTCGTCGGTGCGTTCACAGTGGACGCGGTAACGCCACTCGTCGCGCAGTACCTCGGGTCCTTGCCGTCGACGGGCACCTCCGATGCGCGCAGCGGCGACATGCGTCTGCAGTTTCCCAGTACCGTCGTGCGTGAAACCGTGACCAAAGGGCAGGAGCCGCGCAGTCAGACGGTCATCACCTTCTTTGCCGACACCGGGCTCGAGGAGCTCGAGACGCATCGTCTGCAGGCGGCGACCGAGGTGTTGGAGATGCGGCTTCGCGACATCCTGCGCGAGCAGCTCGGGGGCACGTACTCAGTCGGCGTGAGCTACTCGAACACCTCGCCCCAGCCGGGTTACGGTGTCACGAGCGTCCAGTTCGGCAGCGCACCGGAGAACGTCGCCAGCCTTACGGCCGCGGTGATGACCGAGATCGATCGACTGCGGAAGGAGGGCCCTTCTGCCGAAGACCTGCGAGCCGTGAAGGAATCCGAGAAGAACGACCTGCAGACGGCGATGCGGCAGAACGGCTACTGGTTGAATTCTCTGCAGTCCATGCATGTGCTCGGGCGCGATCCGAAACGAATCCTTCTGCGCGCCGAGCGCGCCGATTCGCTGACGCAGGAGAACGTGCATGCTGCGCTGCGCAAATACTTCCCGAACGAGCGGCACACCGAGGTCACGCTGATGCCGGAGACGCGAACTCCACAGCCTGCGCAGTAAACGCACGCTCGGCATTTACATGGATGAGAGTCAGAGTAACGTGTCAGCGGCGATCGGCGTAGAATGTCCTCCGGGTCGCCGATGAACGACACAACGTGTATTTCCCGAGCCGCGACGCTTGCAGGTTTTACCTCGGCGGTGTCGAGCACGAACGGCGTCCAGTTGCGCGATCTGCCTCCGATGACCACGCTGCTGGTCCGGACGCGCAACTCCGAGTATCAGATCGTCGTGTCGTCTGGCGACGAGGTCCTCGTCAAAGGCGGTCACTTCTTCCCAGCGCTCACCGAAGCGCGCTTCAGCGGCGCAACGGTGGGTGGAAGCTTCCTCAAAGTCGGCTGGATCGGCGTGGGGCTCCGCATGGAGATCCTGGCAGACGGACGCCGCATCATCACCTCTCCGGTGTACGACATCGTCGCCACTGCCGGCGGCGACGATCGGCGCGTCCATTAGAGCCGCTGATATACTGAACGCTTGGCTCGGCGGGTCCAGGACCTGCCGCTACCGTGCTCGGCCTCGATCCGTAGAGGCGGGTCTCCAGCCTGCCGCGTGAGCCATGGGTCGGCCGGCGCCCATCAAGGACATACGTGCAATACATCTACACGATGAAGGGGCTCGGGAAGGTGCACCCTCCCGACTCGGTCGTACTCAGGGACATCTGGTTGTCGTTTCTTCCCGGCGCCAAGATTGGCGTGCTTGGATTGAACGGATCGGGAAAGAGCTCGCTGCTGCGGATCATGGCGGGGGAAGACACCGAGTTCCTCGGGGAGGCCTTTCCAGCCGATGGAATTACCGTGGGGTTCCTGCCGCAGGAGCCGCGCCTGGATCCGAAGAAGACGGTGAAAGGCAACGTCGAGGAGGGCGTGGCGCCGACCAAGGCACTGCTCGAACGCTACGACGAACTGAACATGAAGCTCGGCGAGGATCTCTCGCCCGAGGAGATGGACAAGGTCCTCGAGGAACAGGGCCGGCTCCAGGATCGCATCGACGCGGTCAACGCGTGGGACATCGATTCGCAGCTTGAGCTCGCCATGGACGCGCTGCGCTGTCCACCCGCCGATGCCGACGTCACGACGCTCTCCGGCGGTGAACGACGACGCGTCGCGCTGTGCCGCCTCCTGCTGCAGTCGCCCGACCTCCTGCTGCTCGACGAGCCAACCAATCACCTGGACGCGGAATCGGTGGCCTGGCTCGAGCGCTTCCTGACGGAATACAAGGGCACGGTCGTGGCGGTCACGCACGATCGTTACTTCCTGGACAACGCGGCCGAGTGGATCCTGGAGCTCGATCGCGGCTCAGGCATCCCGTGGAAGGGCAATTACTCGTCGTGGCTCGATCAGAAGCAGCAGCGCCTGTCGCAGGAAGAGAAGTCGGAAACGAAGCGTCAGAAGACACTGCAACGCGAGCTCGAATGGATTCGGATGTCGCCGCGTGCGCGCCAGTCGAAAGGCAAGGCGCGTCTCAACGCGTACGAGCAGCTCCTCAACGAGGACACCGCGCAGAAGATCGAACAGGTCGAGATCTACATCCCGCCCGGTCCACGTCTCGGTGACGTCGTCGTCGAGGCCCGCGGAGTCCGGAAGGCGTACGGGGAACTGCTGTTGATGGACGACCTCAACTTCACGCTGCCGCGCGGCGGAATCGTGGGGGTCATCGGTCCCAACGGTGCGGGAAAGACCACACTGTTCCGGATGATGACCGGACAGGAGAAGCCGGACGCCGGCAACCTGCGCCTCGGTGAGACGGTGCAATTGGGCTACGTCGATCAGAGCCGGGATGCGCTCGGCGCGAACAAGAGCGTCTGGGAGGAAATCTCCGGCGGAGAAGATGAGCTGATGATCGGCAAACGGCCGGTGCCATCGCGCGCCTTCGTCTCGTGGTTCAACTTCAAAGGCGCCCAACAGCAGCGCAAGGTGGGCACACTGTCGGGCGGTGAGCGCAACCGCGTCCACTTGGCAAAGCTGCTGCAGCGTGGCTCGAACCTGCTCCTGCTGGACGAGCCCACCAACGATCTGGACGTCGATACACTGCGCGCGCTCGAAGAGGCGCTCCTGAACTACGCCGGGTGCGCCGTCGTGATCAGCCACGATCGCTGGTTCCTCGATCGCATAGCGACACACATGCTGGCGTTCGAGGGTGACAGCCGCGTCGTGTGGTTCGAGGGGAACTACCAGGATTACGAAGCCGACCGCAAGCGGAGGCTCGGCGCCGAGGCCGACACGCCACATCGGATCAAATACCGCAAGCTGACACGTTAGGAGGCGACACCATGACTCCAGAGCAGGGTAAGGCTGCAGCCGACATGCTCGCGACAGTGTGGGAAGGAGAGTTCCCGGCGACATGCGCGGTGCTCGCCGCCGTGAAGGACGACAATCGATCGTACAAGCCGGACGCCAAGTCGCGGACGGCGTGGGAGCTGGCCACGCATCTGGCGATGGCGGACATCTGGTTCATCGAAAGCATCACCAAGGGCGCCTTCGAGTGGAATCAGGATGCCGTCAAGCAGGCGGAGTCGCAGTTCAAGAACGTCAACGACGTCGTGGCGTTCTACAAACAGGCGTTCCCGGCGAAGCTGGCGGCGCTGCGCTCGCTGCCGGGCGACAAGTACACCGAGACGCTCGACTTCTTTGGCTTCATGAAGATGTCGCGGGCGCAGTTCATCGGCTTTGCCAACAACCATAGCGTCCATCACCGCGGTCAGCTGGCGGCGTACCTGCGGGCGATGGGCTCGAAGGTGCCCAACATCTACGGCCCGAGCGCGGACGCCGAAGGATAGAAGGCTCCAGGCTTTCGGCTCTTGGCTCTAGGAGCCCAAGGACCAAAGCCGAGAGCCCAGAGCCCAGATCCGAGTGTCTTTCCCCGATCTTCGCTCCTTTCTCGACCGGCTTCGCCGTGACGGTGATCTCGTCACGGTGGAGTCGCAGGTCGATCCCAATCTCGAGGTCGCCGAGATCCATCGCCGGGTTGTCGCCGGCGGCGGGCCGGCGTTGCTCTTTACCAACGTCAAGGGCTCCGACTTCCGTCTCGTCACGAATCTGTTCGGCACGGCTCGACGCGCAGAGTTGGCCTTCGGCGATCGGCCGCTGCGCCTCATTCGTCGTCTGGTCGAGCTCGTCGAGACGATCATGCCGCCCACGTCCGCAAAACTCTGGGGCGCACGAGACATCGGACTCGAGTTGCTCAAGGTCGGGGCGCGGCGCGCGTCATCGGGGCCAGTCACGGAAGTCGTGACGCACGACGTCAGGCTCGATCGACTCCCGGCGCTCACGTGCTGGCCCGAGGACGGCGGCCCGTTCATCACGCTTCCGCTCGTCTACACGACGCATCCCGACAAGCCCGGACACAACCTCGGGATGTATCGCATGCAGGTGTATGACGCCCGTACCACCGGCATGCACTGGCAGATTGGGAAGGGCGGCGGCTACCACTACGCCGTTGCCGAGGCGCGCGGCCAGAAGCTGCCGGCCACGGTGTTTCTGGGCGGGCCGCCCGCGCTGATTCTGGCGGCGATTGCGCCGCTGCCGGAGAACGTTCCCGAGCTGATGCTGGCATCCCTGATTGCGGGAGATCGCCTGTCGCAGGTGCACGGGCAAGGCCCGCATCCGCTCGTCGCGAACGCCGAGTTCGCGTTGATGGGAGATGTGCCGCCGCGCACGCGTCGCCCCGAGGGTCCGTTCGGCGATCACTACGGGTACTACTCACTCCAGCACGATTACCCGGTGTTCGAAGTGCGTCGCATCGCACGTCGTGCGGATGCCATCTATCCCGCGACCGTTGTCGGCAAACCCCGACAAGAGGATTTCTTCATCGGCGACCTGCTGCAGGAACTTCTCTCACCGCTGTTTCCGGTCGTCATGCCGGCCGTCGAGCGGCTCTGGTCGTACGGTGAGACGGGATACCACTCGCTGGCAGCCGCGATCGTGAAGCAGCGCTATCGCCGCGAAGCCATGGCGAGCGCGTTCCGCATCCTGGGTGAGGGACAGTTGTCGTTGAGCAAGTTTCTGCTGATCACCGACCAGCACGTCGATGTCCGCAACTTCCGCGCGACGCTCGAGCACATCCTCGCCCGCACCAATCCCGAGACCGATCTCTACGTCTTCTCGAACCTCGCGATGGACACGCTCGACTACACCGGCCCCACGGTCAATGAAGGGTCGAAAGGTGTGTGGATGGGCCTCGGTGATCCGATCCGTGAATTGCCCCGGCAGTTCACGGCCTCCGACGTGCCGGCTGGTGTGACCGACGTGCGGGTGTTCTGCGGAGGATGCCTGGTCGTCGGCGCGCCCTCCTACGAGTCGGAGCGCGACGTGGTCGCGCGCATTGCGGCGGCGCCGGCCTTCGCGTCGTGGCCGCTCGTCGTGGTCAGCGACGAGCCCGAGCGGGCCACTCGCAGCGACATGAATTTTCTGTGGACGACGTTCACTCGCTTTGAACCGGCCGGCGACATCCACGCCGCAGACCGGCGGATCATCCGCAATCACATCGCTTATACGGCTCCCGTTGTCATCGACGCCCGCATGAAACCGTGGTACCCGAAGGAGTTGTCGTGCCGGGACGACATCGCGGATAGGGTCTCCCGCCGATGGCGGGAATACTTCCCGGCGGCGCCGGTGACGATGGGCGACTCCGAGCGTGGCCATCTCGATTGAGCTAAGCTTCTTGAGACCCGAACCGTGAGATCTGTGCAGGTTTCGTCGGGAGGGGGCCATGACGCGAGATGAGACCGTCGCATTCTTCCAACGTCGAGTCGAAGGGATGAATCGCCTCGATGCTGCGATGGCAGCCGGCCTCCACGCCGAGAACGGTGTCGTCGAGAGCCCGTTTGCGGGTGGTGTTGCCGAAGGGCGGGAAGCCATTGAGCGGGTCTATCAGGCGTTCTTCACCTCGTTCAGCAGCGTGGAGTTCAGGCTGGAGGAACTGGTCATCGACGGAGACAGGGTGGCACTGCTTGCGCGCGTCACGGGGTCGAACCGGGGCGGCGTCCTGGGACTCCCACCCACGGATCGGCCGTTCAGCGTCTCGCTCGTCTCCCTGTGCGACATGCGTGACGGACTCATTGCGCGCGAGCGTCGCATCTACGACTTCACCGGGCTGCTGCTGCAGGTCGGGGCCATCAAGGCCAAACCCGCCTGACACCGGGAGCGCATGAGCGAAGCCCGTCTTCACGTGACCGATTCGCAGGGACGACGTGTCGTCGTGCTCGATCGACCGCTGTTCATGATCGGCCGCCGGACATCGGCCGATCTGCAGATTGTCAGCACAGACGTGTCGCGCGAACACGCCGAGATCGCACTCGAGGACGGACGCTATCTCCTGCGCGACAGAGCCTCGCGCTACGGAACGTTCGTCAACGGCGAGCAGATCACCGAGAGGACCCTGGAGCACGGCGACCGCATTCGGTTGGGCAGGACCGAGGCCATCGAGCTGGTCTTCATGACCGAAAGTGCGAAGACCACCGGGTTCCTCGACACCGGCACGTCGGATGCCGGCGACCTGCGTCAGATGGCCGCCATCCTGAACGGGCTTCGCGCACTCGGTTCCGGTCGCGTGCTCGACGAGATCCTGGCGCTCGTGATGGACTCGGCGCTCGAGGTGACGAAGGCCGAGCGCGGGTTCATGATGCTGGCCAACGCCGAGGGTGAACTCGAGTTCAAGATCGCGCGTGGCCGTGGCCGCACCACGCTGCCCGGGACGACGTTCACCACCAGCGAGAAGATTCCAAGCGAGGTCTTCAAGACTGGCCAGAGCCGCATGGTCGGCGACCTCATGGAGGGTGATTGGAAGGGGCAGCACGATGGCACCATTGCCGTCGGAATTCGACACGTGCTGTGCGTCCCTCTTCGGGTGACGCCGATGTCGGCGGCGCCGGCCGCCTCCCGATCGGAGCGCGTGATTGGCGTCCTCTACCTCGACGGCCGGGAGCGGAGCACGATGCTCTCCAAGGCCACGCAGTCGTCGCTCGAAGCTTTTGCCACCCAGGCGGCGCTGGCCATCGAAAGCGCACGGCTGTATGCCGAATCGGCCGAAAAGGCGCGCATCGATCACGATCTCAAGATCGCGGCGGAGATCCAGCGCAACATGCTGCCCGAGCCGGTCTACGAGGTCGGCGCGGTCGATCTGGCAGCCGAGTCGATTCCGTGCCGGACCGTCGGAGGCGATTTCTACGACTACCTCGAGGTCGGCGAGCGCGGTCTTGGATTCGCGCTCGGTGATGTCGCGGGCAAGGGACCACCGGCGGCGCTGCTTGCGGCCGCCGTGCAGAGCAATTTCGTCGCGCTGGCGCCGGTCAGCAGCGAACCGGCCGAGACGATGGCGCGCGTCAACAAGGCGCTGCTGCGGCGCGCGATCGATGCACGGTTCGCGACGATGTTCTACGGCGCGGTAACCGACGACGGGCGTTTGAGCTATTGCAACGCCGGGCAGGAACCGCCACTCGTCATCCGGCGCAGCGGGGTGTCCTGGCTGGAGACCGGTGGGCCGGTGCTCGGTCTGCTGACGATCGCCACCTACGAGTACGAGACGGTCGGTCTCGAGCCAGGCGATCTGGTTGTCGTCTGCAGCGACGGTGTGACCGAGGCGCGTAATCGCGCCGGTGAAGAATTCGGCCGCGAGCGCCTCGTCGAGGCGGTGCGAGAACGGCATGGCGCGAAGCCCGAGGCAGTGCTCGAGCACCTGATTGGTGCGGTCAAGCTGTTCTCGGAAGGCGCCGCACAGGCCGACGATGTGACAGCGCTCGTGCTGCGCTATCGAGGAGCGAAGTAGTTCAAGTGATGTAAGATTCCGGCCCGATTCCGACAGTCAGGACGGCGAGGGAGGACGAATGCAGATCGGACAGCGAATGGTGGGTGATGTGGCGATCGTCGAGATCACGGGCGACATCACTCTGAGCAAGGGTGGCGATGTCATGATCAAGGACAAGGTCCAGAGCCTGCTGCAGCAGGGCAATCGCAAGCTGCTGCTCGATCTGGGTAACGTCTCGTACGTCGACAGCGCCGGCCTGGGGCAGCTCGTGCAGGTCTACGCGACGACCAGCCACCTTGGTGGATCGCTGAAGCTGCTGCGCGTGACCAAGCGGCTGAAGGATCTTCTGGTCCTCACCAAGCTCCTGACCGTCTTCGAAAGCTTCGACGACGAGAAAGAGGCAGTGGCGAGTTTCAATAAGTAGCTGGGGACATGACGGGTCCGCCTTCGACTGGCTGAGGCCAGGGAAGACCCGCCGCTCCGGCTGTGAGGAGCGCGCTAGTTGAGCGCGTTGGGAACGGCGAGTGTAAACGGTGCGATGACGGCATCGAAGCGCTCGCCGTCGGCCGTCACCATCTGATAACTGCCCTGCATTGCCCCCACTGGCGTCTTGAGGGGGCAGAAGCTCGTATACTCGAACGACCCACCCGGCGACAGCACGGGCTGTTCGCCGACGACTCCCTGTCCCTTGACGCGCTCCACCTCGCCGTCGGCATTGGTGATGATCCACTCCCGCGCGATGAGCTGGGTGACGTCAGAGCCGGTATTCGAGATGCGGACGTGGTACTGGAACAGATACGATCCTTCCCGTGGAGAACTGCGATCGGGAATGAATTCGCTCCGCACTTGTATCCGGATTCCGCGTGTGGTGGCGTCACTCATCCGGACGCCGCGTGTGCTGGTGTCAGTCATCTGTGAAGGGCGTGAGGTGCTGCCAGTGACGCTCGAGGTCACAGGGGAGCTATCGCTGATTATGGCATGGTCGCTGTCATGAGGGCGGGTGCGCGGGGAACCGGCGAGCGCATTCGGCGTAGTACAGTTCCAGGATCCCTGATGGAATCTCCGAAGAAGAAGAGCGTATCCGCCTCGGCGGCTTGGCGGGAGGCGCGAGCGCTCCTCTGGGCCCATCGCCGGCGGCTGGCGGCTGGCCTGGTGCTCATGCTCGTCAGTCGCCTGGCCGGGCTCGTGCTCCCGGCGTCGTCGAAGTACCTGATCGACGACGTGGTGGGGAAGAGCCGCTCGGATCTGCTCCCGATGATTGCGTTGGCGGCAGGAGCGGCCACGCTCGTCCAGGCCGTGACATCCTTTGCGCTGTCTCAGATTCTCGGCGTCGCGGCGCAGCGTGCGATTACCGACATGCGCAAGCGCGTGCAGGCCCGCGTGATGCACCTGCCGGTGAGGTATTTCGACTCGACACAGACCGGCGTCCTCGTCGCGCGCATCATGTCGGACGCCGAAGGCATCCGAAACCTGGTCGGCACCGGCCTGGTGCAGCTGGTCGGCGGCCTGGTCACAGCCGTCATGGGGCTGGGCGTGCTGTTCTGGCTGAACTGGCACCTGACCACGATCACCATTCTCGTGCTCGGGGCATTCGCCGGTGGCATGGCCTACGCCTTCCGCACGCTGCGACCGCTGTTTCGCGAGCGCGGGAAGATCAACGCCGAGGTCACCGGCCGGTTGACCGAAGCACTCGGCGGCATCCGCGTCGTCAAGTCCTACACCGCGGAAAAACGTGAAGAGATCGTCTTCACGAAGGGAGCGCACCGCCTGTTTCGCAACATCGCGAAGTCGATGACTGGCGTATCGGCGACGACCGCGGGCAGCACGGTCATCGTCGGGATCGTTGGCGTGCTGATGATCTGGTTGGGCGGCAACGCGATCATCGCCGGCGAGATGACGCTCGGCGAGTTGATCATGTACATCTTCTTCATCGGGCTCGTTGCCGCGCCGCTCGTGTCGATTGCCTCGATTGGAACGCAAATCACCGAGGCGTTTGCCGGCCTGGATCGCATCCGCGAGATCCTCGACATGTCGACGGAGGTCGAAGAAGACGAACAGCGGGCGGCGCCCGGCCGCCTGGCCGGCGACGTCAGCTTCGAGGACGTCTGGTTCGAATACAACCCGGGGCAACCGGTCCTGCGCGGCGTCTCCTTCCACGCCGCACAAGGCACGACGACGGCGCTGGTGGGTTCCAGCGGGTCGGGCAAGAGCACGCTGATCAGCATCGTGATGGCGTTCAATCGGCCAACGAAGGGGCGCGTGCTGGTCGATGGCCGTGACCTCGCGGACCTTCGGCTGATGGACTACCGATCACAACTTGCGTCCGTGCTGCAGGAGAACTTCCTGTTCGACGGGACGATCACGGAGAACGTCGGGTACGCCAGGCCGGGCGCCACGCGCGAGGAGATCATCGAGGCGTGCCGGATTGCCCATTGCGATGAGTTCATCAGTCAGTTTCCCAATGGCTACGACACGGTCGTCGGTGAGCGCGGCATCAAGCTGTCCGGTGGCCAGCGCCAGCGCGTCTCCATCGCCAGGGCGATCCTGGCGAATCCGCGCATCCTGATCCTGGATGAGGCGACGTCGAGTCTCGACAGTGAGAGCGAGCAGATGATTCAGGACGGTCTCCGCAACCTGAGAGCCGGACGCACGACGTTCGTCATCGCTCATCGCCTGTCTACGATTCGAAGCGCCAATCAGATCCTGGTCCTCGAGGAAGGGCAGATCGTCGAACGCGGGACGCACGCCGAGCTGTTGGCACTCAACGGGCGATACCGGTACCTGCACGACAAGCAGTACAAGTTCGAGACCGATCGTTTCATCAATCCGGGCGAAGACTTCACGCCGGAGCCGGAGACACCGATGGCCGCGCCGTCCCGGGTGGCGCAGAACCTCTGACGGAGGCTGAATTGGACGAGTCGATGTTGCTCAATGGCGTCCTTCAAAGCGTGCTCGGTGGCCGCCGCAAGAAGTCGAAGAAGGCGCTGCGCTATCTGGGAAAGCCGCTTCGCGGTTCAATGGGCTCGATTGGTGGATCGCTGCTGTCGAATCCCAACGTCTTGCTGACCGCGGCGGGTTTGGCGTGGGGGATCTACGAAACGATGCAGCAGCAGGGCACGTCAGGGACGTCGCCGGCGGGGGCAGGATTTCCGTCGCCGCAATCGCCAGCCCCGGCCGCGTCTCAGCCCGTTCCACCGTTACCGGTGATGGGTGCGCCGAGCTCGGCATCGGTGAGCGAACCGGCGCTCAAGATCGTTCGTCTTGCGATATCGGCCGCGTACGCCGATGGTTCCGTCAGCGATCAGGAGCGCGCGGCGATCCTCGAGCACGCACGGAGCGCAGGCGTGGACAGCATCGTGGAGCAGGAGTTGGCTCAACCGCGGCCGCTGGCGGAGATTGTCACCGGTGTAACGGACGACACCCAGCGGGCGACGCTGTACGTACTGGCCTTCGGCATCGTTAGGGGTGACGAACAGCCGACCGGCGCCGAACGTATCTATCTGGCGAAACTCGCGCACTTGCTTGGACTGGACCCGAAGACAGTTCAGCAGCTGGAACAGAGTGCTGCCCAGCGAATCGACGCGGAGCCGGAGCAATAGAGGGGAAGACGATGTAGTGTCCGGCTTTAGCC
>JALDXQ010000054.1:0-39437 GCA_032156805.1 Acidobacteriota bacterium
AACCGACTCGACTCGATTCGGTCCGAAAGCCGCCAACCTCGCCGCCCTCGGGCGTGCTGGATTGCGAATCCCCGACGGCTTCTGTCTCGACGCCGACGCCTATCGGCATCAAGTGACCTCCATCGGCATCGCCGACGACGTGCGCGGTGTTTTCGGCGCGGAGGATCCACAACAGGCGCGGCAGCACGCGCTCAACGTGAAGCTCGGCCTGCTCGAGCGGCCGATCGATTCAGCCGTGCTCGAGCCGCTGCTGGTGGCATGGCGCGATCTTGCCGACCGCACCGACGCGCTCACCGTGGTTCGTTCATCTGCGCTCGTCGAGGATCGATTCGGATCGAGCTTCGCCGGGCAGTTCGAGAGCTACCTGGGACTCGAGGAGGAATCCGAGTTCATCACGGCCGTTCGCTCGTGCTGGACCGCGCTCTGGTCCACGCGCGCACTGCGCTACATGGCCACTCACGATCTCGATCCCGCTGACACGGCCATGGCGGTGCTCGTGCAGCCGCTCGTCCAGGCTCGGGCGGCCGGCGGCGGATTGAGCCAGACGGCCGACGGCACGATGCTCGTCAACGCGACGCTTGGTCTGGGCGCGTCGATCGCTCAAGGTGAAGTCACTCCCGATCGGTTCGAACTCGAACGCGATGGCACCGTTCGTCACATCTCACCCGGACAAAAGGATCACGCGCTCAGCTGCGGGCACCGTCGCGCCCCGACGGCGCAGGCAGTATCGGCCGCGCAGGCCGTCGAGCCGTGTCTCACGCGAGAGGAAGTGTCGCAGCTCGCCCGCATGATGCGCACGGCTGAAGACGTGCTCGGTCTCGCCGTCGAGATCGAATGGGCGATCGACGATGAGGGGTTCACGATGCTGCAGGCGCGACCGCTGCACCTGGAAGCACCGCACGTGCCCGACGAGATCTGGCTGCACCACCCGCGACTCAGCGGTCACCCGGCGGGCATAGGCTGGGGCACTGGACGTGCCGTCGTGATCAACTGCGAGTGCGAGATCGGACGCATCGCGGCCGGCGATGTGCTGGTTACCCGCGTGGCGGGACCGGCGCTCGGTCATATCCTCGGGCGCGTATCGGGCGTCGTCACCGAGCGTGGCGGCAGCACCTCGCATTTCGCGTCGCTGGCTCGCGAACGCGGCATTCCCATGGTGCTCGGCGTCGCCGATGCGACGCGCCGCATCCCGGACGGATCACAGGTGGCGGTAGACGGTGTAGCCGGGATTGTTCGCTGGATAGCCTGAGGTCAAAGGGCAAAGAGTCAAAGGTCAAAAACGAGGGCAAAGTCCTAGGTTGCGAAGTCTCATGTCTCAGGTCTCAAAGTCCGGGCTTGAGACCTGAACCTAGAACCTGGAACCTTAAACCTGACCTTTGACGTTTGCCCTTTGACCTACGGCTCTGGCCTTTAGGCTCTACACTGTCCCCATGACGGGCGTCCGCGTTGCTCTCGCCGTCGTGCTGCTGACGTCCCTGGTCGCGGCGCAGGGCACGCCGCCCGACCTTCCGATGGTGAGGGTCCGCGGGCAGATCTACACGCCTCGATCGATCCTGTCCCGCAACATGGGCACCGACGCGGACCAGACGACGGCATTCCCGCCGCACAAGGTGATCGGCAACGTCTACTACGTCGGGACCAGGACGCTCAGCTCCTTTCTCGTCGCGACGCCGCAGGGGCACATCCTCCTGAACAGCACCTATGAGAGGAACGTCCCTACCATCGAGAAGTCTGTCACGCAGCTCGGATTCAGGTTCGCCGATATCAGGGTGCTGCTCGGGACGCACGCCCACGGCGATCATCAGGAAGGCGATGCCCTGGTCAAGGAGCTGACCGGGGCAGCGGTAATGGCCATGGCCGAAGACGTGCCCGCGCTCGAAGCGATGAGGCCCGGGGGCAAGGCCCACCCGATCGATCGCAGGCTGCGCGACGGCGACACGGTCACGCTCGGCGGCACGACGCTCGTCGCCCACCTGACGGCAGGACACACGCGCGGGTGCACGACCTGGACGATGACCGCGGATGAGGGCGGGAAGCGATTCAACGTGGTGTTCGCGTGCAGCTATCGCGCGCCGGGCACGGTGACGCCCGAGATCGAGGCCGAATTCGGTCGCACGTTCAAGATCCTGCGCTCGCTGCCGTGCGACGTGCCGCTCGGTGATCACCCGGCGCAGTTCAACATGCAGGCCAAGCACGCCAGGGTGACACCCGGCACGCCGAACCCTTTCATCGACGCCGCCAGCTGCTGGTTCGAGGCCGAGATTCAGGAAGCGATGCTGCGAGCGCAGATCGACTTGCAGAAAGCGGCCAGGCCATAGCAACAACGAACCTGGTACTTTGACGTGGCACCTTCGACCTGCCACCTGATACCTTTGACCTTACTTTTGCCCTTTGCCCTTTGACCTTTGGTAATGCTGCCGTCCCCTCTCCTCATCGTACCGTTGCTGGCTGCGGCGCCCGCCGCATCGTCATCGCAGCTGCCGGTGACGGACCGGATCATCGAAGAAGACGTGACGGTGCGGGTGCCGCTGCTGCCGTGCACCGTGCCACAGGCCGCCATTCGTATCGCAGAGGCTCTGCCCGTCCCGCTCGGTCTCGAGCTCGTACCCGAGCCGTGCGCCGAAAAAGGCAAGGAGTATCCCGGGCCCGAAGATGCGATCGTCCTGACTGGGATGAGTGTGAGCCGCGCCTTCGATCGGCTGGTCGAACTCGACCAACGCTACGTCTGGAGCGAGGCCAATGGCGTCCTCATCGTTCGGCCGGGCGCGACATGGTTCGACCGCGACCATTTCCTGCATCGACGCGTCCCCTTCTTCAGGGTCCGAGACGGGCGGATATGGGCGGCGATGGATGCCGTTCATTCGGCTCTCGGCGGCGCGCGGGGGCCAGCCGACGAAACGTGGCCAGCCAGGACGCCGCAGAGCAACCGCTCGTTTTCGGTATCCCTGGCCACGACGACCGTTGTTGATGCACTCAATGCCGTCGTGCGAGCGCATGGGTCGCTTCGGTGGACACTGGAATACTGCAAACCGCAGGCGCGTTTCGAATACGCCATGGTGCGATTGAACACGTTCGACGGTGACGGCATTGGACGCCGTTCGGCAACTCGACGAGACGATGGCACGTGGTCCGATGCCTGCGTCGGTACGACCAGGTAGTACGGCTATACTCGCCGCATGAAAACCATCCTGGCAGCCGTGGCGACGGCCGTGCTCGTGATGGGCATGGTCCGGACCGAGGGCCAGCAGCTTCAGAAGATCACGCTCAACTACCCGACGCGAAGCGGCGCGTCATGGCCGCTGTTCCTGGCCAAGGAGGGCGGCTACTACCAGCAACAGGGGCTGGACGTCACACTCGTCTTTGCCGGTCACCCCGCTGGTATCGCCATGGTCGTGAGCGACCAGGCGCAGATGAGCAGTTACAACCTCGAGTCGGTGATGCAGGCCAGTTCCAGGGGCGACGCGCCCTTCACCGTCGTGGGGGCATCGCTCAACAAGGCCTACTTCGCGCTGATGGCGAAGAAGGAGGTCGGCACCGTCACGGAGCTCAAGGGCAAGACGTTCGCGGTCAGCCAGATCGGCGATCCGCCGTACAACTACACGAGTGCGTTCCTTCGCAAGTTCAGCTTGAGCCCGCGCGACGTGCAATGGATCGCGGCCGGTGCCGATGCAACCGGACGGGCGGCCGCACTGTCGAGCGGTCGTGCCGATGCAACCCTCCTGACGCCTCCGGCGTACTTCAGGCTCGAAGAAGCCGGCTTCAAGAACCTCGGGAATCTCGCCGATCACGACGACATCTTTGCCGCGACGACATACTTGATGAAAAAGACGACGATCGCGGCCAACCCTCGCATGCCCGAGCAGTTGATCAAGGCGCACGCCGAGGCGATCAAGCGCTTCTACGACGACAAGGCGTTCGCGGTGAAGGCGTACCAGGCCTACGACAAGCAGGCGACTGCCGACGTGGAACGGCTGTATGACGGTTACGCGAAGGCCAACGTGCTCGAGCGTGTACCGTACGTGCTGGCGCCCGCTCTCCAGGCGGTGATCGATCAGCAGAGCGACGCCAAGCTGCTCGCGCAGATGAAGTCGTTTGATTTCCGCACAGTGATCGACAACAGCGTCGTGGCCCGGCTCGTGAAGGAAGGGGTCTTCCAGAAGCTGTTCGGCCCGGGCATCAAGGCCGAAGAAGATCGCAAGTCGAAGCTGGCGTTTCGATGATGGAGCCCCGTTTCCGAGCCGACCAGGTCGGCAGCTTTCTCAGGCCTCCGGAGATTCTCGCGGCTCGCAGTAACCCTTTGATCGGTCAAGACCAGCTCCGCGAGATCGAAGACCGCTGCATACTGAGCTCGCTTCAGCGTCAGGAGGATCTCGGCTTCAGGATCTTCAGCGACGGCGAACTCCGCCGCAGTCAGTTCATGGGCGACTTCTACGACGCTGTCGAAGGGCTGGACAAAGACGGATCGATTGCGCGAGCGTGGAGAGGGAGTTCGGATCGCGCGACCGGGGCCGGACTGCTCCAGCTGACCGGTCTCGTCGTCGACAAGATCAGACAGACCAGGCGGCTCACCGGACACGAAGTCGACTTCCTGAAGCAACACAGCCCAGGCGCCTTCAAGATGACGCTGCCCACGGCGAATCAGTTCCCGGCGATCGCCTACCGGAAAGGGTTGAGCGAACGCGCCTACCCGACCTATTCCGACTTCCTCTGGGACGTCGTGCCCATCATCAGGTCCGAGATTCAGGCGCTCGTGGTCGAAGGCGTCACCTACGTGCAAATCGACGCGCCTCGTTACAGCTACTACGTCGATCCCAAGTGGCGGGCCTACATCAGGAATGAAATGGGTGTGTCTCCGGACGATGCGCTCGATGAAGCCATTCGGGTGGACAACGCCTGCTTCGAAGGTGTGCGGCGTGAAGGGGTCACACTGGCCATTCACCTCTGCCGAGGGAACAGCCGAAGCCAGTGGTATGCCGAGGGCGGCTACGATCCCATCGCCGAAAAGCTCTTCAACGCGCTCGATGTCGACCTTTTCCTGCTCGAATACGAGTCCGACCGCGCCGGGACGTTCGAGCCGCTCCGCTTCGTGCCACCGAACAAGGCCGTCGTGCTGGGTCTCGTCAGCAGCAAGGTGCCCCAGCTCGAAACCCGGGACATGCTGTGCCGCCGGATTGACGAAGCCACTCGATATGTGCCGCTCGAGAACCTCGCCCTCAGCCCGCAGTGTGGGTTCGCCTCGACTCTCGAGGGCAACCTCTTGACCGAAAGCGAGCAATGGCAGAAGCTGCAACTCGTCGCCGACACGGCGCGAACGATCTGGAACAGCACCTAGCTCTATGCCGACATTTCACGTCACAGTTTCTGATTCTGTCTTTCCAAACCTCGACCCGGCCCGCCAGGTCCTGGCGACCATAGGCGCAGAGCTGCGCATGGCGGACAGCGCGACCCCGGAGGGAATTGTCGCCGCGGCAAGCGACGCGGACGCGTTGCTCGTTACCTACGCCAAGATCACGGGCGAAATGATTCAGAAGATGCCCAAGTGCCGGGTCATCTCGCGGTTCGGGATCGGCGTGGACAACGTCGACATCGAAGCGGCGACTGCCAGGCGCATCGTGGTCACCAAGGTGCCGGACTACTGCATCGACGAGGTGTCCGATCACGCGATGGCGCTCCTGCTCGCCATCGTCCGCAAGATTCCATCATCGAGCGCGCGAACGCATGGCGGCCGGTGGGAGATGAAGGCGGTCGTGCCGATTCACCGGCTGCGCGGCAGCGTGCTTGGATTGGCCGGTTTTGGCCGGATTCCACAGCTGGTGGCACCGAAGGCGAAGGCGTTCGGCATGAAGGTCATCGCCTACGACCCCTTCGTGCCGGACGAGGCGTTCAAGAAAGCGGGAGTGGAACGCGTCGATCTTGCGCCGCTGATCGCCACATCGGATTACATCTCCGTTCACACCCCGCTCACGGCCGAGACGCGTCATCTCTTCAACCGCGAGACATTCGGTCAGATGAAGCGCGGGGCGTACATCGTGAACACCGCGCGCGGCCCGATCATCGACGAGGCCTCACTTGCCGACGCGCTCGACTCCGGGCAGATTGCAGGCGCCGCCCTCGATGTCATGTCGCAGGAGCCGCCACCTCCGTCACCGCTCTTCGGACGCGACAACGTCATCATCACGCCGCACACCAGCTTCTATTCCGAGGAGTCGCTCGTCGAGCTGCAGGAGAAGGCGGCACAGGAAGTCGTCTCGGTGCTCAGCGGAAGCGCTCCCCGCAATCCCGTCAATCCTGAGGTCCTCGCACACCGATGAAAGCCATGCTCCTGACAGCGCCCGGGGAACTGGTTCGCGACGATGTGACGCGGCCGGGCCCCGAGCAGGGACAGTTGCTCGTGCGAGTGACGCACAGCGGCATTTGCGGCACCGACTACAAGATCTTCAATGGCGCCATCCCCGTGAAGTACCCGCGCATCATGGGGCACGAGATGGCCGGCGAGGTCGTGGAGCCTGGCAGCAGCGCGCTTCGGAGTGGCGACCGCGTCATTGTCGATCCACAGCTCTATTGCCGGACGTGTTTTCATTGCCGCATCGGGCAGACGCATCTCTGCCGCAACGGGATGCTGATCGGCCGCGACCGTGACGGTGGCTTTGCCGAGTATGTGACGGTCCCGGCCAGCCACGCGTTTCCCCTCCCCGCATCAGTTGAAACGCGCGTCGCACCGCTCATCCAGGTATTGACGACGTGCCTGCACGCGCAACGTCAGATCGACATCTTCCCTGGTGAATTCGTCGTCGTTCTCGGGCTCGGCGTCACCGGCCAGCTCCATGTACAGCTCGCCAAGGCACGCGGGGCCACGGTCATCGGTGTCACGCGCAGCGCCGACAAGCGTGCGCTGGCAGAGACACTGGGTGCCGACATCACGATTCCAGGTGGCGACGATGCGGTGGCGAAGGTGCGCGAGGCAACAGAAGGACGCGGCGCCGACGCGATCATCGAGACGACGGGCGTCGTGTCATCGCTCTCGTCGGCGATTCACATGGCCCGCTCTGGCGGACGGTTGCTGCTGTTCGGGATCATCACGGCCAAAGAAGGTGCGCTGCCCTTCTACGATCTGTATTTCAAGGAACTCGCCCTCATTAACGCGCGCGTCGCCAAGAGCGAAGACTACCCGGCATCGATCGGTCTCGTCGAGCGAGGCCAGGTGAAGCTGGAGCCGCTCGTCAGCGACGTGAAGCCGCTCGATGATCTCAAGGCCGCCATCGGCATGCTTGGCTCAGACAGCGGCGCTCGAATGAAGATCATCCTGGAGCACGGGGGGAACTGACGCAGTCTGAGTTACAGCGAAGGAGAAACAGCTATGCCGCGAGTCGCCGCCATGTTGTTGGTCGCCGCCATCCTGACACCACCGATCGCCTGGGCCCAGGGCAGTTCCGCCATCCCTCTCGACAAGGCGACTGTCTCGAAAGACGTCGCGCAGCGGACGCTGATGAAAAATCAGATCAGCGCCTCCATCGCCCGGCAGATTGTGGATGCCTGCGTCGACTTCGCGCGCAATCAGCAGGGTGGCCCCGGCACCTACGCCATCTTCGTGCTCGCACCCAACGGGGACATCGTCGATGCGCATGTCATGGACGGCGTCCTTCCGATCGGCGTCGAGACCGGGTTGCTGAAGGCCAAGACGGCACTCTATGCGCGGACGCCGTCGAGTGCCGTCGCGCAACGCTTCTCCAATGTTGATGGCCGCGTGATTCGACTCGATCTCGGCAAGGACTCCGGTCTCGCCTATTACTTCGTGGGCGGCGGACTCCCGATCGTCGTGGAGAGCAACCTGATTGGCGCCATCGGCGTCGGCGGCGGCAACATGGACGAGCAGTGTGCGTACCAGGCCCTCACCAAGGTGCTCGGTCCACAGCCGCCATTGCCCACGCCTGCCGGAGGCGGTGCTCCGGGTGGCGCACCTGCTGGCCGGGGTGGTCGCGGAAACCAGTAGCCATAGATGGTCTATCTCGTCACGCAGACCCTGAACGGTCTCTTTTCCGCCGCGCTGCTGTTTCTGATCGCCAGCGGCTTGACGCTGGCATTCGGCGTGATGCGGATCGTCAACATCGCCCATGGGTCGTTCTACATGCTCGGCGTCTACGTCGCCTACACGGTGGCAGCGCGCACGTCGAGCCTGCTTGCCGGGACGCTGCTTGCCCTCCTCGTCGTTGCCATCGTTGGCTTTCTCATGCAGCGCTTCTTTCTTCGGCGCTTCGCGTCTCAGCCGCTGGCGCAGATGATGATGACGATGGGCTTTGCGCTGTTCTTTCGAGACGCCGCGCTCATGATCTGGGGAGGCGACCCGTTCACGCTCACCACGCCGCAGTGGCTGTCTGGCTCGATGGAGATCGGGGAGATCGTTTTCCCCTGGTATCGCCTGTTCGTCATCGTCGTCGCCGCATTGGTCGGCGTCGGGCTGTGGATCATCAATGACCGGACGCTGATCGGAGCGCGTGTTCGCGCCACGGTGGACGATCCGGAGATCGCCGCCGCAACCGGCATCAACGTCGCGCGACTCTCTGGTGGAGTCTTTGCCGCGGGTGCGGCACTGGCCGCGTTTGGCGGCGTGATGGGCGGACCAATCCTGGGCGGGTATCCAGGAATGGATTTCGAACTGCTGCCGCTCGCCTTCGTGGTCGTGATCATCGGCGGCATGGGAAGCCTCAAGGGGGCACTGATTGGCGCGATCGTGGTCGGCATGATTGACAACTTCGGCAAGGCACTCGTGCCCGAGCTCTCCTATTTCACGCTCTTCGCGCCGATGGTGCTCATGCTCGCGCTGAAGCCGACTGGATTGTATGGTCGCGCTTAGAGCGTACGTGGTCGACTCGCGGATGCTGCTTGCGGGTCTCTGCGCCGTGTTCCTGCTGGTCGCTCCGCCGTTCATGTCCGCCTATTGGGTGGGACTTCTGACGCAGGTCGTCATTCTCGGCATCCTCGCCATGAGCCTGGACCTGCTGATTGGATACACGGGCCTTCCGTCTCTTGGTCATGCGGGCTTTTTCGGCGTCGCTGCTTACGGAGTCGGGATCCTGTCGACCACCTATCAGGCCGGCGTCGTCGCCTCGGTTGCCGGAGGGTTCCTCGCCGGCACAGGTCTGGCCGCGCTGTTCGGCCTCATCGTGTCGCACGTGCGCGACGTGTACTTCCTGATGATCACCATGGCGCTCGGCATGGTGCTGTGGGGCTTGAGCTTTCGCTGGATTCCAGTCACCGGCGGTGACAACGGTATCGCCGGTATTCCTCGCCTCGAGACACTGATCGGTCTGCCGGCTACTGGCCCCATTCCCTTCTACTACGTCGCCCTGGCCGTGTTCGCGGCGAGCATCGTGCTGATGATGGTGCTCGTGAAATCACCGTTTGGCCTCACGCTGCAGGGGATCCGCGAGCACGAGCCGCGCATGAGAAGCCTTGGGTTCAATACGTGGCTGCACGGCTATCTGAGCTACGTCTGCGCCGGCGCATTCGCGAGCGTGGCGGGCATCATGTGGGCTTACTACAACGGCTTCGTCAGTCCGACCTACCTGGATCTGACGGCATCGTCCGAGCTCTTTCTGATGGTCACGCTTGGCGGACCCGCAACGCTCGTTGGCCCGGTAATCGGAGCGGGCGCCATCGTGATCCTGAAGAACGTGATGAGTGCCTACACGGCACGGTGGCTCCTCATCCTCGGCATCGTTTACATCGTCACGATCCTGTGGGCGCCGCAAGGATTGTGGAACCTGGGAAGGCATCGACGCTCATGAACGCGGTTCGCGCCCTCGTGCTCGTCGTTGCCGGCGCCGCAACGTTCATCAGCGCCCAGACCAACGATACACGTCCTCCCATCAAGATCGGCTTCATGGTGCCGCTCTCCGGCGGCAACGCGCAGAACGGCCGCGACATCCTGAACGGGTTCCTGATGTACCTCGACGAGATCGGCTATCGCGCCGGCGGGCGTCGCATCGATCTGATCGTCGAGGACGACGAAGCGATTCCAGCGGTTGGACTGACGAAGGCACGAAAGCTCGTCGAGCGTGACGAGGTCCACGTCATGGCGGGCGCTCTGCTCTCATCCACTGGATACGCGCTTGCGCCGTACATCACGTCGATGAAGATCCCCATGGTATACCCCGTGGTGTCCGCGGATGACCTGACACAGCGGCGTCGAAGCGAATGGATCGTCCGCACGGGGTGGACCGGCAGCCAGCCGAATCACGCGTTTGGCGAATACGCGTATCAAAAGCTTGGCATTCGCTCGGTGGTCACGATCGCCCTCGACTACGCGTTTGGCTGGGAGTCGGTAGGCGGCTTCGAGCGAACGTTCGTCGCTGCAGGCGGTCGCGTCAGGCAGAAGCTGTGGGTCCCGTTGTCGGCCCACGATTTCGCTCCGTATCTCGCGCAGATCCCGCGCGATGTCGATGCTGTGTATGCGCTGCTGCTCGGGCGAACGGCCCTGCAATTCATGCGGCAGTACGACGAGTTCGGGTTGAAGGGTCGAGTGCGTCTGATCGGCGGTGGCACGACGACCGACGAGCACGTGCTGCCATTCATGGGCGACGAGGCAATCGGCACAGTAACGGCTCTTCATTACAGTGCGGCGCTCGACACGCCCGCCAACAAGGCGTTCGCCGCGACCTATCGCGCCCGCTTCAAGAAGATACCGAGCTACTACTCAGAGAGCATGTATACCGGCGGCAAGTGGCTCATTGCCGCCATCAACGCGATCGGCGGCCGCGTGGAAGATCGAGCGGCTCTCGTCGAAGCCCTTCGCCAGGTGAAGCCGGCCGACCTTCCCCGTGGCCCTGTAGCGCTCGACGCCTACGGCAATCCGATCGAGAACGTCTACATCCGCCGCGTCGATCGCGTGAACGGCGCGCTGCAGAACACCGTCATCGACACCTTTCCAGGGGTTTCGCAGTTCTGGACCTTCGACCCCACTCGCTACCTGAGCGAACCTCTCTATGAGCGGTAGCCCACCAGGGATGCCTTGCCTTCAACTCGAGCGAGTATCCCGTCATTTCGGCGGCCTGAAGGCCGTCGACGATGTGACGCTGACAGTGGAGCCGGGCGCGCGCCACGCTGTCATTGGTCCGAACGGCGCGGGAAAGACGACGCTGTTCAACATCATCAGCGGCGAGTTCCCAGCAAGCAGCGGAGCAATCACGTTGAACGGCAGGAACATCACCAAGCTCACGCCGCATCAACGAGCAGCGCTCGGCATCGCGAGAACGTTTCAGATCACGCGCCTGTTCCCGGAACTCACCGTGACCGAAAACACCCTGCTGGCGTGTGCCGCGCTCGATCGACGCAAGTTCACGATGTTCAGGCCGCTGTCGAGTTACAGCGAGTTCACCGAGCGGGCCGCTCGCCTGCTCGATCAGTTCGGGCTCTCGAATGTCAGGCACGAACGGGCGCGGCACATCTCCTACGGCGCACAGCGTCGGCTCGACGTGGCGCTGTCACTCGCCGGGCGCCCGCGGCTGCTGCTGCTCGACGAGCCGATGGCGGGGCTTTCAAGCCCGGAACGTGTGGCGATGCGCGATCTGCTCGCGCAGCTCGACCCATCGATCGCGATTCTGCTCATCGAGCACGACATGGACGTTGCGTTTTCCTTTGCCTCGCGAGTCACCGTGCTCCATCAGGGACGCGTCCTCGCCGATGGATCGCGCGACGAAGTGAGCGCGAACGATCAGGTTCAGCAGGCGTATCTCGGAAGGTCGACGGCATGACAAGTTCACGGTTCCAAGTTCACGGTTCACAGTTCGTGTTCCATGTTCCGGTTTGGGGGTTCTGGGTCCGCGGTTCCGGGTTGGGAGGGATTCCGGGTTCGGAGTTCCGAGTAAAACCCCGAATCTCGAACACAGAACTCCGAAGTCTGAAGCCCGAACGCGAACTTTGAACACGAACCCTGAACATGTGAACCCTCAACGTTGAACCCCGGGGTTAAGTCTTTCGATGCTTGAGATCCTCGACGTCCATACCTACTACGGCGACAGCCACGTGCTGCAGGGAACCACGCTGCGCGCGGAGCGCGGCACGGTGACCGCTGTTCTTGGCCGCAACGGCGTGGGCAAGACGACGCTGTGCCGTTCGCTCGCCGGTCTCACGCCGGCACGCCGAGGACGGGTGGTGCTCGACGGCCTCGATACGACGAAACTGCCGCCGCACCAGGTGAGCGACGCCGGCATCAGCCTCGTGCCACAGGGCCGACGCATCTTCGTCTCGCTGTCGGTCCAGGAGAATCTTCACATCGCTATCCGCCCGGCGAGGTCGGACAGCAACTGGACGCTCGAGCGCATTTTCGAGCTCTTTCCACGACTTGCCGAGAGACGCAATCACGGCGGCGGTGAATTGAGCGGCGGCGAACAGCAGATGCTGGCCATTGCGCGAGCGCTGGTCGCGAATCCGAGGCTCCTCATCATGGACGAACCGACCGAGGGGTTGGCACCGGCTCTCGTCGCGGACGTGGCGCGATTGATTCGGCGGCTGCGTGACGAAGGGACGACCGTCCTGCTCGCCGAGCAGAACGCCGCCTTCGCTGTCGACGTCTCAGACGCGACGCACGTCATGCACCAGGGAACGATCGTCTACAGCGCGGAGCCGCGCCTGTTATGGGAGAACGAGGAGATCAAGAGCCAGTATCTGGGCGTGCCTGGTCGGAACGAATAGGTCTGGCCAAGCCAGACACTACGTACGGTTCGTGCGTAGTGTCCGGCTGCAGCCGGACCTCATTTCTTGACCGGAGGCGCCGGCCGCGTAAACCGCGCCGCGTCAATCGTCGCGTTCGGCTGCACGTCGGCGAGCTCGACGACGTCGCGACCATCGAGCCAGGTGTCGGTCCACTTGAACGGTATCTTCACGCCAGCGACTTCGCGATAGTCGGAGTAATCGGTCTGCCTCGAGATGCGGCCCACGGGCGAGTCGTTGTAGCGGACGTGGCGCACGAGAAGGCCGGTCTCTGAATCGAAGTACAGCGTGGCCGTTCCCCCACGCGCCGTGGTGCCCTGCACGACCTGCACCTCGCGGTCATCGATCACCGTCGCCAGGCCGACCCGCCAGTTGGTCAGCGCCTGCTTGATGCCCGCCGGGTGCGCCAGATCGGCCTCGAGCTTCAAGCCATCGACCTCCTGCGGGCTCAACGCGAGCACATCGACCGGCCTGAAGGGCGCCGCAATCCACCCGGAGCGGCCATCGTAGGTCGTGGTGGCGTCGCCCGCGGTCGTGCGCACTATGGTCGTGCGCTGACCCTCGCGTGAGTAAATCTCGAGCGGCCGCGGCTCGTTCTCCGGTCCATAGCCTGCGCTCATTCCCTTCGCGACATAACTCTTCAGCGCCGCGACGCGCTGCGTTCCGCCGATCGCCTGGATGTACTTGTCGAGAATCTCGTCGGCCTTTGGTGCATTGACGGCCTGCTCGAAGACGGCATTGGGATCGCCGAACGGCGGCGTGCCGTAGAGCTCGGCCAGATCGGCTGTCGCTCGGGGGCGCGCGCTGCCACGATGGCAGGTGTAGCACGTCACCACCTGGCGCCCGCGGAAATGCGTCTTGTTGATGGTGGCCATCATCGTCACCATCACGCGGGCCATCTGCTTTCGCGGGTTGTCCTTGGCGTAGACCGACCAGTTCTCATCGCCAGCGTCGTGACAGTCCTCGCACGACATGCCCAGCGCCGCCGAGAAGATGCCCATGGTGCCCATGAACTCGTTGACGGGGATGCCCTTCATCACTTGCACGTTCTTGAAGACCTGCTCGGCCATAGGCGGCGCGGCCGGAGCGGCCCCACCCTGACCGCTCATGACCACGATCGCCGACAGCCAGGCAACGGCAGCTGCCACAACGCCCACGATGGATCGCCTCGTGTTCCCTCTCATCGCATTCCTCGTCTCCCGCATCTCTTTGCGTGCGACTATACATATCCTCTGACGCCTGGGCAATGCGGGCGTCTGCCGGACCAGAAATCCGAATTGACAGGACCGTCGAGCGGTGAGAGATTCTCGGGGTCCAGTTGGGGGAGACATGATGTCAGTCGAGTTGCGTACGGTTGCGGGCGTGGCACTCGTTGTAATCGCCGGGGTCAGCCTGGCGGCGGGAAAACAGGCCCCGCCATCCGGTTCGGTCACCACGGCTCAGCTCAAAGAAGTCGCCTACCTCAAAGCTTCGAACCCGGATGCGGACGATCACTTCGGCTGCGGCGGGCAACTCGACGGGCATGCGGGGTGGGGCGTCGCCATCAGCAGCGACGGGAACACCGTGGCGGTCGGGGCGCCGCATGAGAGCAGCGGAGCGAGGGGAATCAACGGCAACCAGAGCGACAACGAGATGTACGCGTCCGGTGCCGTGTACGTCTTCGTGCGGAGCGGTACGGGATGGGTGCAACAGGCCTATGTGAAACCATCGAATCCGCAAATGGGCGCGGAGTTCGGCCACGTCGTCGCGCTGAGTGCCGATGGCAGCACGTTAGCCGTGTCGGCCTTTGGCGAAGCCAGCAAATCGACCGGCGTCAACGGCGATGGGGCAGACCACTCGATCCCGCAGGCCGGGGCAGCGTACATCTTCACTCGCACTGGAACGACCTGGGCGCAACGGGCGTACATCAAGGCTTCCAACACCGGTCATGCGGCGGCCACCGCCGACAGCTTCGGCGATGGCGACCAGTTCGCAGCGTCGTTGGCTCTAAGCGATGATGGCCGAACGTTGGCCGTCGGTGCGATCACCGAAGACAGCGCGTCGGCTGGCATCAACAGCAAGCAGGACGACAACTCGGCACAATCGGCTGGCGCGGTGTACGTGTTCGCAGCCACGGGTAACACCTGGGCGCAACAGGCATATATCAAGGCTGCCAACCCCGACCCGGGCGACATGTTCGGCTACAGCGTGTCGCTCAGCGCCGACGGCAACACACTCGCCGCCGGCAGTTTCGACGAAGGGGGATCCGCGAGGGGCATCAACGGCCCCTATGACAACATGCGACGCGGCTCAGGCGCCGTCTACGTCTTCTCACGTGCGGGATCGACCTGGACACAGCAAGCCTACATCCACGCCGACAACGCCGAAGCCGGCGACTCCCTGGGCGTCAACGTCGTGCTGAGCGACGATGGGAATACGCTGCTGGCGAGCTCGCTCGACGAAGATTGCTCAGTGACAGGCGTGAACCAGTCCGGCTGTGACAACGACCGCATGGAAGATGTCTCCACGGGCGCAGCCTACGTCTTCGTGCGCAGCGGCACGACGTGGACGCAGCAGGCATTCCTGAAGGCATCGAACACCGGGCCCAACGACTGGTTCGGCTCGCGGGCGACGTTGAGCGGCGATGGCAACACCGCGGCGCTTGGCGCCTCGCTCGAGGACAGTTCAGGTAAAGGGATCAATGGCAAGCAGGATGACGATGCCGCGTCAGAATCGGGTGCGGTGTACGTGTTCACTCGTACCGGCACGACATGGCGGCAGACGTACTACGTGAAGAGCTCGAACGCTGAAGCTTTCGATGAGTTCGGCGGATCGGTCGCGCTCAGTCGCGACGGACGCCTCATGGTCGCCTCGGCGCACGCGGAGGACGGCAGCTCGAAGGGCGCCGGCGGAAACCTGGCTGACAACTCGGTCAGCGAGTCGGGCGCCGTCTACGTGTTCAGCAACTAGGTTGGCGCGGCGGCGGGTCTATAGAGCAAGACCCGCCCTACACTGCCAACATCTGCCGCCAAGGCGGGTCCGTTCTTCGGGCCCGCCATGACATCAAGCCTCACGGCTCACGTAAAAGCGGAACGTTCTGCGCGGGTACCTGTCGCGCCTGCACGAACGCGTAGATGTCCGCCATCTCGGTATCCGACACAACCTTGCTCGTGTACGGCGGCATCTGTCCAGTGGGACGCCGCACGTATCGGCTGAACGCCGTGAACGCGATCGGCTTCGGTCCGAGACGTGGCCCGGTCGCACTCGATCCCTGCGCCTCGCGGCCGTGGCACTGATAGCAGCCGTAGCTGTCGTACAGCTTCTTGCCTGCTTCGGCGTTTCCTGCTGGCGCTGCCTGCGTTGCAGGCGTCTGCGCCTCTACGCCTGCGATGGATATCAGAGCGACGAGCGTGACGATATGAATTCGCATCAGCTCACCTTTGCGGTAGCGGAGTTTTCGGAGCGAACGGATCACCGCGGAGACGCGGTGACACGGAGCGCGGGGGGGGCGCCGGCCTTTCGGGCCGGCGACAGGAACGAGCGAAGCCCTGGCACGCAAGCACTCAAACCATTACGCCGAGTGTTTGCGTGCCTCGGGCTTCACTCGTTCCCGTCCGCGCGCAAGCGCGGACCCACCCGCGTGACACGCGGATGAAAGCGTCTGTGCTCCGTGCGTACTCCGTTTCACCGTGGCTCCGTGGCGATCCGGTTCCTCCGTCTTCCCCGCTTCCTCCCTCACCGCGGTTGCGTCACCACATCAATCAGCGACGGCTCCCCACGCTTCACGACATCGAGAGCCCGCGTGATCGCCGGCGCCAGCTCCTTCGGGTTCGTGATCGGTCCCTGCGCATGCACGCCCATGCCCTGCGCGATCTTGGCGAAATCGACGTTCGGATCCTCGATCGTCGTCCCGATATGCGCGCGCGCGATGCCGCGGTTGTGCCGGTTGGCCATGCGCTGCAGATGCATGACCTCCTGGTGATACGCGCGGTTGTTGTGCATCACGGCGAGCAGCGGAATCCGGTGATGCGCGGCCGTCCACCAGACGCCGGGCGCGTAGAGGAAATCACCGTCACCCTGGATCGTGACCGAGAGCCGTCCGTGCTTCTTGTTGGCGAGTGCGGCACCAACAGCCGCCGGGGCGCCGTAGCCCACGCCGGCGCCGCCCGAGCCGCCAAGCGACTGGTAGTGCTTCTCGAAGTTCCACAGCTGCGACGTCCAGTCGCTCATGATGCCGCTCTCGGCCACGAGCGCCCAGTCCTCCTTCTTGATCTGGGCCCACAGCTCCATGGTCATGCGAGCCGTGCTGATCGGGCTCGCATCCCACGCATACGCTGCCTCGGCACGCGCGCGCTCGAGCGCTCGCCCATGTGCCTCGGCCAGGCGCTTGCCGCGCGCCTCGAACGCCGTGCGCCGATCGGCCGTGAGGAGTCGCTTGCAGGCTTCGGTCAACGCGGGCAGCGTCGCCTCGGCATCCGCCGCCATCGCGACGTCGACCTCGGGGTAGCGCTGGAAGTCCTGGTAGTTCCCCTTGGTGGCCAGGTCGAGCGCCGTGATGCTCACGAGTTTCGTGCCCGGCTTTACGAGCGATCGTGATGTGCGGGTCAGGCCATCGCGCACGGCGCTGACCGTCCCCCAGAAGTCGGTCAGCTCGAGACCCAGAATGACATCCGCTTCGGCCACGAGCTGACGTGCCGCGCTGCTCTGATTGAGCGGATGGCGCGAGGGAAAGTTCATCCGCCCGCCCTGATCGACGACCGGCGCCTGCAGCGTCTCGGCGAGCTCGATCAGTCGCTGCACTCCCGCGGGCGTGCGTGCCGCGCGGTCGGCCACGATCAGCGGATTCTGCGCGTTGACGAGGAGGCGCGCCGCTTCGGTGACTGCGCCGGAATCGCCCTGCGGCGGTGTCGCTCGTGTGAGTCTCGGAACACGAAGACGCGACGAGATCTCCGCCGAGATCGGATCCTCCTGCAGTCCTCCATCGACGACGAGAAGGACCGGCATCATCGGCGGCGTCAACGCGATCTTGTAGGCGCGCACGGCCGACTCGGCAAAGTGCGGCAGCGAGACCGGCTGATCGTCCCACTTGATGTAATCGCGAACCATCGCGGCGGCATCCTGGACACTGTGAGCCCACTCGACGCCCGGTCTCCGCAGCGTGGCGTCGAGTGAGTTGCCGGCCACGAGGTATACCGGCACGCGATCGCAGTAGGCGTTGTAGATCGCCATTGCCGCGTGCTGCAGGCCTACGGTGCCATGGCACAACACCGCCATCGGCTTCCCCTCGGCCTTGAAGTAGCCGTGGGCCATGGCCACTGAGGATTCCTCGTGGCAGCAGGTGATGAACTCCGGCATCTTGTTGTTGCCGTAGTTGACGATCGACTCGTGAATCCCGCGGAAGCTCGAACCGGGATTCGATGCGACGTACTCGAAGTCGAGCGTCTTGATCACGTCGACCATGAAGTCGCCGCCTGGCCTGTCGGTGGTGATGACCTCGCCACCCTCCGGCGGATCGACTTCCCGCGGTGCGATCGGCGCGGAAGCCTGCGCGGGTGCTGCCGTCTGTTGTGGTGCATCCGCAGCGTAGTGTCCGGCTTCAGCCGGACTCGAAGCAGCATTGCCTGGAACCAGTGCCGCTGCACCGGTCACCGCAGCGCTCTTGAGAAAATCGCGACGGTTCTTCATTGCTTTCGACCTCGCCATGCATCGACGCTGAGGGCGCCAGGACCTGCCGCCCAGAAGAACAGAAACAGGAAGCAGAACAGGATCGACGCTTCCATCCCTGCCTGCTCGAAGCTGCGCCAGAAACCACGAGGAGCCCACGCCCGGAAGTACGCCACCGCCATTTCGCCGGACAGGACGAAGGCCGCGGCACGAGTGAATAGTCCAACGGTGAAGAGCGGTCCGCCAACGATCTCGAGCCAGCCGGCCAGGCCACGAATGGTCATGATGTCGCGGTCGATGCGGCCGCCCCCGACACCGAAGATCTTCTCCAGGCCGTGCATCAGGAACAGGAGGCCGGCAGCGATCCGCAGGATACCGAGCAGGATCGGCGTCCATTTCTTGTCGGTTGAGTTGGCGCCGCGCAACCGGTCGAGGCTCCACGGACCGCCGCCCGCGGCCGACAGGTAGAGGAAGAAAAACGCGTTCAGCAGGATCGGGTCGCCGCCGTTGCGATGGGTGAATGGACCGCGTTGCAGCGGGCCAAGGAAGAAAAGGACGAAGTAGAGCACGGCCAGCACGAGACCGACCTGCCTCGTGTACAACCCAAGGATGAGGAGCATCCCGGCGGGCAAAGCGATGAGCTCGAGCGCACCTTCGAACGACACGCGCGATGCATGGCTGGCCTCCGGATAGGCGAGGACCTGCTCCATCCCGTGACGCAGCACGAGGAAGCCGAAGATGATTCGCGCGACGCTCTGGAGATACGGTGCCAGTTGTCCCATGGGCATGTCGTTCATAACCTTCCTGCCGTGGCGCGTCAACGGGATCTTTGGCTCTGGGCTCTGGGCGCTGGGCGCTGGGCTCTGGGCTCTGGGCTCTGGGGTAGAGTCACTGCACGAGCAAGGCCGAGAGCCGAGAGCCAAGCGCCGAGAGCCATTGAGATGAACGCCAAGCACGGGTAACATCTGCGTCGCCGGAGGTGGTCGATTCGCCGGAGGAGGAACTGTATGGCTGGACGCTTCGCCGTGTTCGTCACGGGATTCATAGTGGCTCTCGCGGTCATCTATCTGCCTGATAGCCAGGTCGCCGTCGGTCAGTCAGGCCCGACACGCTTCGCGGCGGTGCCGAGCGAGAAGGGCGGTCAGGACATCTTCGGCGCCTATGACGTGGCGGCCGAATGGCCGAAGGATCTGTCCACGATCAAGGGCCACGAAGGGTGGACGTTTGGCGCGGGCCAAAGCGTGTTTGCCGAGAGCCCGAACCGCATCTTCGTGCTGCAGCGCGGTGAGTTGCCGGCGCTGGGTCGCCCCAAGCCCACCAACCTCCCGCAACTCGGGCCGAACCTCAGCTTCCCAATCGGCCGCCTCCCTTGGCGCGACGCCACCGCCGCCAGTCCGCCCTCAAACGGCGGCACCGGGCAGCCAGCCGAAGGCGGAATGGAAGCGTGGGAAAAGGGTAACGGCGGGAGAAAGTTCGGCGTCGACGCGCGCTGGGAACACACCGTCATGATCTTCGACGGCCAGGGCAACCTGGTGGATTCGTGGAATCAGTACGACTCGATGATGCAGCGGCCGCACTTCATCGCCATCAGCCCGTACGATCCACAGAAGCACGTCTGGATCGTGGACGACCACAAGCACGTCATCCACAAGTTCACCAACGATGGCAAGACGAAGGTGCAGACGATCGGCACCTACGGCGTGCCCGGCAACGACGCGTCGCACTTCAACCGGCCCACCTTCATGGACTGGTTCCCGGACGGCAGCTTCGTCGTTGCCGATGGCTACAACGGCACGCGCGTCGTGAAGTTCGACAAGGACGGCAAGTACCTGACGGCCTGGGGTCAGCGCGGCGAGGCGGGCAAGGAGACGCGCCCCGGCTACTTCAACAACGTCCACGGCATCGCCGTCGATCCAAAGACGCGGCGTGTCTTCGTGAACGATCGCGGCAACAAGCGGGCGCAGGTATTCGACGAGAACGGCAAGTTCCTGCACGAGTGGTCATTCGGAAAAGATCCCGCCGACATTCACCTGTTCCACATCTTCAGCGACGGCTACCTGTGGGCGGCCGATCGCGGGACGAGCAAGATCCTGAAGTACGACCTCGATGGTAACTTCCAGTACGCCTGGGGGACGTGGGGTGACTTCCCCGGCGGCATGTGGGGCGTCCACGGCATGAGCGTCGACCAGGAGGGCAACTTCTACGTCGCCGAAGTCGACAACGGCGGCGCGCAGAAGTACACGCCGCGCAAGGGCGCGAACCCGGCGATGCTGGTCGGCAAGCCGATCCGGTCGGCGTGGAAATAGCTGCTTAGTTCGACACGCTGAGGCACAGAGGCATCGTTGTTTCGGTACCTCGGTGCCTCGGTGTGTCGTGGCAACCAACAACGCGACCCCCCTGCCTTCAGGAATCGGCGAGTTGGCAGAACATCGACTCACTGCGCTCCGGCGAACCGCTAGAGGAGCAACTCCATCAGGATCTCGTCCTCTTCGACGCCGTCGATCACGACTTGCTTGACGAGCCGACCGCACACGCCGAAGCCGAGACGACGGTAGAACGATTGTGCCGCCGCGTTGGTGTCGCGCACCTGGATGACCAGCTTTCGATAACCCACCGCACGGGCGAACGCCGCCGTAGCGGCCCAGAGAGTGTGACCAACGCCACGACGACGATGGCTCGGAAGAATGAAAGTCCCGACATGGCCGACATGCGCCATCGAGTCGAGTGTCGACCAGCGGTCAAGCACCTGCAGGCCGACGATGCCCACGGCGCTGTCGATGACCACGTGAACGACTTCGCGCGAAGAGAGCGACACCAGGTAGGCTTGCTCCTCTTCGACGGTCCACGCCCGATTGATGGCAGAGTGCACCCGTTCGGATACGATGACCTTAAGGACCGCCGCAACCGCAGCGGCGTCGTCTCGAGTGGCTGGACGAACTGAGAGCATCGACATCCTTCCCCGCTCAAATCGTTTTCGATTGACGTCGAACTGTCTTCTCTCGGCGTTGCTGGTTCAACGCGTCGCAGCCTGGCGAGGAGTCGACGCCGGAGTCGCAGCCCCTACTTGCGCGCGAAGCGGTAGTTGCCTGAGACGTGTTTCACGTACAGCCCGCCGTCGAAGAACTGGACGCCGAGACCGTAGAGACCGGTGAATTCGGCCTCGGACAGAGCGACGAGATCCTGCTTGCCGCGCCCGTCCATCTCGCCGACGAGCCTGCCGCCGTCGAGTGCGATGTGCAGGGTGCGGCCAGCCGCCGCGGGCGACCCGACGATCTGCGCGCTTCTCCAGTACGGCGGCTGTTCGAGGTAGGTGCCGATGTATCGCGCCAGGATCTCCGGTGCGATCTTCGGCTCATTCCGGCGTTCGTCCGACGCCGTGCCGACCCAGTGCACGAGCGCCCGGTTCGCGCCCTCGTTGCACACCCACTCGATCATCTCCGTATCGGCAGCGTAGTCGGCGCCGACTTTCACCGTCCAGGGTTTGGTGTATGCCTTGGGATCCGAAAACGTCACTTCGATCTCGAGCGCCCCGAAACGCGGGCGGCGGTACCGCTCCGTCATGCGAAGTTGCTCCGTATGCGGATGGCCAGTCCGATCGAGCCATGTGCCGGCATGGAAGCCATAGCTCTCGACGACGAGCGTGTCGCCGTCCCAGCGCCCCACCGAGTACCCCATCCACGACGGGTTCGGCTCCGGCTCGAGGGCGCGGCCATCCAGCCAGATTTGCCGATAGGTGAGATCCGGGTTGAGCATCACGATGAGCTGCTGTGTCTGGACGATGCGGGTCATCTCTGACCCGGTGCTGTCACCGGACGTGGCGTAAGCCGGCCCGAGCGGGAGGCAGCGCACCTGCATGCCGTCCTTGCCGAGATCCTCGCGCCGCTGTTCGACCAGATCTCGCACCCACGGCTGGATCTCGTCAGGCTTGAGATCCGCGGCGACGTTACGCGCGTACTTCGGCGACGACTTCAGCCACAGCCCGGTGAGGTCGGGATGACCATCCGGCGCCCGCGGCGCGGGCGCCGTCAGGTTCGGCTTGCCGTCAGCCGTGCGTGGAATCCCGGTCGTCGGTTGTGTGAGCCACTGAGCAGCAAGCCCGCTGCTCAACACAATCCCGAGGACGGCAACGAGGGCTGCCTTCATGAATCACCAATCACGAATCGTTACGAGCCTACGGCACGGTCCGAGGGGGCGGGGGTGCGACGGTGCGGAGGTGCAATCCGAGGGTGCGCGGTGCGAAGTCCACTGGATGTCGAAGCGTCGCACTGCACCATCGAACGGGACCATCGGACCATCGGACCGTCGGACCGGACCATCGCACCATCGCACCATCGCCCCCCGAACCGCCAGGATCAGAACTCATACTTCACCGCGAATTGCATGATCCTCGGATCACCTGACGCAGTAATACGTCCGAACGTGGCAGCGGACAGCGTCGTGTTCGGATTCTCCAGCAGGAACCAGTTGAATGCGTTGAACGCCTCGACTCGCGCCTCGAGGCGTTGACTGTTGGCAAACCGGAACGACCGAACGAGTGAGAGATCGACAACATGTCGTCCGGGACCGTCAAACGCATTGCGCACGGAGTTGCCGTACGTCCCGAGCGCCGGTTGTGCGAACGCTGCGGGGTTCAGCCAGTTGTTGGGCGTCCCGTCGCCATAGGGATCATCAAGGATCTGATTCGCGCGCTGCGTCGTTGCCTGAATCCCCGATAGCGCACGGTCGGTGCCGGTGAAGACCGTCAGCGGCGCGCCCGAGTTCGCGCGGTAGATCCCCGAGATCCGCCACCCGGAGCCGAGCGCGCGCGCGGTCGCGTTGCTGAATTGCGGCGTCTCGACGCTGGCGCTGAGATTGAAGATGTGCTTGCGCCACGTGCTGCACCGCCCCTTGTCTGACTCGAAGATGGCGTCGCGATCGGCATCCGATGGCGGGTTGATCAGCGAGACCGGGACCATGTATCCGGTGGCGACGTTGAGCGGCGCCTGGCCCTGGCTGATGAGCCCTTCACAGGTGGAGATCGTGTAATTGGCGTTGGTCGTGAGGCCACCCGCGGAACGGCGCTGAATCGAGAGCAGCAGGCCGTGATAGTTCTGCCAGCCGGCGTCGGTGATCCAGTCCAGGTATCCGTAATACTGCCCAACCGGCGGATTCACCTGGCTCAACTCGCGGCGGAGGTCGAGCGGCGCGGTCGAACAGTTGGCAAAGGTCTGCGTTCCACCCGCCGGCAACCTGAGGGTGCACGGCCCGGTCGCGGTAGAGCCGGGTGGAATCACACCCGGGTTGCCATCGACGACGCCCCACATGTTGACCATGCGATTGCCAAGGTAGGTCGCCGAGAACGCCATGTTCTGGCCCACCTGCTGTTGCAGCGCCACGTTCCAGGCATGATTGCGCGTCGTCTTGATGTCGGTCGGCATCGAGATGAAGAGCGAGTACAGAGCAGCGTCGTACGGGTAATCGTCGCCGCCGAGTGGAGCCGGATACGGATTGGCCCGGCCGACCGCGCCCCATGGATCGTCGAGCCGCGTGGAGGTGAGACGCTGCTCCAACCCGAACGGCGGCGCCGAGCGCGAATCGAAGAAGAACTGTCCGGTCACGAAGTCGCCCGTCAACCCATACCCGGCACGCACCGACGTACGCCCGTCGCCGCGTGGATCCCACGACACGCCGACGCGCGGCGCGAAGTTCGACCACACGATGTTCATGCCCGAGTTCCCCGGGAACCCGGGATCGCCCGGGTAATAGAGGCCGGCAGGCGCCTCCGGATACACCGTGCTGCGGACGTTGTTCCACATCCGATCGACGTCGAACGTGTAGACGGCCTGGTCCACGCTGTCCTGCGGGAACCACGGCTCCCACCGTAACCCGTAGTTGAAGGTCACGTTCGGCGACATGCGCCAGGTGTCCTGCGCGTAAAGCGCGAAATAGGGCTGCTTGATGTCCTGGCGGAATGGCGTCGCCTGCCGGAACTCGAAGACGCGCCCGAGGAGGAAGTCGGCCAGCGGCAGTCCGGTGGCTCCGCCGCTGAACGACATCGGCCCCATCGAGCGCACGTTCGACTCGGTCTGCCAATCCGACATCGCCACCGCGCCGCCGAAGGCGAACTGATGATTCCCGCGGACCATCGTGAAGTCGTCCGAGAACGAATACGTATTCGGTTTGTAGAACGAGAACGTCTCGGTCCCGGTGTTGATCGAGAAGGCGCCGGTGATGGTCAGGTTCATGTACTCGGGGATGTAGGTGAACATGTTCACGCCGACGTCCTCTGGCCCGAAGAGATCCGAGTGCGTCCTGATGACGCTCGTTCGACTGACTGAAAACCTGATGTTGTTGACCATCGAATTGCTCAGCACCACCGAGTCCCCGATGGTGAACGAGTGCACGGTGTTGTCTCGACCACCGAGCGTCGCCGCCAGGATGTTGCCGTCAGCGTTCTCGAACGCCGGATCCCAGAACGTCGTCGAGAGCATGTAGCGCGCGAACAAGGAGTGGTTCGGGTTGATCTGCCAATCGATGCGGCCGATCGGCATGTCCTCGGTGGGCTTGGTGGGACGTGAGTACGCGATCTGGCCGCACGGATCGCTGGTCGGCGGCAACATGCCGGCGATCTTCACGGCCGCCGGGCTGAACAGCGCGGGATTGATCCGGTTGTTCACGAACCCCAAAGCCGGCGGCAGCGCAAGGTTGCCCTGCGCGCGGCACTGCCCCGATGCCACGGTCGTGAAATCGCCGTTCATCATAGCGGCCGTGGGGATGAAGGTGATGATGTCGGCAGGTGTCTGCGTCGTGCGCGTGCCCTGATACGCGCCGAAGAAGAAAATCTTGTCCTGGATGATCGGGCCGCCGAGCACACCACCGAACTGATTTCTCACCAGGCCGTCACTGGCACGCTCACCGGTGGTGGGATTCACCGCGGCAAACGGTGCCTTGGCATTGAAGCGATGGTGACGGGCGAACTCGAACACATCGCCGCGGTACAGGTTCGTGCCCGCTTTCGTCGCAACGCTCACCGTGCCGCCGGCCTTCACGCCGTTCTGCGCGTTCTGCGAGCTGGTCTCCACGCGAATCTCCTGCATCGCGTCGGGAAATGGCAGCGGCAGGTTCACGCCGTCGTACCAGTTGTTGTGCATCGCACCGTCGAGCAGGTATTGCACGCCGAACTGCTGGCCACCTGCGACCGCGATGCCTCGACTCTGCGTCAGGCTCCGGCTCGAGGGGTTTCCGGTATCGACGGCTGTGCCGGCGAGCACGACCAGCGACGTGACGTTACGACCTTCGAGCGGCAGCGCCTCCACCGCCTCGTTGTCGATGACCGCGCCGATCGCCGGGTTGCGCGTTTCGACCAGGGGCGCCGCCGCCTCGACCGACACGGTTTCCTCGATCGCACCAAGCAGCAGCCTGACGGGAATGACGGGGTTGCTGTTTACTTGCAACACGATGCCGGTCTGCACGTAGGTGCGGAAGCCTGCCAGCGTGACTTCGAGCCGATAGGGTCCGATCGGCAGATTCGTCAGCGTGTAGGAGCCCTCGACGTCGGTCACGACGTCTCTTCGAAACCCGGTCTGAGTCTGGAGGGCTGTCACCGTTGCCCCTGGCAGGACGCCGCCGGCTTCATCGACAACCGTGCCGTTGATCTGTGCTGTAGTTTGGGCGTGCGCGTCTAGCCCGGAGAACAACAACAGTGCGATTGCACCGACCAGGGTTCGCAGGGTGCGCTTCATAAGTCCTCCACCTCTGAGCCCGTGAGTGTCGTGAATCGATTGGGGTGCCGGTAGGCGGCAAGATCCTACACCGGCCACGACTTGGTTTAAGGCCTGACACCCAAGTGTGGTATAGGGTTCGACCACGATGATGGGGAGCGCGGGGTGGTTTCATCGCGCACCGACACGGCTCGTCGCCCTGGCGCTCGTCCCTGCGCTCAGCGGACTGCTGTGGGCGCACGCCGTCTCAGCCCAGCAGCACCCGTCGACCACGGCCGCTGGGCTTGAATCGATACAGATCCGGCCTAACGTTCACGTCATCTTCGGCGCCGGCGGCAACGTCACCGTCCACGCCGGGGAAGATGGTCTCATCGTGGTCGACAGCGGCTCGAGCGAGAAGGCAACCGCGCTGCTCGAGGCCATCAAGGCGATTTCATCGCGACCGATCCGCATGGTCGTCAACACCAGCGCCGATCTCGATCACGTTGGCGGGAACGCAATCGTTGGCGGCGCGGGAATCGGGCTCAGCCCGGATCCGTTCGGCGATGGCAACCACGCCACGGTGCTCGCGCACGAAAACGTGCTTCGCCGCCTGAGCGGTCTCGGCAGCAACGGCGCCGAGTCGTCTCTCCCAACCAAGATGCTGCCGAACGACACCTTCACGTCGCGCTATCGATCGATGTACGTCAACGACGATGCCGTGCAGGTGATCCGGCAAACTGGTGCGCACTCCGACAGCGACGTGATGGTGCTGTTCCGGAAAGCGGACGTCATCGCGACCGGAGACATCATCGACTTGCGCCAGTTCCCGGTGATCGATCCGGCGAAGGGTGGCAGCATCCAAGGTGAGATCGAAGCGCTCAACCGCCTGTTGACCGAGTTCATCGTGCCCAACATGCCGCTCGTGCTGAAGCCGGGACGCACACTCGTGGTTCCCGGTCATGGCTACATCTCGGACTACGGCGAGGTCGTCGAGTACCGCGACATGGTAACGGTCGTCCGGGACACGATCCAGGAACTGATCGACAAAGGGCTGACGCTCGAGCAGGTGAAGGCCGCCAATCCCACGAAGGGGTATCGAGGGCGATACGGTTCGGATCAAGGAGACTGGACTACGGATCGATTCGTCGAGGCCGTGTACAACGGTTTGCGTCGCAAGCCATGAGAACCTGCCGTCGTGTCTCTCGTATAGATCGGCAGGAGGTTCCTACATGTTGACTGTGACCACGCCCACGGTTTCGGGCTCCCGCATCGTCAAGCACCTCGGGATCGTGAGCGGTGAAGCCATCCTTGGCGCCAACATCTTCCGTGACTTCTTCGCCGGCATCCGTGACATCGTGGGCGGGCGTTCGGCCGCCTACGAGCAGGAACTCAGGAAGGCGAAGGACATCGCTGTGCAGGAGATGGTGCAGCAGGCGACGGAACTCGGCGCCCATGCCGTAGTCGGCGTGGACCTCGATTACGAGAACATTCAGATGGGCGGCGGCGGTGGGATGCTCATGGTGAGCGCCAGCGGAACGGCGGTCACGCTCGGGGCGGAATAGAACCAGGACACGTTGATGAAACACGCCTTGCCGTTGACGATCGCGCTTTCACTCGTCGTCGTGGTGGTCGTCGACGGCGAGGCGCAGACGCGAGGCGCACGCGGCACGCCGGTCTCCGCGCGTGCCGAGGCGCCGGTCGATCTCACCGGTCAGTGGGTGGCCATCATCTCGGAAGACTGGCGATGGCGCATGATCACGCCCGCGAAGGGCGACATCGTCAGCATCCCGCTCAGTCTCCAGGGACAGCAGACCGCCGAGGCATGGGATCCGGACAAGGACGAAGCCGCCGGCGACCAGTGCAAGGCATACGGCGCGCCAGGCCTGATGCGTGGACCGATCCGGATGCGGATCTCCTGGCAGAACGACAGCACACTCAAGCTCGAGACCGACTACGGCAGTCAGACACGGCTCATGCGCTTCGGGGCGGCGGCGGCGCAAGGGGCGCGCAGCTGGCAGGGACTGACATCCGCGCAGTGGATCGTGCGCGGCGGCGGGCGCGGCACGCAACGCTTCGGCTCATTGAAGACCGTGACGACCAATCTTCGCGCCGGGTACTTGCGCAAGAACGGCGTGCCCTACAGTGAGCGCGCGGTCTTCACGGAACACTGGGATGTGCACGCGCTGCCCAATGGCGACAAGTACCTGGTGAACACGAACGTCGTCGAGGACCCTGTGTACCTGCAGGCGCCGTTTCAAACGGCGATCCATTACAAGCTCGAACGTGACACCTCGAAATGGGATCCAACACCATGCGACGCGCGATTCTGAGAATGAGGGCGCCAGCCGTCCTGGCGTTCTTGGCGTGTGTGCTCGCGCCCGTGACCCCGGCGCTCGCACAGGTGGAGCTCGGCGGCTCGTACGCGATCCGGATGCACGAGGACTACATCGAGCGGGGTCCCGGCTCCTTCCTCGGCGACTTCACCGGCATGCCGCTGAGCGATGAGGGACGTGCCAAAGCGCTGCGCTACACGCCCAGCCTGCCGTCGACAATCGAGCGTCAGTGCCTGGCACAGTCGCCGTGGGTCGGACTCTACCGGCCGCTCGCGCTTCGATTCTGGAACCAGGTGGACGATTCGGGTCGCGTCGTCGCGTGGGTGATGGGTGGTGACTACCTGCGCGACACGGTGACGATTTGGATGGACGGACGGCCGCACCCCTCTCCTAATGCATGGCATCCCTCGTCAGGATTCTCGACGGGACATTGGGAAGGTGACACGCTCGTCGTCCGCACGACTCACGTCAAGACGGCGTGGATCCGGCGCGGCGTCGGCCTCCCGGGCAGCGATCGATCGACGTTCACGGCCTTCATCACGCGACGCGAGAACCTCCTGACGATCACCACCGTCCAGGAAGATCCAATCTACCTGACCGAACCGCACGTCGTGAGCCGCGTGTGGGAGTTCGATCCACGCGGGAGCCAGGGGCCGATGCGCGACACCTGCAACGTTGGTGTCGAGATCCCATCGCTCGAGGACACCGGCGAGGTGCCGCACTATCTTCCCGGGCAGAATCCGGAAGAAGACTACATGGTGAAGGCCTACAACATCCCCAAAGACGCGGCCATGGGACATGCCCACACGCTCTACCCCGAGTATCGCAAGACACTGCGCCCGGTCTACAAGCCGCTGACATCGTGCGGTCGTTATTGCTGCGGATGGATCGAGCGCCAAGGATTGCCGGGTGCAGCTCCAGGATTGACGTGCAACGACGGCAACCTGCCGCCGGAGATCAGGAAGGCCCTCACCGATCAGCCGCAAGAGTGAATCGCAGGGAGACGGTGCGGTCCGAGGGGGCGGCCGTGCGAGAGTGCGACGGTCCGGTACGATGGTGCGACGGTCCAGTCTGACGTGCGGAGGCACATCGGACACCGCACAGTCGGACTAGACCGTCGCACCGCCGCACTGTCGCCCCGTCGGACCGTACGCGGCGCTCACCGTTCACTTTGGGACGCCGCTGCCGTCCTCGATGCACGGCACCCCAAGCCCGCCGCACCCGCAATATCGCTTGCACATTGCAGGAGGCACGTAGTCAGTGAGCTTCTTGCGGTACTCCGGATACATCGTCTCCGCGCCACCGAGAACAGCCTCGACCGGGATGTTGTGTCTCTCGGTGAGCTCCTTCACGAACGGATTCTGTCCGGGCAGATAGTGCGGCACGACGGCCGCCGTGTCTGCGACCGGGAGCTCGGCGATCGGCTCACATGGTGACGCAACGCCGTTCCCCAGATTCAGGTTCCCCGCTTGATCCAGCGCCCAGACGCGGCTCCGCACCAGCGGCTCCGAGAAGTAGACGGGATCGTCCATGACCGCCCGAATCGTCAGGAGATCGCCATGGCGAAACACATACATCGTCATCGTCGCCTGATCGCTGACCGGCGCGCCATTGCGCCGGATCTGGGTGGCCTTCATATGTGTCGTCGTGGTGACGAGCGTGTTGCCTTCCCATCGTCCGGTCGTGAAGCCGCCGTAGGTGCGGGGAGCGTTGATCGAGGGATGCGGACGCCCATCCATCCAGATCGTCGTCACATCGCGATCGACCCACGCGCCGATCTTCCACGCGACCAGCCTGCCCGTCACCGGATCGAATTCATTCCAGATATGGAGACCGAAGGGGCCGAGGACGATGTAGAACGGCGTGTGATAGCCGCACTGCCCGTCGGGCAGTGACAACATCGAGTAGTTGTAACTCAACGCCCTGGCACGTCCCTCGTCATTGAGCGGCAGTCCCAGGTAGTCGACCGCATCCGGGCCGGGCCCGCGCTCCTGAGCATCCTGGCTGGATCTGGACGCCCACTTCCCTGTGAGATCGAACTGCGCGAAGGCAGGGGAACTCACCATCAATGCCACGATGAATGCGACACATCGGGTCATATTCGCTCGCTCACCGTGCAGAGCAGGGCGTGGGATCCCACTTCGCACCATCGCGTTCCTTCTTGAAATTGAATGCGGTGACCCAGGGCTCACGCAGGTACTTGTCGTCCTGTACGGCACTGGTGAGCGTGATCCACTGATCGCCGTTCGGATCGGCCGACACATCCCAGTATTCCGTCAACGATGCGTTGGCGCTGTAGGGTACGCCGTTCTTGCGCAGGTAGCCCGGACGCAGATGGGACGTGACGACCTTCAGTGATCCGCCTTGCGGCGCTCCGCCTCTGCCCGCGCGTGGCCGCTCCCATTGCGCGATTGAATGCCCCTGCCAGCTCGGGGCTCCGCGTTGCGGTGTTTTATCGCCAAAGTAAAAGATGCGTGTTTGAGTGCCCGCGTCCGTTTCGAGCTTGAGGGTGTTGGCATCCTGCCATGTGATCCGCAGTCGCGTTGGAACCGCCATCAGCGCGGGGGCCCCGTAGGATTTACACTGTTCGCCGGCGGTTTCGTCTCTGGCCGGATCCCAGTTGTCGCCAGCCTTCTTGGCTTCGAGCGTAATCGGGATGCTCGCGTAGTCGCCCTTCGCGGGCGTGACCATGCGCCAGCGCCAATCCTGCGTGACGACCGACACCCAGTACCCGGTCAGGTCAATCGGCGCATCAGCGCGGGCGGTTGAAGCCGGTGCCTGCGTCGCGCGGCTTTGCGCGCTGACTGCAGCGGTCAGCAGGAGGCTGAGCAGCAGAACCGAGGTTGCGGGCCTCATTCCTTGCGACTCAACCCGTGAAACACCGCGTCCACAAACATGTCGGTCGTCCACTGACCAGCATCAGATCCGTACCGGGCCCGGAACCCCTTCGTCGGATCGGCCGCCTTTACCTGCTCGAGCGTCATCCCCCTGCCGATCATGTCCGCGATCCTGTCGCGAACGATCGTCACGACGTTCCGGTATTCGACGACGTCTCCGTAGTCGGCGACGAAGCCATGCCCAGGGATCACGTACGTCCGCTCCTCCCGCCATCTCAGAGGGAACGGCGGGATCATCATCTCGAGGATGCCATTCAGGGCATCGATCTCCCCCTGGATGCTCCCGCCCTTCCCCACATCGATCACAGGAAAGCGGTTCGTATCGAGGATGTCACCGCTCACAATGACGTCGGAGCGCCTGAAGAAGACGATGCTGTCGCCGTCGGAGTGGGCGGCGGGCATGTGTATCACCTGTATGCCGTCGCCGTTGAGATACATGGGATAGCTGCGGCCCGTATAGGTCTTTGTCGGCTGCGCGGCAAACGGAAATGGAGACCCGGGCACGCTCATGCTGGTGAAGACGTTTTCGTGCGCAAGTACGCCGGCCGCCCCACCGCTGGTATAGACCTCCTCGCTGACGCCGCTGCTTCCTTGATGACCCAGGATCGTCTGGCCCGCCTTCGACAGCCGGTCATTGCCACCGACATGATCGGCGTCGGCGCTGGTGTTGATGACATAGCGAATCGGGCGGTCGGTCAGCCGCTTGACCGCCGCCAGCACCGCGTCTGCCATCTGCGCCGATCCGCTGTCCACGAGAACGACGCCCGCCGGACCGATTTGTGCGGCCACGTTGCCGCCGGCGCCCGCGATCATGTAGAAGTCGGGCCGGACCACCACGACATCCAGCGCGAGGCTGCCCTGCTGCGACGTGCGGGCAAGCGGTGCCCCGCTCATCACGCCGACTGCGACACACAGGGACACCGAAACACCGAGAATCCTGTGCATAGTCAGTTCTTCGCCGTGTTCACTTCTTGGTTTCACCCGTCAGCGGGTTGAAGCCGGGAATCGTGTGCACGCCGTACTGATTGTTCTCCTGGCAGATGTATTCCATCAGCTCATCCCCGGGCGGGCTGAGCGTCGCCATGAACGTCACCGTGAACGGCTTCGTGAAGGCGCCAGGGTCGTCGATGGTCACCTTGTTTTCCATGCGGCCGAGATCCAGGCGCGTCCATCGCTCGATGGTGTGCAGCTGCTCGGTGTGGGGAGTCCCCCGCCGGTCGAACCAGAACTTGTCGTTGTAGCCGACGGTATCGATGACGAGCGTGTCTTTCTCCCACCATCCGATCGAGTGACCGTACCAGGTCGGGTCGGGATCGGGTGGGTGCTTGCGCCCATCCATGAACACTTGCCGATAGCTATGGATGTTGCCCTCTTGCAGGATGAAGAGGTGGGTCGCAGCCTTGTGCGTGGGCGTCTGCACCATGCGAAACGGAAATGGCGTCGTTCGCGGCACGCCCATCGGGAGACAGCGGTTGTGCGGCTCCTGAGTGACGTCCCTGGTGGCCATGAGCGCTTTCGCTGAAGCGAGCATCAGCGCGTCGAGCTCGCCTGGCTTGAGCCCACCTTCGCGTTCGATGTCGTTGATGGGACCGCCACCGACCCAGACGCCGCTGAGATCGACTGTCCCATCCGGCAAACGTGGAACGGGGCCCGAGGGAGGTCCCGCGCGTCGCTGAGTGCTGATCGATGACTGGCCTTGTTCCGGCGTTTGGGCCGACAGCACGAGTGTCGTCAAAGCCAGTGCCGAGATGAGGAAGCTGGTTCTCACGGAACTCTCTCCGATGAGTGTTACTGATCCGCGGTGCCGGAGAACACCTTGCGTCCGTCAGGGAGTACGACCGATCGAGCGTTCGCGATGGGAGCGCCCGATCTCGCGTGGAAACCGTCGACGGTCACCGTGTCACCCACTTTGAGGGCGTTTCTCGTCCAGCCGTTCCGCGCGAGCGCGCTGACGGCGGCCAACTCGACGTTCCAGTTGACGACCGTCCCGTTCGGCTGCGCGACGTCGACGTAGATCCGGGCGTGCGGATTGGTCCATTCAATCCGGGTCACGCTCCCCTTCAACATCACGGTTTTCGATGTGTCGAACTCCCCCGCAATCGAGTGATGGGCGCCGAGCGATCGGCCTCCGCAGACGATGACGACGACGAGAAGGAACGCGAATGTCAACCTCACGGCAACACCTCCTGCGTTACGTCACTCCCAGCGACCGACCGTCTTCCCGTCTTCGAACTTCGCGCCGACGAAGCCGCCAGCCGGCGCACCATTGAGCATCGGACGCAGGCGCATCGTCACCTTCGCGCCCGGCGGAAACGTCGACGGGCGGATGCCCTGGCGGCCGAGCGAATTGGGACTGCCCCACTCGACGCTCCACTCCACCTGCGCACCCTTGTCGTCCTCGACGATGATCTGGATCCAGGTGTGCGGATTGGTGAACTGAAACTCCTTGATCGTTCCCGTCAGCTCGATCACCTTGTCGCTGTTGAAACCCGCACCCGAGTGATGCGCGGTGACTGGAGCATTGATCTCGAGCATGACGGCGAGCGCGAGAGCCCCGAGAAGCGCGTGCGTCCTCATGGTGTACCTCGCTATTCCTTGTTCAGCGGTTTGCCGTCGGGGCCGATGACCAGCGTCTTGCCCGATTCGATGTCGGCCGGATTGCGATTGTTTTCTGCGCACCCATAGTCGTACACACGCGTGCCCGCCGGCATCTTCTGAAACTGCTTGGTCACCACCCACGGCTTGGTCAACGCCTTTGGATCTTCGATGGTCATCTCGACTTGAAGGGTCTTCGGATCGATCTTTCGAATGCGAGTCGTCGCACGCGATTGGTCGCTGAGGACGAGACCAGTCCTGTCGAGAATCACGTCCTTGTCGCGATAACCCTTCAGGGCCACCGTCGTGAAGACAAGCGTGTCACCCTCCCACCGCCCAACCGAATCGCCGGTGTAGGTCGCCCACTGATCTTCGAGATGCGTCCGTCCATCGGTGTAGATGCGCAGGACGTTGGGACCGTTCTCAGTCAGCACCCACACCTGCTCGGGACGAACGACGAATTCATAGGGATCGGGCAGATTGAAGTGGCGAGGAAACCCTGCAGGCACTCCGCAGTTCGAGATCGTGTCGGGAAACAGATTCTTGTCGCGCCGCTCCAGATGCGACTTGTAGATGGCTTCCCATTCGGCGTTGTACGGCGGGTGCGACCTGACGCCCGCCGCTGTCGCTCCTCCCTGGCCGGTCTGCGTGGCGCGATCGAACACCGTTCCTCCGACCATGGACCAGGCTCCGCTCCAGTCGGGAAGCGTGTCATAGGGGCGCGGCCCCGGTTGAGCTTGACCGAATGCCAACGCCGGGACCAAAGACAGACTGACGGCAAACGCGAACAGGAGCGTTCTTACGGTCGCATACATGGGAACTCTCCTCGCCGGGACTCGAGAAGCTCCGTAACGACGTGCGGGACTGATGCACACATTACGACGAAGAAGGCGGCCTGTCGAGTGGACCTCACCGACATCCTGAGCTAGGATTCCTTTCATCGCTGCGTTGTCGATACCCTCCTCGCGCGTCCAGCCGCCCGGCGAGATTGCCGCTTGAACACATTTCTCTCGCTGCTCCCCGCGCAGACATTGGTCACCGTCTTCCTGGCCGTCCTGCTGTGGTCTCTCTCGCGACATCTCCAAGGCCAGGAATTCAACCGTTGGTGGGCGTGGGCGTGGACCTCGTCGGCCGTCTTTCTCGTGGTGGCCCAGATTCAGGTCTCGCTGAACACTGCGCCGGCGTTCGTGCGCGGCACCCTCATCCTCATTGCGACACTCGCCGCCTTCATGACGGTGCCGTTGCTCGCGCTCGGCGTCGTCAGCTTCCGCTCTTCCCGCGCGATCGGGAAAAAGCTGGCGATTCCCGGACTCGGAGCAGCGCTCGTCGTGGGGGCGCTGACGTTCGCGGTGTCTCTTCTCTGGGTCGATCCCATCGCGAGCTTTTCGGTTCGTCAAGGTGCGCGCACGCTGGCGCTCGGCGTGGTCCTGCTGTTCTGCGCGTGGGTCTTTTTCGAGCGGGCGCGCGCGACGTGGTCATGGGCCGCCACCATCACAGGCAGTAGCTGCCTGATCTACGGCGTCAATCAGTTCGTCTTCGCGTCCGCGCTGTTGCGCACCGCCAGCGCTGCTGCCTTCGACGGAGCCGCGGATCGCGCGGTCCTGGACGCGGCCAGTCTTCTGTTGCTGGATGTCGCTTTCACTGGAGGAATCTGCCTCGGGATGATGCTCCTGCTCGTCGAAGAACATCAACGCGCGGAACGCGCGCTGAGCGAAAGCGTCGACCGCGGCCGCGCAGTCTCTGAAGAGAACGCAGCGCTGCAATCGGAAATCTCGAAACGGCAACTGGTCGAGCAGGAACTGCGGCGATCCGAGGAGAAGTTTGGCTCCGCCTTTCACGCCAGCCCGTGCGCGATGACCATTACCTCCCTCGACGGTGGACGGTTCATCGACGTCAACCAGAGCTTCGAGCGGCAAATGGGCTACAGCAAGGGCGACGTACTGGGGCACAGCTCGGCCGAACTCGACATGTGGCCCGACATCCTCCAACGAAACCGTTTCTATGCCGATCTGCTCGAGCATGGACGATCGGCTGAACGCGAGGTCAAGCTGCGCACGAAGGCTGGCCAGACGATGTGGGCGATCCTCTCCGCCGAGACGATCAATGTCGAGGGCCAGCGTTGCGTACTGTCGGTCGGTTTGGACGTGACCGCGCGCAAGGAAGCCGAGGCCAGGCACGGGGCGATCGTCAAGGCTCTACCGGACTGGCTCTTTCTCATGAGCAAGGAGGGCGAGTTCCTCGAATTTCATGCCAAGGACCAGAGTCATCTCATGCTGCCGCCAGCACAGTTCATCGGCCGCCGCATCGGGGACGTGCTGCCACCGGAGCTGGCGTCACGCATCTCCAACTGCGTCGGGGAGGCACTGCAGTCGGATCAGCTGGTAACGCTGGAGTACTCGCTGCCGATCAGCGGCGGCCTGCGATTCTATGAAGTGCGCGCCGTTCCCTCGGACCGCGATCGGGTGTTATGCCTGGTGCGCGACATGACCGATCAGAAGCGCGCACAGCACCACGCACGGGAGCTGCAGGACGAGCTCGCGCACGTCGGACGAGTGATGGCGCTCGGCACACTCACCGGTTCCCTGGCCCACGAGATCAACCAGCCGCTCGCCGCGATCACGACCAATGCCCACACAGCGCTGGTGATGCTCGAGGCACCACAGCCCGATGTGACCGAGGTCTGCGCCGCACTCAATGACATCACGAGCGACACCCGCCGCATTGACGACGTCCTGCGCCACTTGCGATCGATGCTCAGGAAAGAGCGCCGCGAGTACGACCGGGTTGACGTCAATTCGCTGGTCACGGAAGTATCGGCGCTCGTCCACAGCGACATGGTCCGCCATCAGGTTGTGCTCGACGTCGCACTGGCGCCCGATCTCAGACGCGTGTACGGCGATCGCATCCAGCTCCAGCAAGTCGTGCTCAACCTGCTGATGAACGCGTGCAAGGCTGTGCGCTCGGTCGACGCCAGCCGGCGGCACGTGCGACTCACCACGGCCGCACAGGACGGATGGGTCGTCGTGTCGGTATCCGATTGCGGGGTCGGGTTTGCGGACGATCAGATCGACCGGATGTTCGAGCCGTTCTTCACGACGACAACGGAAGGAATGGGGCTGGGTCTGTCCATCTGCCGGACGATCATCGACGCGCACGGCGGGCTGATCTCAGCGAGACCCAACCCGGACCACGGGCTGACCTGCTGGTTCAGCCTCGCCGCGCTCGCGCCAGTCGAGGAGGCGGTTGCAACGCGGCCATCGCATGAGGTGCGGTTGAACACTTGGAACTGAACAAACCGGCGATACCAACCGTGTTCGTGGTCGACGACGACTCGTCGCTGCGATTCGCCTTACAGCGGCTGTTCCGGTCGGCAGGATGGTCCGTGCAGACGTTCTCGTCGGCAGAGGAATTCCTCGAACAGCCGCGCGACGAGACACGCGCCTGTCTCATTGCGGACGTTCACCTGGGGCGCATGAGCGGGCTCGAGCTGCTGGCAATGGTCGTACCGGCCCCGGGCGCCCTGCCGGTGATTCTGATCACCGGGTTCGAGGGCGGGGTCACGGAAACCGAGGCGATCCGTCAGGGTGCCTTTGCGTTCTTCCGGAAGCCCTTCGATGCGTTCGAGCTGCTGCGCTGCGCGAAGCGTGCCGTGGACCGGGGGACGCAGATCATCCGGGGCAGGCCGACGGACACCACCCTGCCCCGTCCCTGACTAACGAAGGCCCTCGGCTAGCGGCTTGCGGTTGAGCGCTCCCCTGCCGCGGCGTCGTAGACGACCCGGCCACCGACGATTGTCAGCACCGACGTGATGTCTTTGATCTGATCCGCTGGCACCGTCAGGTAGTCCTTGTCGGTGACGACGAGATCGGCGAATCGACCGGGCTGAATCGAGCCGAGATCGTTCTCGCGGAAGAACAGGTATGCGTTGTTCCGGGTGTGGGCGATCAGCGCAGCCTCACGGCTGACCGTGTGCGTATTGACCACCGTCCCGCCGACCATTTTGCCGGTCACCGCGAAATACAACATCTGGAAGGGGCGGAACTGGTTGACCTCGAAGGCATCTGTGCCGAATCCCCACATGATCCCGCTCTCCTGGATCTCGCGCATGGGCGGCATGGCGTTGCCCTTGTCGCCCTGGATGCGATGGAGCAGCCCGCCTGACACGATCGGACGCGGGTTCAGAGCAATGAACATGTTGAGCTTCTTCATGCGCTCGATCTGTGACGGGGTCACACCTTCCATGTGCATGAACGACCACCGGAGCGGGCGCAGGTTGACCTCTTTGCTGATCTTCTCGAGCTGCGTGAGCTGTTCTCCAATCGCGATTTCGGTGACCGAGTGGAGTTGCACGGGGATACCGGCCTTGGCCGCGGCGAGCGCGAAGCGGCCCCATGCGTCCCACACTTCCGGCGCGGCAATCGGCTCGGGACCGGGCGCAATCACGTCACCGCCGCCACCACCGGGGAACCGCTCACCGTAGTTCGAGTTGTCCATCCACTCGTCGCCGTCGTGGAAGCGAAGCGATGGGAGTTGCGCGATCATCTTTTCCTGCGCGCCTGCGCCGCGTCCTCCACCGGGAACTGTCTTCTGACAGAAGAACCGCATGCTGGCGGTGCCTTCCTTCTGGAACTGCCGGTACAGGTCTTCCCACAAACACTGACCACCGGATGCCGTGAGACCTGCCTTGGCAAGATCCCGCAGCATGACCTTCTGGCTGGCCACGATGACATCCATCGGGAGGTTGGCTTTGCCACCGTTCGGCGCGTCGAGGAACCCGGCCTGATCGAACAATGTGTTACGGCCGGCGACACCAGTGATGCCGGTCGCGCGTCCATTTGCGTCACGCTCGATCCACGGCTCCTTGCGCTGCTCGAGCTTGAGCTCCTCGATCGCCTTGCTATTGAGATACTGCGCCGACCGGGTGAACTGAAGGAAGACGGGGTTGTTCGGCGACACCTTGTCCAGTTCGTCGCGCATGAACGGCTTCTTGTCATCGGCGAACTGATCGGGCGACCAGCCACCGAGGTTGAACACCCACTTTCCGGGCCCGACCTCCTTGGCCTTGGCCCTGATCATCTCGAGCGCCTGCTTGCGCGAGTCAACGCCGTCGAAGCGCAGCTCGAGCGTCCAGTAGGCGCCCTCCTCCTGGAAGTGCGCATGGTTGTCGATGAGCCCGGGAACGACGGACCGGCCGCGCAGGTCGACGCGGCGCGTGTTCGGCCCCGCCAGGCGCGTGATGTTCTGATTCGTCCCCACGGCAACGATGCGGTCGCCACGGATCGCGACCGCCTGGGCGATCGAGAACTGATCGTCAACCGTGATGATCTTGCCGTTCGTGAGAATCATGTCGGGCGCGGAGGCCTGCTGTGCAGAGACCGTCAGTACACCCGCCGTCACCACGGCCAACACCAACGCCGAGACCCAATATCTCATTGTGATTCTCCATCCGATTCAGTATTGCCCTACTCTCGCACGATCGCGGAGGGGTGCGGAAGACGCGGAGTATTTAAACGCAGAGATCGCGGGGATCGCAGAAGGATTCGCCACGGCTCGTGCCCCGCCATTGCCGGGCGAAGTAG
>JALDXQ010000055.1:0-39405 GCA_032156805.1 Acidobacteriota bacterium
ACGATGAACGGCGCCTCGTAGAGGACGAGTTTCGTGATCGGCAGCCGCCGATTGGCGGCTTCGAGGGCGAGCGCTGCGCCGGAAGAGACACCGTAGACGAAGGCCGTCCCTCCGGCCTCCCTGATGACTGCGTCGAGATCCTCGACTTCCCGCTCGATCGAGTAGGCCGCGGCGTTTCCGCTCTCGCCGCGCCCTCGCCGGTCGTACGTGAACACCGTGAAGTGCGGCGCCAGTTGCTCTGCTACCGCCCGGCTCGGTCCCTGCTCCCGATAACACATTGCGCCGTCGACAAATACGAGGGCAGGCCCGTTGCCAGTTCGACTGAATGCGATTGGCGTTCCGTCCCGCGAGAGTGTTTTCCCCATGGTGCACCTCATTCCTGAGGTTCGCGGCCGTTGGCGAGCCTCTATCCTGACGTCGAACGAAGGTCGCCCGGATCGACACGAAGGCAAGGTCCGGCTGAAGCCGGACACTACGCTGGCCGGAACAAGGGTCCGGCTAAAAGCCGGACTCTGCGCGGGACTACAGGGTCTTCAGATACGCGAGGAGGGCGCCCACCGGCGACTTCAGCAGCCGGGCCTCGATTTCCTTGCGATCGTTTGTGGGATCGAGGCCGCTCGTGTCCGGGCAGAGCTCGGACCCGAAGGTGTGGCCGGTGTTGGATTTGCCCGGCACGGCCGTGTCGAATTCCTTGATGAGGAGCGTCTCGTTCGGGCTGTATCGGGCGGACGGTCGGCTGGCCCATTCGAAGCCCACCAGCGCCTCGTCGTAGTTCAGGTTACCGCGCAGGAATCGCTGCGGACGCGTCGAGGGGCAGACCAGCTGGCCGATTGTGGGAACGGAACCGTTGTGCAGGTACGGGGCCTGAGCCCAGATCCCGTAGAGCATGTCGGCCTTATAGCCGGCCGTGCCCTCGACAACGCGGCGAGGCGTGTCGCGGAAGTATTCATCGAGTCGCGCCTGCCAATCGCCGGGAGGCACACACCAGTCGGCGCCTGGCTGTCCCTTGTTGTTCAGCCCGTAGATCGTGCACGCCTCCGTCACCAGAGCCGCAAGGCCGTAGCGGGAGACACTCGTGTTGACCATCGTGCGATTGGTGTCGACGCCAAGTTTCGCCGCCGAATAAATCGTCTGATTGCGCGGCGTGTGGCAGTTGGCACAGTTGGCCTTGAAGAGCGCCTTGCCCTCACGCGCCCGTGCGAGGTCAACGCTGGCAAATGGGTACGCCGGCGGCGGTAGGTTATCGATGAAGGGATTCAGCGGCTCGTGAATGCGTACGTTCACCATCCGGGGGTCGCCCGTGGCTGACGCGCCCGACGCCAGCGTGCGCGACGATGCTCCCTGGTTGCCGTCCCAGTTGGCGTGATATCGGTCGCGTGCCCAGTTGACGCTCTTCACATCGATCGGCGCTGGCACGGGGGGCGCCCATGCAGCGATGTTCTTGAAGATTCGATCGGCAGCCACTTTGGGATCGGTGACCGCCTCCGTCATTCCGGGCACGTCGGCCGGAAGTCCGTTCGCTTTCGAGAACCCGGTAAAGATCGGGCTCTTCGGGTTATCGCTCTGCACGAATCGCAGGAAGCTGTTGTCCGCCCTGCGTGTATGTATCGCCACGAGACCGGAGGCAATGCCGAACGCATCCATCTGTCCAGGGCGGTCTTCGAGGACGTCGGGCCGCGGCTGCTTGTAGCCGTTGTTCTTCGCGACCACGTAGTAGATGAAATGCGTCTTCACGCCGACGGCAATGAAATCCTTCACGATGCTCGGAAAGTTGTCGGCAACGGCGAGCGTCTGAATCTTGGCGCGAGCGATCTGCGCGGGCGACGGACCGTATATCGTCTCGGGTCGATCGAGCGCCTTCTTCAGCATCTCGGCATAGAGCGCGCGCACGGCGTTGCGGTTAGGAACGATCGACGCCGGGTTGACCGGTGTGCTCGACGCCGGATCAAAACCGGACTCCACCAGCGCGGCACTGGTGAGCATCAGCAGCTTGGAGTAGTACTGCGCTTCGATCTCCGTGTTCGGCATCCCGACGAGGAACTTCATCCTGCCGCCGACCGAGACCCGCCCGACGTGACACGCGGCGCAGGACAGGAACACGCGGTCCATCGCACCCGGACTTCCGAAGTCCGGGCGATCCTTCTCCCATTCCTCTTCGAGTTCTTCGGTCTTGAGCTTGGCGATGATCAGGCTGGTGTTCTGAAACACGCTCTTGAGCCGAAGCTGACCGTCGTGCAGCTTCATCTCTGCGGTCGAAAGCGGCTCGAACGTCCGCGAGTTCTCGAAGGCGAACCCGAACGGCAGAGCCGCCTGCCGTTCTCCCGCCGGCCGAGCCAGCCCATCGACGTAGTCGATTGGATTGGGACCGATGCCGATGTGATCGAAGGTCCACCGTGTTGCCGATGAACCCGTTCCCAGCGGCAAGGCGGCTTCGCGCTTCCAGATGCGTGCGATTCGTTGCAACGCCGGGTCCGGGTGGTCTGGATCCAGATCCAGAATCGTCTTGAACAGTACGTACGGCACACCGTTGAACCCGACCGGGTAGTCGCGGAACCAGCTCCAGGCAATCTGTGGATTCTGCCCGCTCCGGAAGCCGTACTTTTCGGCCCGCACTGGATCGGTGTCGCTCAGGTATCCATCGATCGCGTGATCGCGCTTGTCGATCTCCGCGGCCCAGTCGGTGATGACCTGTCCGTCGACCCACGACACGATGTCGTCGCTGGCATCGTCAGTCAACGGTCCGACGAACCCTGGTGTGCCTGTCGCCCGTGCGGCCGTTGTCGCCTCAGGGGCACCGCCGCTCGCGGGCTCGCGGCTGCACGCGCACACGAGCAGTGTCAATAACACGCAGACCAGTGATCGAATCCTGAAGGTCGGCATCTCAACACACCTCAGCGTCGCTCGACGGAGCGAGTGGCCAGAACATCCTGGTCGTGCCGGAATCTGCGTACTGGAGAGTAAAGGTCGTGGCATAGAGGTTCTGGTCATCGAGCTGCAATTGTCCGAACCGCCGTTCAAAGGGGAACGCCGACTCGCCGGGCCGATGTTGGGGGCGCATCAGATCCTGGAGCCCGAGGAGGGCAACCATCGACTCGACGATGATCACCGGCGAAACGTACTGGCCAAGACACGTGTGCCGGCTCCATCCGTACTGCAAGTAGTGTTGTCGTGGCCGGTCGAGGATGAAGGCGTCTGGATTGGGGATGTCTCGCATCGCCGAACCGTGTGCGGCGAAGACGAGCGTGCCGGCCGTTATCGGGCGGCTGTCCGCAATGCGCGCCCCATCACTCACGCATTTGCGCAGCAGGACCTCGCCCTGCGGCTGCAGACGAAGAGCTTCCTGGAAGTACTTGTAAAGCTCCCATCGGCTTTCCTTCGCACGAGTGCCGCTCAAAACGTTGACCGCCAGCTCAGTGGCCTCGGCGAAGCTGCCGTAACGAACCGAGGCGGTCCCGCTCGTCTGGTACTCGCTGGCCTTGAGCCTCATGAGTGAATCGATCGCCCGGCAGGTCGCTTCTTCCTGACCGGCGATGGCACCGACGATGGTGCCCATCACGTTCTCGGCGATCCGCAGATCGCTGACCAGCCGCGGATCGAGATTCGCCGGACGGGCGACCGACGGCGCTGATCGTCCGAGCTGGAAGTGAAGCAGCCGCGTCAGCATCGTGTCGTCCACGGCCTGACCACTCAACAGACGTTCGCGCTGGATGCCGATCTCGCGAAGGAGATACGCGAGCAGCAAACGGCACGAGCGCAAACCGTCGATCTGTACCTGCGGATCCTTCTGGACATTGTTGAAGAAGTGGCGGAACGCGGCCTTGATCCAGAGGTACATCTGCTGCTCGTCGGGGACGACACCGTCGTCTTTCTTCAGGGCGGTTTCCGCCTGTCCGTCAATCGGCGTGCCGTAGTACGTCAGCATCTCCGGCGTGAGCTCGAATGAGCCGGGCTGAGGCGCCACCGGCACGCCGAGATACCTGTGTCCAAGGGTGACGGGCACGTACCGGGCAACAGCGCTGACGACATCGATTGTCGATGAACCGCTGGCGCGGGCGGCGGCGAGGGCTGCGCCCACGCGGCGCACACAGTCCTGATGGATGACGTCGGTGATCCGCTCGGCGTCTTCCCGGTTGCACACGGCTGAGAGCAGGCGCTTGTCTGGTTCGTAGGCGATGTTATCGTCCGTGCTCAGGATGAAAGTCGTGAACCCGCCGTTGTGGGACGGCGTCATGACCTTGATCATCTCGGCGCCGTAAGGGTCAACCGTGAACTCCTGGTCGCGCTCGAGCACGTCTCGAACCGTATCTCCTTCGACGACCAGCACCGGACCGAACGCTGGCTGAAACAGCTTCGCTTTCTTCCGAATCTCCTCGAGCATCGGGTAGGGCCTCAGCTTCAGAAAGAAGCCGATGACCGCACCGATCGCGCGTCCCTGGCGAACGGCTTGCGCCTTCAGCGACTGGAGCTCCTGTCCTTCGCCCGCGGTGAGCTGACCGGCGCGCGCCTTGCCGGCGAGTTCCTGCAGCCGCGCGATCCCGACGGGGTTGTCAGCCGTAATTCGTTCGATGGTGGCGAAGAAAGACTGCAGCGCCGCAGCGGTTTCGCGGGCAAGAAAGCTGATGTTGGGAGCTGTCGGGTCAGCCACAGTCGCCGCAGATGCAGCTGCTGCCGGGGCATTCGTATGTTGTTCGACCGAGAGGCGCATGGATACCTCAGCTAGCGGGTTTGGGCCTCATTCTCACTGGCTGTTCCTGTCGAAACAAGAGCAATGTCGGCAGCAATAGATGAGATAGCGCCGCACATCTCTGCCGGCAGGATCCGTTGCAGCCCAAAAGGAAAACGACCACGCGCTCGGTTCCGAACGGCGCGGCCGGATGCACAATCTGTCTGCTGTTCAAGGTCGATCAACCGGGCGTTATACCGAAGGGCCGGAGGCACACGATGGACACCATCCTGATTACAGGAGCGACCGGTTTTCTGGGCTACCACGTGGCGAAGAAGCTGAACGCCGCTGGCGTCCGGCCACGTGTGCTTGAACTGCGCGACGGCCGGCCCGATGTCCTCAACCAGCTCGATGTGGAACGTTGCGCCGGTTACGTCGATGAACCGGGCGCGATGCGTGCAGCCTGCGCCGGAGTGGGGACGCTCATCCACCTGGCCTTCAAGGTGAGTGTTGGCAGCGGCGCGAAGCTGGTCGAGGAGATGGAGCGCATCAACATCACCGGCACGCGCGAGTTGCTCGAAACGGCAGCGAGTACCGGGGTGAAACGCGCAGTCGTCGCTGGGAGTGCGCTGGCCGTCGGCGTCAACAAGAGCCCGAAACCGCTCGATGAAACCGCCAACTGGGCCGAGCACGCGTTTGACCTTCGCTACGCCAATGTGCGTCGGCAGGCGGAACTGAACGCGCTCGCGCAGGCCTCGTCGAATTTCGCCGTCATGACGGTGTGTCCGGCGTTTACCTTCGGTCCCGACGATCCGGTAGGCGCACCCGCCAACAAGCTGGTGGAGTCGCTCATCACGGGCAAGCTGCGCTTCACCCTGCCGATCGGGTTCGGATGCCTCGACGTCCGTGATTTCGCCTCTGGTGTCGTGCTCGCGGTCGAACGCGGTCGATCGGGTCAGCGATACCTCTTGAGCGGCGAGAACGTCACCACGAATCAGTTGCTCGAGCAGGCCGCGGCCATCGCGGGAGTCCGCGCGCCGCGGTTCACACCGCCGATGTTTCTCGTGCGTACGCTCGTTGGTGCGCTCGAGATGGTCAGCTCGATCCGGGGAAAACCGGCCCCCCTGACTCGCGAGGTTCTTCAGGTCGTAGGACGGTACGCGTGGTACGACACGACGAAAGCTCGCACCGAGCTGGGCTGGTCGCCGCGGCCGCTGCGCGAGACGCTCGAGGACACGATTCGCTGGCTGCGAAACCCGGTGTCGACAGGCGCCGCATCACAGGCGCGCGAACACGGGGCGGCCGTCCGATGAGACGGCTGCTCGTCGTTGTCGTGCTCGCGGTGATTGTGGGCATCTGGTGGGTTGCGGCCGCGCCTCGACCCGAGATTCAGTTGGCGGGCCGGCTCGAGATCGATCCGGCCACAGAAGAAGCGATTCGCGCCGTCGATCGATCGTCAGAGTTTGCGACGAACCTCCAGCAGTTTCCCTCCTCGCTACCCGCGTTCGACGATGCGGTCTTTCTGCCGGATGGCGCGACGGCCCTGGTCACGGCGGTCGACGGCCAGATCTGGCGGATGAATCTCACTAATCATTCGGCGGCGCCGCTCGTCGATCCGCCGCTCATGGCCTACGGCATCCACGAGGCTCCCGGCGATCCCAATCACTTCTACTTCTGCTCGTCGCGGTCGTATGCCGAGGCGTCCGCCGACGAGCGCGTGGGCCTCTATCGGCTCTCGCTCGATACACGCAACGTGGAGCCGCTGGTGGTCGATGTCCCGGCCACCGACTTGATGAACGAGGTTCCGGTCGTGTACGCGGACAACGATCAGGGCGCGCCGGAATTGCGCCCGGGCGCCGACTCCCCGAAGCGGCCGCTCATCGTGTGCGACAACCTCGAGGTGTCGGAAGACGGCCGCCGCATCTACTTCTCGGAGCCGTTCGACTACACCGGCGCCTCGGTCGACGACGCGCTCGATGAAGCAATCGCGCTCCCACCCAACGGGCGTCTGTGGCGATACGACCTCGAGACCCGTGCGACGCGTCTCATCGCCGAAGGGTTTCATTTCATCAATGGCGTGCTGTACGACCTTCACCCGGGGCAGCCGCGCGAGCAGTCAGTGCTCGTCACGCAGACCTCGTTGTTTCGGTTGACGCGTTTTTACCTGAGTGGTCCCATGGCCGGCCGCGATGAGATCGTGCTCGACGGGATCACCGGGCTGGACGATGGAATGGATCGAGACGAGGCCGGCCGCATCTGGCTCGCCCTGTTCTCGGATCGCACCAGGCTCCTCACGTGGGTTCATCAGAACCCGTGGATCAAGCCGGTGTTCATGCGGGTGCCGGCTAGGCTGCTGATGGTGCTGCCGCAGCAGACCGGCGTCGTGGTTGTCAGTCCCGACGGTAGAACACCGTTGTATTCCGCGCTCTACGATGGTGACGAGCTCGCGTCGATCGCGTCGGCAGTGCCGTCGCGCGCGGGGATCTACCTGGCGAACGAAGCGCTCGGAGCCGAACGCCGCGAGCAGGCGAGCGTCGCCCGCCTCAAGTGGCCGCCAGTGCTGCAATCGACCGGAAATTAGGCGGCGTCAGCTCGCCGATGACCGCATCCCGAAGACGTTCCCCTCGGGATCGATTCCGTCCCACGCGCCCCATGGCCGCTGCACCATCGTGACGCCGAGCAATTCGAGCCGGGCACGTTCAGTCTCGACGTCATCGACCTCGAATATGAGCTTGACCGGGTTCTGACCACGCACGCGCGGCGGCGATGTGATTTCGATCTGACTGGCAATCTCGGGAGGAATGGCGTGCAGGGAGAAGCGGACACCGCCGGCATCGAATTCCGTCCACGAGTCTGTCCATGTCTCGTTGCTCGGCTTCACGCCGAGCATCTCGCCGTAGAACGCGCGCATGCGAGGAAGATCCTTGACGTACACCATCGCACTGCTCAGTCGCATAGGCATGACAATAAGTGAAAAATGGGTGAACTCCCAAACGCCAACCTCCAACTCCCAAGGTTCAGGAGCCGGCCACACCGATCCCGAGCCGGGCACCAGCAGGCCGCGGCCCGCAACGAGGCGAACTGATCGAGGTGCTCGAGGTAATCGGCCTGCAGGCGGGGCGTCCCGCGCAGGTGCCAGAGCAATTCTCCGTTGGAGTCACACTGAGGTAGAGAGAATTGAACCATTTCACGCCGTCGGTGTCGGGCAGTGCCCGATCGATGGCGCGCATGACCGAGATGACGTGTCGATGGTGTTGATGCGTCCGATGTGATCCGCCAGCATGAGTGACCTCGCTAGCCGATATAATGCTCAATCCTCGAGGCGACCGCACGGCGGTCACGCAACGGGCCGGGTGGCGGCCCACTCACGTGGAGAATCAACAATGAAGCGCATGATGCTCGCAGCGATGATGGTGGCGCTCACGGGGTCGTCCTTGTACGCCCAGACCGATCAGGAAATGATCGAGCGTTCCGTTCTGGCGGCGCCCGCTAACGCCCGCGCGGCTGCCGCAGTGGTCAAGTGGGATGCGGACGGCAAGCGCGTCGAGATTCGCCCTGGCACCAACGGCATGGTCTGCTGGGACCAGGCGGTATGGCCGGCGCAGCGTCCGTTCAGCGCTCACTGCACGAGCGTGGCCAACCTGCCTCGCGTGGAACAGAACCGCGAGTTCTTCTACAAGGCAAAGGAGGCAAAGGCCGCCGAGGCACTAGTCCAGGAGGCCGAAAAGGCGGGAATGCGCAAGCTTCCCGAGTTCGGAAGCGGCAACTACGGGCTGGTCGGCAACGATCAGGCGAGCGCGCGTCCGCACGTGACGATCGCCGTGCCGTTTGCGACGACTGAAACGCTCAAGCTTCCCAGCAAGCCGACGCCGACCGGTGCCTGGATCATGAATGCGGGAACGTCCGGCGCGCACATCATGGTTCCGGGTCACTAGCGAGGCCTGCGTCTCACACCGGCCGGTCAAGCCGGCGGAGCGTTTGTGTGCGGCGCGGTCGCGGGGCTGATATGCCGTCGCGACCGTGCTCGCACGTTCACAATCGATCGGGAGAGTTCGTCATGGCCGGTCGAGAGTGCTACCACTGCAAGCAATGGGTTGAAGAAGGTCAAGCACACGACTGCTGGACCACCACCGAAGCCGCGCTGACGCGCGACCTGCCCGCGGATCTCCAGGATGCCTGGGAACGGCTGCGCGAGACGGCGGCCGAGTTCGGTGAGCAACGCATCTACGCGTCTCACAACTCGATCATGTTCTCGCGCACGTCCTGCTACTTCTTCGTGCGACCGAAGAAGACCTTCCTCGAAGTCTGCGTGTTCCTCGGGCGCGCTGTGAAGGCTCCCCAGGTACGCCGTGTCGATCAGTCGTCGAAAACCAAGCTGGTGCACGTGCTTCGCCTGACCCACCGCGACGAAGTCGAGGCGCCGATCACCGACTGGCTGCGGGAAGCCTACGACTTCTCGGGTGTCGTGAGGGCACCGAGTGCCACCGGGACCACGACACGTGCGGCAAGGCCCGCGCGAAAGAAGCCCGCCACATCCAAGCGCAAGACCGCATTGAAAGCGAAACGCACGCCGAAGACGAAGCGCTCTCCCAAGACGAAACGCCGTTAGGCGCCAGCTATTCCTGGCGCAACAATGCCTGCGGCTCCACTCGTCCGGCGCCCCGCGCCGGAACGAACGCGGCGATTGCCGTCGCCGCAAACAGAAGCGCCAAGGCCACGAAGTAGGTCGTGCCATCCATCGGTGCAACCTCGTACAGCAACCCGCGTATCGCGCCCCCTGCGGCGAGCGCGATGACAACGCCCAGCGCGGCTCCGGCCGCCACCCGCGAGCCGGCTCGCACAAGTACTTCGCGCAGGATGGCCTCGCGTGTTGCGCCGAGAGCCGAGCGAATGGCGAACTCGCGTTGCCGCTGTGCGACGTCGAGTGCCACGAGCGCGAACAATCCCAGTGCAGATAGAGCGAACGCGAGCCCCGCAAACAGCACGAACAACCACATCGTCAGTCGCCACGGCGCCTCGGCCCGGCTGACGACTGCCTCGAGTGTCGTGATGTCGTCCACGATGGCGTTCGGGTCGAGTTCGCGCGCGATCGCGCGAATGCCGGAAGCCACTGCGATCGGATCGACGGACGTCCGCACCACGATGTTGTCCGCCGGCCGGCCGGTCTGAAGGGCGGCATCATAGACGTCGAGCTGTACTTCCTGCAGTCCGCGATACCGCACGTCGCTCACCACGCCGATGACGGTGCGCAACATCTGGGCGGGTCCGCCCGGGGTGAAGCTCGCCATCCAGATGCGCTCGCCGATGGCGTCTTGTCCGGGCCATAACCGCTGCGCCGTTGATTCGCTGACAATCGCGACACGTGGCGCCTCGCGGGTGTCGCGTTCGGTGAAGAAACGTCCGGCGCGTAGCGGAATGTTCATCGCCTCGAAATAGCCGGTGCTTGCGATCTGGTGATTGAGCGTCGGGTTCGCGTCGGCTGCCTCTCGGGTTTCGGGCTGCCCCTCGAGGCGCACGCGAACTCCCTGACCAATGGGGCCGAGCATCAGCGGACGGAGGTAGACGGCGCCCGCGCCTTCGACGCCAGGCAACGTCCGAACGCGTCGCAGGAACTCGTCGATCCAGGTGTTGGGCGGCTGGGAGATTGCCTGGGGCTGCACGGTCGCGCTCAGAACGCTGGTCGAAACGAAACCGAGGTCAGTCTGTGTCAGCGCGCGAAAGCTGCGCAGGACCAGTCCGGCTGCGACCATCAGGACGATCGACAACCCGATCTGAACCACCAGCAGTGTGGAGCGCGCACGAAGAGCCGACAGTCCTTCCGTGGCCCGGCTGGCCACGAGTGTCGCGGCGGCAGTGGTGCGTGATGCATGCAGCAGCGGCACGAAGGCCGAGATCAATGCGACCGCGACGACCGCGCCGAGCGTGAAAAGCGCGACCGGCGCATTGACCGCAATGTCTGCGACACGGGGCAAATCATCGGGGGCGAGCGAGACGATGCCGCGCGCGAGCCAGTAGGCGACTGCAAGCCCCAACGCTCCGCCAACGAAGGCGACGACGAGAATCTCTGTCAGCCACAGACGAGAGATCGAGAGCCGGCTGGCGCCCAGCGTCAGACGGACACTCAGCTCGTTCCGTTTGCGGGCGACACGTGTGAGCAGCAGGCCCGAGACGTTGGCGCATGCGATCAAGAGCAGCACGGCAACCGCAGTCCACAGCACTCGCAATGCGGGCCGCACCGGGCCAAAGACGTAATCAACGAACGGCGTCACGACCGTGGCCGTGCCCCACTTCAACCGGCCAGGATTCGCGGTATCGAGGCGGGCCTCCGTGGCATCGACGTCGCCACGTACGCGGTCGAGCGCAAGACCCGGACGGACACGGCCGACGACATAGAACACACCGAGTGTGTTGAGCAACGCCGAATCGGGCGGCGTCCCCGTGGCAATGGCGGGCACGACCGGCACCCAGAATTCGGCGGCGCGCGGAAAGTCGACTCCGGGCGGCATCACACCGACGATCTCGACGGCCTCGCCATCCAGCATCATTCGCGAGCCGACCACGCGAGGATCTGAACCGAATCGACGCACCCACGTTCCGTGATTCAGCACGGCGACGGCCGGACCGTTCGGCACATCGTCTTCGCGGCGGAGCGTGCGTCCGAGCAGTGGCGCCACGCCGAGCGTGTCGAAGAACGATCCGGAAACACCACTGAACCAGACACGCGTCGGTTCACCGCGGCCCTGGAGCACGGCGCTCCAGTTATGCGATGCCATCAGCGACGCGTGAGTGAACGTCGAGCTGCTCTCCATCCACTCGCGCAGATGACGGTGCGTGAGCTCGATCACCGCCTGCCCGCCGCGATCGGTCTGCCAGATCACGGCGAGTTGTTCCGGTGCCGTCACAGGGAGCGGACGCAACAACACCGTGTTGACCGCGCTGAAGATGGCGCTGTTCGAGCCGATCGCGACGGCGAAGGTCAGGACCGTCGCAATGGTGAAGCCCGGCGCCTGCCGCAAGTGACGAATGGTGTGACGAACGTCGGCGAGAAGCGACATGCGTGTTTATATCGCACGCGACGCCGGGGATCCAGACCGCAGTTGCGCCGCCCTACGGGCACAGCACCGGCTTGATATCGACCACCGGTGTTCCATCGATCGCCTCCATCGGACCGACACGCAACCGCGTGCCCTCGATCTCGTGCACCGTCACGGGATGCAGTCCCAGCGGGTTCGGCCGGTCCGGCGATCGTGTCGCGAACACACCAGTGAGCGGGTTGTCCGGGTTGCCGCGAGGGTGAACCTGAAACGTATTGCGGCGTCCTTGATGCAACCACGTGATCACGATGAGGCTGTCGCCGGCGGCAATTCCCAACAGCCCGTCCTTCGCCCATCCGTGGACCTCGAGCCACGCATCGGGCGCGCCTTCGTTTCCTTGCTTTGGCGCCTCGCGCCGATTGGTAATCAGCGACCGAATGACCCCGACAGACCGGAGCGATCCAACGACTTCCGCATCCGCTTCCTTCTCGACCATCTCGTCACTCCTCGAGCACGCCTACTTGGCGCATCAGCTGCGAATTGTTCGTCATGTTCATGACGGAAGGAAGCGGCGAAATCTGATGTGGTGCTGCGAGACTGATCAACCGCGGTGGGCGGTGATGCTCTCAGACGACTCGTAGAAAGACGGCGTCCCAGACGAGATGACTCTGATGCATGCGTCCCCGGCTGCCGGAGAAGCCTTTCTCGAGGACGAAGCACTCCTGGATCTCGGAGGTGTTAAAGAGTCGCCAACCGATGGCCTGCGGTGACGGATGCACGGAGTCGCGCAACTGAAATGCGAGAAGCCTCTCGGTGCCTTTGTAGACTCCGTAGTCGTGTGGCTCCGCGACGCGAACGCTGTCGTGGTAGCTGAGCTCGATCAGGCGCCTGTTCTCGATCGCGTAGCGAAGGAGCCTGTCGAGGGAATCATGTGCGAGACGCGCTTGCACTGTGTATTGCCTGCCAGTATGAGCGCGGCGTCCGGAAGACGGACGCCGCGTCGATTGTGCACCATCCAGGCTATGGACGATAGTCAGCCGTGGCTTCGGATGTCTTGACGACGTCCCGGCCGCCGCTGCCTTCGAGAATTTCTTCGGCGCGTTTTGCCCATTGGCTGTCGTCGCAGTGGACCGAGATGAGATAGGCGCCTTCCCGGATCCTGCCCGCGTACCTCTTGGCTTCGATCTCGGGAATGCCCGCGCCGATCAGGCCACCGACGAGTCCACCCGTCGCGCCAGCTGCTCCGGCTCCTGCGAGCGCTGCGACAACAGGACCTGCGGCGACAATCGGTCCGATACCAGGAATTACAATTGCTCCAATTCCGACAAGCCAGCCGAGCACCCCGCCAATAGCTGCGCCAGTGCTGGCGCCCGTCGTAAATCCTTCCGGTGCCTTCGTGTTGATCTCCGGTGCGAGATCCCTGGTGGTTCGATCTCGATCGGGAAGAATCACAGAGATGTCGCTGTTGCGGAAACCAGCCGCCCGGAGTGACTCGAGAGCCTGTTCGAACGAGACTCGATCCGGGTAGATGCCATACGCAACGATGTCTGAGGCCATGAGATCCCCTCCTTGATGGGCTTACTCCTCCGGTCGACCTTGGCGAGCGATTTCGAAACGGTCGACTTGCCCTGTTGCAGAGAGAGCAGTAACCGTGCCGGAGGCGAATGGCGCTGATGAGAAGGAATGTGGCTGAGCTGGAGTGGCCTGCAACGAATCATGCCGATGGAACACTACAACTCGTGATGGAAAGCCAGGAGTACTCTTCATCCGCGTCCACGCTGACGCAGCTGATTCATCGTGCGCAGGATGGCGATCGTCTGGCTGCGGACGCGCTGTATGCGTCGACCTACGCCGACCTGCGACGGTTGGCCAGGTCGCGCCTCCGCGCCGGCCGTCGTCATACGTTGCTCGACACGTGCGCTCTGGTCCACGAGTCGTACATGCGCTTCGTCAAGTCCAATCACCTCAAGATCGAAGATCGTGTGCATTTCATGCGATGGGCGGCTCAAGTGATGCGCTCGGTGATCGTGGACTTCGCGCGCAGTCGGGTCGCGGTGCGACGCGGGGGCGCGGCGCCGCGCGTCCCGTTCGACGAGGAGCTGGCGGGCGGCGTCAGCGGTGAGGAAGAGATCCTGAGCGTGCACGAGGCGCTTGACCGTATTGCGGCGGTCGATCGGCGCATGGCGCAGGTCGTAGAGATGCGCTACTTCGCCGGTCTCAGCGAGCCGGAGATCGCCCAGGCGCTCGGCGTCACCGAACGAACCGTCCGACGGGACTGGCACAAGGCCCGTCTTTTCCTGCGAGAGGTGCTCGCGTAATCGCGAAAGCGATGCCTGAGATCGACCCGGTCGGCGCTGAGTGGGCGGCGTTGAACACCCTGCTGGACGAGGCGCTCGAACTCCCCGGCGAGAGTCGCGGCCGCTGGATCGAGAACCTGCCGACGAAACACGACGCCCTCCGTCCACGGCTCCGTCGCCTGCTGCTCGCACCGGCTGATGCCCCCGGCTTTCTCACGACCATTCCCAAAGTGGATATCCGCGAGAAAGGCGCCGCGGAGAGCGGCGAAGATCCGCCGCCTGCCCCGGAGACAATCGCACCGTATCGCGTGCTGCGGCGGCTTGCCGTGGGCGGGATGGGCACCGTGTGGCTGGCACGCCGCACCGACGTGATGGTGAACCGGCCGGTCGCGCTCAAGTTACCCAGAGGCCGCTGGCTGAGTCTCGGCTTCGCCGACCGACTGACAGAGGAGCGCGAGATCCTCGCGGCTCTCAATCATCCCAACATCGCCCGGTTGTACGACGCTGGCATTACCGGGAGCGGACAGCCCTATCTGGCGCTCGAGTACGTGGAAGGCCGTCCGATCGACGAGTACGTCAAGAAACGTCAGCTGTCGATTCGCTCGCGACTGCAGCTGTTCCTGCTCGTGGCACGGGCGGTCGCGCATGCGCACGCGCGGTTGATCGTCCATCGCGATCTGAAGCCAAACAATATTCTCGTGACCGATGAAGGCGAGGTGAAGCTGCTCGACTTCGGCATCGCGAAGCTGCTGGAAGACGGTCGCCTGGCCGCGCCCAACACCGACGCGTCCAAAAGCCTGCTCACACCGGCATACGCATCACCGGAGCAGATCGCGGGCAAGGCCCTGGGCATCGCCACTGACGTGTACTCGAGTGGTGTGATTCTGCACGAGCTGCTCACCGGCGTGCGGCCGCGGCTGGGTGGCGGCCGTGCCCATGCGTCCTCGTCCGATCCGCTCGTGCGCTGCGCCGTGCCGGGCGACCTTGCAGCGATCGTGCGGAAGGCACTGCAGCAGCAGCCCGACGATCGCTACGACACCGTCAATGCGCTTGCCGATGACATCGATCGCTTCCTGCACAAACAACCCGTGCACGCGCGCGGCGACAGCGAGTGGTATCGAGTGACGCGGTTCGTCGCGCGAAACCGGGTCGTGGTCACCGCGGTAGCCGCCGTCCTGGCGACGGTTCTTGCCGGATCGGGCCTCGCGGCCTGGCAGATGCACATCGCGCTGACGGAGAAAGCGCGCGCCCTCGAGGTGAAAGACGTGCTCGTCACGTTATTCCGAGAGGCCAGTCCCTACAACAGCGGCGCGCGTGCGATTACTGCGGTGGACTGGCTGAAGCAGGCGAAAGCCGGTGTCGATCGCCGGCTCCATGACCGTCCGGCCCTGCGTGTGGAGCTGTTGAACATCCTGGGGGCGAGCCTGCTGAACCTGCAAGACACAGCGGCCGCCGAAGACGTGTTGGCGCAGGCCATCCAGGAGGGATCCTCGCGCCTCGGGCCGGATCACATCGAGACGCTGCGCGCGCGTGTGCGGATGACCCCGGTCTATCGCTACAGTGGCAGGACGAAGGAGTTGCGTGCCGAACTCGATCAGCTCCTGCCAATGCTGCGCGTGACCAGGGGTCTCGATGAAGAGCTCACGATCGCGTTGAAGAACAAGGCGCATCTTGAAGTCGACGATGGGCACTATGACGCCGCCGCGGAAGCGGCACAGGAAGCGGTTGACGTGTCCCTGCGCGCGCTGGGCGCAAGTCACCCGGAGTCTGTCGCTGCGCAGTTGATACGCGCGCATGCGTATCAATTCAGCCGGTCCCCTGATGTCGCACTGCAGGTTGCCGAGCACGCCTACCGGAATGCCACCGCGGTATTCGGTGACGCGACCAGACACCCGCGCGTCATCGAAGCGCGCCTGTTGTACGGTCGCGCCCTGGGCGAGGCAGGCGACGCGATGGAGGGTGTCAAGCATCTGGCCAAGGCAGTGGGCGACGCTGGCGACGTCTTTGGCCCCACCAGCCGAATGGTGGGTTTCTTCTCGGTGCCGCTTGCGAAACTCCAGATGGAGACCGGGCGGACCGAGGAGGCACTTGAAAGCAGTCGCAATGCCGTCGCGATCATCGCGCGACACACGAAGCCACAATCCTTCAGGAATGCAGCCGCCCTTCATCAGCGCGGCGCCAGGTCCATTACGCGTACCGACCTGCATGTCGAACAGTTGTCGCACGACGTACGTCGGCGACAGCCCCGCGATCCGCGGCACGTTGCCGAGCCCCTTCAGATCGGGTCCGTGGCAGATGCTGCAGGCGACGGTCTTGCCGTTGCCGCCCGCCGGCTCGGCGAGGCGCTCCCGGATCTGACACGAGCCGTCGAGATCCTCGTGCTGACCTTGCCGGCGCGGCATCCGGTCACTCGCTGGTTCCAGGCCGATCAGGCGCTCGCCCTGGTGCGAGCTGGAAAGCGGCGCGAAGCTGAGGATGTATTGATGGCACTGGTGCCCGCTCCCGGGTCCGAGATCGATGCCTCAGGAAGCAAGGCGCTGTTCGTCATGGGTGTCGCGCGGCGGCTGGCTGGCGATCACGATGCGGCCCTGCGCTATCAACTGCAGGCGCTCGATGCGATGTCCCCAGGCCACGACGCCGACCTCCGCCGCATGCGAGCGTTGACCGAGCTCGGATTGACGATGCTGGATCTCGGCAGGTCGAAGGAGGCGGCGACAGCGCTCGACCACGCGCTCGCAATCTCTCGCCGCCTTCAGGTCGACTCGGCTCCCGACCGCGCCGACATCGTTGCTTCCCTCAGCCGCGCAAAGCGCTAGCCAGCCACACCAACCTCAAACTGCACTAGTTCGTCGTCGCCGAGAAGTTGTACTCGCCGAGGTCTCCGAACGGCGAGATCAGCACGGTCATCGTTCCGGACATGATCAGCGGCTGACCTTCCACTTTGTCAGAGACGTTGCCAGTGAAGACTCGGACCGCATCGCCGCTGGTGAGATTGCGATGCACGAAGTGAATCCGCCCGGTCGACGGGCAATACCATCCACGGATCGTTACCTTGTCGTTCTCGAAGTGGCCGTTGATCCCACGACAGACCGCCGCGCCGGGCGCTCCCGGCCCGGCCTGGGTCGTGATGAAGAGCGTCGTGATGTCCAGGTTCGTTTGCAGCGTCCAGGTCGTGTTGGCCACAGTCGTCGGCCGCGCGGCCAACGCAGTTCCCGCCCAGAAAAAGGTCGCGACGACGGCGAGCGTGACGGCTTTGAGTGTCATGTCGAGGTTCCCCTTGAAATGTGTCGCGGGCGAAATCGCCCGGCGTTTGTAACTACGCGGACGCGCGGAGAACCCGGACAGGCGCGGCCGGGACATGGGAAGAACGGCAGGAGCTAGCGAATCGTGCCCTGGAAATACGGCGGCAGATCCTTCCTGGTCTCGCGCAGGATCTCGACAATGGCCACTCGGTCGTCGCGTGAAAGCGCGGTGCCGTAACGGGCGTCCTGTTCCTGTCCCGACAGCACGTCCCACAGGCGTTGATAGATCGGGTCCCTGGCCCGTCGCGGGAGCGAGTCGAACGCCGGCGAGTAGATCAGGTAGCTGCACGGGTACTTCATCAAGCGCCGGCTCAGGTCGAGGTCGTGCAGCGATCGCCCCTTGCTGTCGCGCGGCCCGATCCTCGAAAAGCGTTGCGTGAACCCGGACCCGCCTCGGACAGGCGCGGTCAGCCTGCTTTCGTCGATGAACAGCAGGTAATCCACGACTTCGCTGGCGACGCCGCGCATCATCACGGCAATGCGCTCTTCCTCACCGGGGGAGGCCGTGAACGGCGGATGGAGCAGAGGGTCGGCCGCCCGTGCCTGCCAGCTGGCGCGGGTCAGAAGATTCGTCATGCCGACCTGGTGCGTGAAGACCAGGTGCGCGGCGATGTCGCTCGACGAGGCGCGATAGCCGTCGGCGTCGAAGAGTCCCTCGACCGACTGCAGTTCGCCCTTGGCGCGTCCCGCGAGTGCGGCGACGTCATTCCCCAGGTGCGGCGCTGAACCCGTGCTGCCGGTCACGAACCAGCCGCCAAAGCGTCGCGACATCTCGTCGCTGTGATCGACCGAACGCGGGAGGCTGAACCCCTGTGACTGATCCGGGCGGCTCGTGCTGAACATCAGCAACCCAGGCACACCGAGGGTGTCGCCGGCCATGTGGCAGCCAAGGCACTCGAACGCCCGCTTGAACTGCAGCGGCCTTGGCGCATTGGGCCGCTGATCGAGCGTGTAGAAGACGATGCCTGCCGACGCGTCGTGGGCGGCGACCTCGATGAGCTCGCCGTCACGAACCCAGCCAAGCGCCACGCGATCGTTGAAGAACAACGCGCGCGGGTTCTGCTCGTTGATCAGTTTCCCCTGCAGGCTCGCGCGAGAGAAGACCAGCAACTGTGAGTCGACGGCAATTTGAAGCGCGTCGAGCGCCGATCGCAGGAACCCGCTGCGACCGTCGAAGGTGAGGTCGAGAGAGCCGTCCTGGAGCCTCTGGTTCACATCGACGACGGGATTGTTCAGCGGAGTGGTCGAGTACTTGATCGCCGGGTCGTCGGTCGATCCCCGAAATGCGCCGGCCCGCTGGGCGTCGACGGAAAGCGACAGAACGGCAACGACGTAAAGACTCAGCCCAAGAGCCAGGAGCGTACGGACGCGCATCGGAGTGCACCGATCTTGTGTGCCCGGCTCCGTGCACGTCAAGATGGCGACGTGAGGGGAGTCAGCCCGGCGGGGAAAAAGCGTCCGCTGAAAACGCTCGAGCGGGTGCTGTCGAAGGCCGGCCTCGGTTCGCGGGTCGAGGCGCGCAGCTGGGTCCACGCCGGCCGCGTAACGGTCAACGGCAGGGTCACCCGAAACCCCGATCAATGGGTCGACATGGAGCGCGATCGAGTCCGTTTCGACGATCAGCCGCTGGTGGCACGGGCGCGCGTGTATGTCGTGCTGTACAAGCCGACCGGCTACCTCACGACCTACAAGGATCCCGGCGGACGTCCAACGGTCTACGACCTGGTTGCCGACGTCGGGACATTTCTATCGCCCGTGGGCCGCCTCGATCTCGAGACGTCGGGCCTCCTGCTCATGACCAACGACAACCAGTTCGCCGAGCGCGTGACGAACCCGGAGTCGCACGTCCCCAAGACATATCTGGTCAAGGCGTCGATGGCGCTGAGCGATGCACAGCTCCAGCAGCTCAGCGACGGCATCGAGCTCGCCGACGGCCCGACGCGACCGGCAACCGTCACGCGAGTACGCAACTCTGAGAAGTACACCCACTTCGAGATCACCCTGACCGAAGGGCGAAACCGCCAGGTGCGGCGAATGGTCGAAGCGCTTGGCGCGAAAGTACTGAAGCTGGTTCGCGTGAAGGTCGGGGCGATTGGGATCGGGGCGTTGCCGATCGGGAAGTGGAGGATGTTGACGCCGAAGGAAGTCAAAGCCTTGAAAGCGTGATCCACCGGCGGACCTGCTAGGCTATCGACGCGTGCGACCCGTGAACCGCAAGGCACGTTCCCCAGTGGATCCAGCGGTCGAGACGCGGCCCCGACGATGGAATCTGCTGCTGGGCGTTGCGCTCCTCGCACTCGTCGTTCGTCTGGTTTACATCTGGCAAATCTCGCACGCGCCGTTCTTCACGCTGCGCATCGGCGACGCGGAGGCCTACCACCAATGGGCCCTGCGGATAGCCGGGGGCGATTGGTTCGGCGAAGGCGCCTTCTACCAGGCGCCGCTCTATCCCTATTTCCTGGCGGCTGTCTACAGCGCGTTCGGTGAAGGAGCGGCGATAGTCCGCTTCGTTCAGGCCGTGATTGGTGCCGCGTCGTGCACGCTGCTGGCAGCAGCAGGGATGACGCTGTTTGGTCCGCGCGGAGCGATCGCAGGTGTGCTGCTCGCGCTGTATCCCTCAGCCGTCTTTCTCGATGGCCTGCTCGAGAAAACAACGCTTGTCAGCTTCTTCACCGTCGCGCTCGTCTACCTCCTCGCTGCCAGGTCCGCGCGGATGCACGAGTTCCTCGCCGGCATCGTGCTGGGCCTGCTCTCGCTCGCACGAGAGAACGCGCTCCTTCTGGCCTTGCCGGCGCTGTCATGGCTGCTCCTTCGCGTTCGCGAGGACAGTGGTGTGGCGACTCGATCGGCGCGCTGGCTGACAGCCGCGGCATTTGCCGGGGGGTGCTTACTGGTGTTGTTGCCGATCGGTGCGCGGAACTACGTGGCGAGTGGTGAGTTCCATCTCATCACGTCGCAGTTCGGGCCGAACTTCTACATTGGCAACCACGCCGGCGCTACCGGGCTTTACGATCCGCTCGTCCCTGGCCACGCGAGCGTGGCCGAGGAGCGCACCGATGCCACGCAATTGGCCGAGCAGGCATCGGGCCGAACACTCACTCCCGGACAAGTGTCCTCGTACTGGACTGCGCGCGCGCTCGAGTTCATTCGGACGCAACCGGCAGAATGGCTGGGACAACTTGCACGAAAGCTTGCCCTGACTTTCAACGCTGTGGAGGTCGCCGACACCGAATCGCAGGACGTGTACGCGGAGTGGTCGTCGCTCTTGCGAATGCTGGCGCCGTTCAACTTCGGTGTCCTCTTGTGCGTCGCGGCATTCGGTGCCTGCCTGACGGCGAATGCATGGCGCCGATTGTGGTTCGTGTACGCCATCGTGCTCACGTACGCATTGAGCATCGTCGTGTTCTACGTGTTCGCGCGGTATCGGTTTCCAGTGGTCCCTGGCCTGATCCTTCTCGCCGCGGGCGGGTTTGCCGCGTGGCGCGAGAAAGCGGTTCGGCCGCTGCGGCGCTGGGCGCTCGCCAGCGCACTCGCCGCTGCCGTCGTCGCTTACGTGCCGCTGGAGAATTCACGCGCCGATCGCGTGGCTCATTACGTGAACATCGCGAATACCTTCCTCAGAGAACCTGGAAAGTGGGATGAAGCGGAGACGTTCTATGACAAGGCGTTGGACGAGTCACCGCGATCCCCGGCAGCGCATTTCGGCATCGCGACGCTCATGCGGCTGAGAAATCGGTCGCACGATGCGCTCGCTCATTTCCGGACGGCGGTTGATGGATGGCCCGACAACGCCGACCTCCGCCTCAATTACGCGCAGGCGCTGGCCGATGTCGGTCAACACGCTGCTGCGATCGACGAGCTGAACGCCGCCGTGAGCCTTCGTGCGGGGGACCCAACCGCCGACTACCTGGCCGGGCAGGTTCTGCTGACTGCCGGCAGGCTCGAAGAGGCGAAGCGGCGGTTCGAGCGCGCCCTGCAGCTGGACCCTGACAATCAGGAAATCAGGAGCGGACTGCAGCGGGCAAACGAGTTACTCGGGCAGCAGTGACTTCTCATACCGCCACACTTCCAGCGGGAACGGCCCTTCCTGCGTTTCTGCGTAGTTGATCATCGTGCCCACGCGCCGCCATCCGCGCTTCTCATAGAACCGCGCGGCGCGTTCGTTGCCAATGGCGCACGCTAGCCACGCGGTGCTGATGCCTCCGGCCGCGAGACGCTCCTCGGCATCGGCGATGAGCGCGGCGGCAACACCGGAGCCGCGTGCGTCTCGCGCCACGAACAGCTGATACAGCTCATCGTCGTTGACGATGCAGAAGCCGACCGGTGAGTGCGGCGCTCCCGCGACGCGAACACGTGGAAGTGCGGCGAGCAGCCTGTCGCGAAAGCTTTCAAGGGTACGCAGCCGCGTGAGTTCCGGCGGCAGGATCCCGGCGTGCGCGTCCCGCCAGCCATCGAACCACAGGAGTGCCAGATCATCGATCTCCGATTCCAGAGCAGTGCGGACGTTCATTGCGGACCTCTGAAGAACTCTGCCAGGGGGTATTGTCGATCGCTCGAGACGCGAGTACTCTGCCAGAGCATGCCTTGCATCAGATTTGCTGCGCGCGCGCTTGTTGCCGTCCTGGCCGTTCTTGCCGCTACCGGGCTGTCTGCCTGTCGCTCCGCGTCAGCGCCGGCACCGCCACCGGTATCGCCGGATGCCTGGGCCGTGGTTGACGGCAAGGAGATCAAGAACGATCAGGTGGAAAAGACATTCCGGCGAATGGTGAGTGATGCGTCGTCGTTGTCACAGGAGGAGGCGCTCACGGCCAAGCTGGGCCTGCTCGACGATCTGATCGTCGAGGAAATCCTGCTGGCGAGGGCGAGCGCTCAGAAGATCGAGGCCTCGGAGAGCGAAGTCGACACGGCGTTTGCCGAGGCGAAGAAGAACATCGCGGATGCCGCTTTTCAGCAGGAGCTGACACGGCGCAACCTGACGGCAGCCGACATGCGGGATGGACTCCGGCGTGAGTTGATTACCCGGAAGCTGCTCGAGCGGGAGATCGGCTCGAAGGTCACGATCACCGACCAACAAATCAGCGACTTCTTCAACGCCAACCGTGCGCAGTTCAGCCTCCCCGAGGACGCGTTCCACCTGGCGCAGATCGTGATCACGCCGGCGCGCGACGCGCAGGTGACGAATCGTACCGGCGACGATGCGAGCACGCCGCAGGCAGCGGCGGCAAAAGTGCAGATGGTGATGGAGCGGCTCAAGAGCGGCACCCCATTCGGCGATCTCGCGCGCGACTATTCCGAGGATCCTGAGTCGGCGCCGCGCGGAGGAGATCTGGGACTGGTGCCGATGTCGGCTGTGAAGCAGGCACCGGCGCCGCTGCGCGACGCAGTGCTGCAGATCACCCCGGGCTCGGCTCGCGTGGTGAGCCAGAACGGCAATCACACGATTGTGTTCGTGGTCGCCAGGGAGCCGGCCGGGCAACGCGACTTGTCCATGCCCGAAGTCCGCCAGCGCATCACCGACGGCCTGCGCGCGCGCCGTGAACAGGTATTGCGGACCGCATACCTGGCCGCGGCGCGAACCGACGCCGACATCGTCAACTACATGGCGCGTCGTGTCGTCGAATCACAGGGACAGGTGCCGGGCCTGTCCTTGAGTTCCCCGGCCGCGAAATAACTCGCGACTCCCGGCACCGCCCTCGAGCGCCCGCACGTAGGCTTTGGCCTCCAGCGTCAGCAGAAAGGCCTTGGCGTCCAGACCGCCGGCGAACCCCGTGAGGTCGCCGGTCGCGCCGATGACCCGATGGCACGGGACGACGATTGAGATTGGGTTCCTGCCATTCGCTGCGCCGACGGCACGCATGGCGGTTGGCCGGCCAATCTGTCGTGCGATCTGCTCGTAGGTTCTGGTTTCTCCGAACGGGATCGTCAGCAGTGCGTTCCACACGCTGCGCTGAAACTCCGTTCCGTCAAGGTCGAGCGCCAGCGTGAATGCCTGCCGTCGTCCGCGCAGGTACTCGTCGAGCTGGTGTTCGGTCTCGACCAGCACGGGATGCGCCTTGTCCTCTTTCTCCGTGTTGACTCGCACCCGACCCGCGCGTTCGGTTTCCCACAGCACTCCGGCGAGCGCGTTGTCGGTCGCGACCAGCTGCAATCTCCCGACGGGAGAGTTCACCCACTTGTAAACGTACTGCTTCTGCGTTTTCAGATTGACCGTGGCCATCGGATGCTCCATCGGCGTTGCGTTCATTACCTTGGGTCGTGTCACCCCGTAGTATCCGGCTTCAGCGGGACCTCCTGGCGACATGACGAGCATAACGATCGAGACGTGGTGCTGCTGGCCATTTTCGGACCCTGGATCAAAATAAGGACATGTCCGAAAATGGCTAGGAGGGAACGAATCCAACGCGTAGAGTGTCCACATGAATCAGGATCGACGCAGATTGTACCGGGCCCTTGCCGCGCGCGACCGCCGCTTCGACGGCATCTTCTTCGTTGGCGTCACGTCGACCGGCATCTACTGCCGTCCGATCTGCACCGCGAGGGCGCCCAAAGAGGCCAATTGCCGTTTCTTCAACACGGCTCAGGAGGCAGAGCAGGCCGGCTTCCGGCCGTGCCTGAGATGCCGGCCCGAGCTGGCGCCTGGCAATGCGCCGATCGATGATTCGCAGCGCATCGCGCAGGCGATCGTCAATCGCCTTGAAGAAGGCAAGCTCGATGCGAGCGCAGGACTGGAAGCGATCGCCCGTCAGTTCGAGCTGAGCTCTCGCCAGATTCGGCGGATCGTGCAGAAGGAGCTCGGGGTGCCCCCGATTCAGCTTCTCCTCACGCGCCGATTGCTGCTCGCCAAGCAATTGCTGACCGAGACCACGCTGCCGGTGACCGAGGTCGCCTTTGCCAGCGGCTTCTCGAGCCTGCGGCGGTTCAACGATGCGTTCAACATCCGCTATCGGATGCCGCCGACACGCTTGCGCAGGAACGCGACCGGCGAGGGCGGCGTTTCGGCCGACACATCGACGCTGATGCTGCGGCTTTCCTATCGTCCGCCCTACGACTGGAGCGGTGTGCTCGCGTTTCTGACTGCGCGCACGCTTGCGGGGATCGAGTACGTCACCAGCGAGTCGTACACGAGGACCGTCCGTCTCGGAGATGTGAAAGGGTGGATCCGCGTCACCCATTCACCGAAGCAGCATGCGCTCGTGCTGGAACTGACGCACAGCCTGACACCGGCTTTGCCGGTGCTGCTCGGCCGCGTGCGTGCGCTCTTCGATCTCGACGCGCGGCCCGACCTGATTTCGAAGCACCTGGCCCGCGACGCGCGTCTCAACGTGTCGGTGAAGCGTAACCCCGGCCTGCGCGTGCCGGGCGCCTTCAACGGATTCGAGATGGGCCTGCGCGCGATTCTCGGCCAGCAGATCACCGTGAAAGCTGCGACGACGATCGCCGGCCGGTTGACAGAGGCGTTTGGCGACCCCATCGTCACACCGATTGCTCAGCTGAATCGGCTGACACCGGAAGCGGCACGTGTGGCGGGCGCCAGCACCAACGATGTCGCCAGCCTCGGCATCGTGGCAGCCCGGGCGCGCAGCATCATGGCACTGGCCGAAGCCCATTCGTCCGGGCAGCTCTGTCTCGATAGCGGGATTCACCACAATCCCGATGACGCCATCAAGCGTCTCACCCAGCTGCCCGGCATCGGACAGTGGACGGCGCAGTACATCGCCATGCGAGCACTCCGCTGGCCGGACGCGTTCCCGAAAGAAGATATCGCCGTGCGCAACAACCTCGGGGGCATCACCGCCACACAGGCCGAAGAGCTGTCGCAGACGTGGCGGCCGTGGCGCAGCTACGCGGTGATGCACGTCTGGCGCATGGGTCAGATGGTCACGAGAACCGTTCACTGATCCACGCCTGCCAGACTGGTTCTTCGCGGGCGGCCGTGGCCGCGGCCTGATCGCCGAACAGATAGAACCGGACCGGAACGCACACGCTGGGTCCCATCGGCATCGCGAAGAGATGCGCGATGCCGGGTGCCGGTCGATCGAGGTGGAGCATCAGCTCGGGGTACTCAGGGGCGCCCACAGTTTCGACAACGCCCGAGAACCGTGGTGCGCCGCTGGGCGATTCCACCTTCTGTCCTTTCGTTGCCGCGGGGAGGCCGAGCGGTTCAGTCAGCGTTGCCCACGCCTGACTGACCGATTGCGGGGTGAACGCCATCAGTTGAATAGCCGTGCAAGGCTGATCCCGGAACGCGGCGAGATAGAGCCGAAGGATGCGGAAGAACGCTGCCCATCCGTACTCCATGCCTTCGTACTGTCCGTCCCAGTCGTCGCTTTCTGCGAACCAGCTGTGAACGACGCGCACACGACAGGTACCGCCTGATCGCGCTTCGACAGTCCATTCGGTTGCGACGGGCGGAGCGTTCGGCCCCTCGCCAGGGCTTTCAGCCGTGAACCGATGTGGCGGTTCCCAGGCGGTCACATTCGCGACGCTGTCCATGCTGTCACCCGGGCCAAAGTGGGAAACCGTCTTGATCGGCGTGCCGCTGTCATTGGTGTGAACGTCGGTCGGCACGAACCACGACGAGATCCCGGGACCAGTCGCGATCGCCTTCCAGACCTGCTCGGGTGTTCCGGGCACTTCGGCTTCTGCCTGGACGTAGCGTCGTCCCTGGGCATCTTTCTTCACAGGCATAGTTACTCCTTCGACGGCGACGGCTCCGGGAGTGGATGGGCCATTATCACGAGACGATGTGCTCGCCCGCCCGGCGTTTTCGCGTCGTGATAACGCGAGACGAGGGACAACACCGACTGGGTGAGTTCGTTGGTGAATGCCGCACGATCGGCGGCCGACTTGAAGCGAATCTCGGTATCGAATGAGAGCGTGGCCAGTTGCTTGTCTGCTTCCATGGCGCGCCGCATCAGGCCACTGACTTCGCGAACGATGCGCGCGGCGAGCGCGATGAGGTAACTCGCCGACAGGCGATCGGCCCCTCGCTCGGGATCGGCTGCAATCGGTCCGAGTGCTGCCGGCGACACGACGTACGACGAGGCGCTTGCCAGCATCAGGCGCTCGGTGAGGCCACCCCACCGGCGCTCTTCGGCTACCTGGACCAGACCGTGGCCTTCCAGGGATCGCAGGTGATAGTTGACCTTCTGCCGGGCCAGCCCGAGCCGGGCGGCAAGCGTGGCGGCCGAGGCAGGCGCGGCCAAAGCCGCGAGAAGCTGGCTTTTGACTGGCTCGACTGCGAGCGCCGCTGCCGCTGGATCGTCAATGACCTGAACATCGAGCATGCCCATATCAGACCATTGACAATTTTTTTTGTCAATAAGACAGGAATTTTTGTCAAGGCGGACCGGGTTATCGTACGAACAAATGCTCGGACGCCTGATCCCGCTCGTGCTTGCGGTGGTGCTCGCCATCACGCCGATGGCGCGCGCGATCTGCGAGTGGTCGTGTGCGGATGGTATGCATGGCTCGTCCTCCACCGCCAGTGGGCACCATGCACACACCGCGTCTACACCTGACCAGGCGATGGCGGACAATCAGTCGCAGCCATCTACCGACGGCCATCCAAACGCGACCCACGATCACGCGCGTCACGAAGCTCGTGTCAGCGCCAGCGATGAGCCGTGCTGTGAGGTCTCGATTTTCGTGGTGCCTCGCTGCTGTGCGCATGCCGATGCGCACGCGGTTTCGATTGCCGCGGCGAAGATTGCACTGGGGTCGCCGGCGATCACCCCGGCCACTTTCGACGCCGGTGATCTCCTCGGCCTCGGTGTTTCGACGGCACTGGCAAGTCCTCTCGCTCGTCCACCAGTTCCGCTCTCTCTGCGTACGCCGCTGCGCGTCTAGTCCGTTCCCCAACTCAACGTCAGCCCTTTTTCCAGAGTGTGGGAGCTTATGTACGCGCGTGTGTCTGCGCGCCTGGTGGCGCGCTACGGATTCATCTTTCTCGTGCTGAACACGGCGGCAACCGTGACCGCCCAGGATCAACATGCCGGCCATGTCATGCCGGCGGCGGATCAGGAGATCCCGGCTACGCGTGACGGTTCGGGAACGTCGTGGTTGCCGGACGAATCGCCGATGTACGCGATTCACGCCCGGGCTCGGGGATGGAGCCTCATGGGCCACGGAAATGTGTTTCTGCAGTACCTGCATGACACCGGCGACCGAGGCAGCGATCAGACCGGCAGCATCAACTGGCTGATGGGCATGGCGCAGCGCCCCGCCGGCGAGGGTCGCCTGACGTTACGCGGCATGATCAGCCTCGAGCCGTGGACGATCGGCGGATGCGGATACCCCGATCTCCTCGCGACCGGCGAGTTCTGCGAGGGCGAGGTCATTCACGATCGTCAGCATCCACACGACCTGTTCATGGAACTCGTCGCTCAGTACGATCGACCGCTTGGAAAAGGTCTCCGGCTGCAGGTTTATGGTGGGCCCGTGGGAGAGCCGGCACTTGGCCCGGTCGCATTCATGCACCGCGTGTCCGGGCTGCCGAACCTGCTGGCGCCGATCACTCATCACTGGTTCGACTCGACGCACATCACCTACGGCGTCGTGACCGGTGGGCTTTACGGACAGCGATGGAAGCTCGAGGCATCGGTATTCAACGGACGTGAACCAGATGAGCGCCGGACGGACTTCGATATCGCCGCCCTGGATTCCTGGTCCGGCCGCCTCTGGTATCTGCCGAGCGCGCGATGGTCGCTGCAGTTCTCAGGTGGCCGCCTGAACGAAGCAGAGCCAGGACATGATGGCGAGCCCCCCGTGGACATCAGCCGGCTGACAGCTTCTGCGACCTACCATCGCACGACGCCTGCGAATGTGACCTGGGCGAGTACCATCGGATGGGGCCGCAATGCGGAAAGCGGTGGCGATGCCACCAACGCGTTGCTCTTCGAGAGCAGCGTCACCGTGCGCAACCGCGATGTGTGGTACGGGCGGTTCGAGTGGGCCGAGAAGAGCGGCCACGACCTCGCGGTTCCCGATCACGCGATCTTCGACCTGAGCAAGTTGCAGGGAGGCTACACGCGTTATCTTACGAGCTGGAAGGGGCTGACGCCCGGGGTCGGCGGTGCGCTGTCGATGGGTATCGTACCGAGTAGCCTTGAATCTGTTTACGGGACATGGTTCAACCCGGGCTTCGGCCTGTACCTCACGTTGCGGCCGGCGCCCCATCAGATGTGAAGCATGCGAGCGATCGGACTTGTGTTGGTCGGCGTTGTCATCGGCGTGGCGGCTGTGGCCGGCGCCAGCCTCGTGTATCTTCGATCGACGGGATTGAGTACACGCGCCGAAGCCGGAAGCGTCGAAACCTCGATGGCGCGCCGGGCACGAGCGTTCGCGATCCCGTCGCCCGCGCGAGGGCGGCAGAATCCGATCCCGGTCTCACCGGAGGCGCTGGCGGATGGCATGTCACACTATGCTGACCATTGTGCTTCGTGCCACGCCAACGACGGGAGTGGCACGACGGAAATGGGACAGGGACTGTTTCCGAAGGCACCCGACATGCGGCTCGCGCCAACGCAAGAGATGTCGGATGGTGAGCTGTTCTATGTGATTGAGCATGGCATTCGCTTTACCGGCATGCCAGCATGGAGCACAGGTACGACGGAGGGCGAAGAGTCGACCTGGCGGCTGGTGCACTTCCTGCGGCATCTGCCGAAGCTCAGCGAGGCGGAACTCGAAGCGATGAAGCAACGCAACCCGCGGTCGCCGCAGGAGATCAGGCTGGAAATCGAAGAGGAACGTTTTCTCAACCAGGGAGTGCCGTAATGAAGAGGAATTGGATCGTCGCCGCCATCATGGTGGCGTTGCTGGCCCTGCCGGTGATTGCCCGCGCGCACGAAGGTCACATGCACAAGGCGCTGGGCACCATAGCAAGCATCAACGCCGAGCAGGTGGAGATCAAGACGACCGAAGGCAAGACATTGACGGTAGTGATCGACAAGAAGACTGCCATCACGCGCGGGAAGGAGAAGCTGGACACGACTGCACTGAAAGTCGGCGAGCGTCTCTCTGTCGATTACATGGAACAGAAGAAGGTCATGATCGCGCACACGATCAAGCTGGCCGCGATCTCAACGGCCGCCGCGAAGTGACGGCTCTGCCGAAAGGAACGCGAGAATAGCATCGTTCAACGCCGAGACCACCTCGCCGTTGCCGCAGTTGCCTTGACTCCTGCTCATCGACTCGTGCCGCGTGCCACAGTGATCCAGGCCGGCGAGCTGCTGGTGCGAGGCGCGTCCCGGATAGCCAGCGTTCACTAACGCCGCGATTCGCGCGTGGTCAGCTTCCCTGGCGACCTCGTCGAACTGGCCATGGAGCGCGAGCACGCGCGCATCGACTGCCGACCATGCGGCAGGAATGTCGACGGCAGCAAACTCACGAAAGAACCGTTCCGAGCGCCCCGGGTACGGCGACGGCGGCGAGGCGAGCGTCCCGAAGACGACGATGCCGCGGACGGCGCTCTCGCGAGCCAGAACGGGCGCGAAGACACCGCCGAGCGAGAGCCCCAGCAGGTAGACCCGGCCAGGGTCTACAGATGAATGCCCTCTCAGCGCGGTGAGCGCTGCCCTGTAACCTTCCAACTCCTGCGCGTAGCCGATGGTTGCGCACGGCGGTCCCTGGCTGTCACCCACGCCGGATTTGTCGACGCGGATCGTGACGTAGCCGTGTACGGCGATCGTTCGCAGCGGCTCCGCCATCGGTCCGGCAATCGGCGTGTCCATGGTTCCGCAGCCGCCGCCCTGCAGGAGCATGACCGCGGGCAGCGGCTCCTGTCGCTGTTCCGGCACCGACAGGATCGTCCGCAGGCGGCTGCCGTCCGAGAGCGTGACCGATCCATATTCGAACGTCACACCGGGCAAGGTTTCGTGAGGCAGCGCGCGCAGCACGACGGACAGTTGTTGAGGACGATCGTCTCGAAGGAGGTCGATCGTGGCAGTGTCACCTCCGGCATGCTGCGCGACTGCTGCGATCACAGCATTCGGTGTTGGCACTGGCGTGTCATCAACGGCCGTGATGACATCGCCCGCTCGAACGCCGGCAAGCGCTGCCGACGAACCGTCGACGACCGACGTGACGAGGGCACCGCGCTCGTGTGGACCAAGCGCCACGCCGAACCATCCTCGCCGCGGGAGCGGATCGGGGTTCTGCGATTGCGCCACGGCGATCGCGAGCAGGAACAAAGCGCAGGAGAGCGCGATCGATCTCACCGACGCATCACCCGCGGAGCACGTCCACGGCATCCACACGCGTTGCCCGCAGCGCCGGCACCCACGCCGCAATGGCGGTTACGGCAAGAAGAAGCACGGCCGCGACCGTCAGCGACGCCGTGTCGCCCATGCGTACTCCGTACAACAGCGACTGGAGCGTCTGCGCGAGCATCAACGCCACACCTATGCCAATCGCAAGGCCGGCAAGACCAGCGGTCAGTGCTCGCCGCACGAACGTCGCCATCACGACCTGTGGGTGCGCACCGAGTGCGATGCGAATCGCAATCTCGCGCAGGCGCTCGGTAACAGCCTGGGTGACGAGCCCGTAGACTCCGATCGCTGCGAGCAGCAGGCTGGCGCCGCAGAACCAGAGCAACAGCGTCATCCGGAAAGTGGGTTGCCTGGTCGAAACCGCCACCATGTCGGGCACCCGCTGAAGGTCGATCACCGCAGCACGCGGACCGGCCGCGAGCGCTGTGTCTCGCATTTCCGCCGCCGGGAGCGTCCGGTCGGCGCGGATGTGCACCCAGAGCGTGAAGCTGGTGGTTTCCGGGTTGGTGAGCCGCGCGAACGCTTGCATCGCGGGTCGATAGATGATCGGGTCGGTCCGCCACTCGAGCGTGTTGAAGAACGTCGTTCTCGCATTGCCAACGACACCCACCACCTCCCGCCATGTCTCGTCGTCCACGCGAAGCCGCTGGCCAATCGCGCGAAGCGGGTCGCCAAAGAGATCGGCCGCGGCACGCGCATTCAAGATGACGACGGGTGCGGCCTGTGTTCCGTCCGCTCGATTGAAGGGGCGGCCGGCGATCACAGGTATCCCGAGCGTATCGAAGAAGCCGATCGTCACCGCCTGCGCGCTCATGCGTGGTGCCGTGGTCGAGTCGACCGCGGTGAGGTTGACGGTTGCGGGCGGTCCAGCTGCGAGCGGCGGCGACGTCCCCGCGGCAACGGCGCGTACGCCGGGCCGCGACAGGAGCTGCTCTTCGAGCCGGCTGTAGAACGCATTGCGGTCCGCGCTCGAGGCGAACGGCATCACCGGAAGCACCACGTTGGCTACGGCGAGATCGTCCGAGACGAATCCAAGCGGCTCACTGCGCAACTCGATGAAGGTGCGTGCGAGCAGGGCCGCGCAGACCAGCAGCACTGTGGAGACTGCCATCTGACCCACGAGCATCGCGCGTTGTGCTCTCTGCGCCGGGGCCGTGGCACGCCCCCGCTCGCCGCCGCCAGCCAGCGCCGCGGCCGGTCCTGCCGATGACACTCGAATCGCCGGGACCAGGCCAGCAACGATCGTCGTGACGGCCATGGCAAGGGTGGCTGCCGCCAGCGCCCGCAGGTCGAGTGCCACAACGTTGGCGGGCAGCGTGCCGAGTGGGTTCCACGCGAGGAACAGGCGCGTGCCAACGAAAGCCAGGCCGATGCCGAGCGCGCCACCACAAACGGACAGCACGAGGCTCTCGGTGAGAAACTGGCGCACCAGGCGCGCCCGTCCCGCGCCGAGTGCGTGACGAATCGCGACTTCCCCCCGGCGGCCGAGGCCGCGTCCCAGCAGCAGCACCCCCACGTTCATCGATGCGATCAGCAGCAGGCCGAGCGCCGCTGCCAGTACCGTGAGGAGCGTGGCGCGTACCGTGCGCGTGTTGTCCCCCTGCAGCGAGCTCAGATTGACCACGAACTCGTTGAAGTTTCGCGGAAGGGCTGCCTCGGCCTGGCGAAAGATCGACGACACTTCTCTCTGGGCCGTGTCGATCGTGACCCCATCCGCGAGCCGGCCGACGATAGCGACTGCTCCGAAGCCGCCGGGCTCGTAGTCGCGGTCGCCGGCTCGAAACACGGTCCAGAACGCGGCGCCCTCGGGCCGATCGAGCAGACGAACATCGAAGTCCGCCGGCATGATCCCGACCACCGTGTACGCGACGTCGCTCAGCGTCAGCGTGCTACCCACCACAGACTCGGCGCCTCCCAACTCCCGCTGCCAGAACCCGTAGCTGATGACGAGGACCGGCGCACCGTTCACGTCTGGTGCAGCGAATGTCCGGCCACGCAGCGGCATGACGCCGAACGTCGAGAAGAACTCTGGCGTCACGCGCATGCCGACGAGCGACTTCGCTTCCGATGCCGTTCGCCACGTCGCGCCCTGGAAAAATGCGCCAGATACCGAGGACAGGCTGCGGGCGGATTCCCGCCAGGAGAGATAGGCGCGATACGGCATCCACACGGCGGGTTCGCCAGGCCGGGCGGGTGCCGCCGCGAACGCGACAACGAGACGGTCGGCATTGGGAAATCGAAGGGACCGGAAGAGCCACGCGTCAGTAATGCTGAACGCGGTCACGGCGGCGCCGATGGCAACCGCCAGCGTGCAGATCACCACAATGGCCGGCACCGGATTCCGTCGCAACAGCCGGATGCCCTGACGGATATCTCGACGGAAGTCGTCCAATGGCGATGCGTGGCGTGCGTCGCGGATTTCCTCGCGCACGTGCAGTGGCGTGCCCCCGAGACTGCCGTGTGCTTCTTGTCGCGCCTGCTCCAGCGTCAGGCCCCGGCGAACACCTGCTTCGATCTCCTCCTCGACATGGAAACGCAGCTCCTCATCGATCTCGCGATCCACGCGTGAGCCTCGAAACAGATCCCGTAGACGCGCCCAACGACTGTGCCAGCGAGTCATGCGACGTTCCTCAGGTTGGCGTCAGAATCATCGAGATGGCCGACGACAGCCGCTCCCAGTCCTTCTGTTCCCTCGCCAGGCGCCGGGCACCGGCGCGCGTCAGCGAGTAGTACTTGGCACGCTTGCCGCTCCCGGACAGCCGCCACTCCGCACGCAAGAGACCCAGATGCTCCAGCTTGTGCAGCGCTGGATACAGCGACCCGCGGCTGACATGAAGCACGTCGGCCGATTTCGCACGGAGCCGCTGCGCGACGGCGAGGCCATGCATCGGCTCCAGTGAGATGGTCTGAAGAATGAGCGCGTCGAGAGTGCCCTGGACGAGATCGGCAGGTCGGCTCATGATTGTGTCGGTCACCGACACAATGTCACAAGCCGACCGTTCGCGCAACCGTACGCCGGTCTTGCTCTTCAGACGTAGGCCGGGTCTTGTGCTTTAGACCTGGCGAGGACCACTCAGTCGCGCCGCCGCTCCCGTCAGGCCGCGCCGGCGGGCCGCATCGGCTGCCGTTTGCCCGTCCTTGTTCGTCACCGTGGGATCGGCGCCTGCCTTCATCAACCCTTCAATCACCTCGCCGGCCCTGGCATCGTCGTCCGGCAGCCACCAGAGCGGGGTTGCGCCGGTCGCGTCCACCTGTTTCGCAAGACCTGGGTCCTCCGCGAGGAGATCGCGTACGCGCTCGACAGAACCATTGAAACAGAGCAGTCGAAAGTCGCGACTGAACCGGCCGAGGAATGCCACCATGCCGGCGTGATCTGCGTGTGTTGCCCAGCCGAGTGGCGTGGCGTGGTATCGCCGGTCCCGGGGATCGATCTCGGCGCCGCGCTCCAGCAGAAGCTTCGCCACGCCGAGTGCGTTCTTGAGTGCCGCACGATGCAGGGGGCGCTCGTTGTTCGCGTCGCGGACGTCGGCTGACACGCCGAGATCGAGCAGCAACGTCACCACGTCTGCCCGGTCGTGTTCGGCTGCGGCAAACATGGGATCGGGAAGCTGCTTGAATTCTGGATGGCGGTCGAACAGCTTCCGCACCGCTGCGCCGTCCAGCCGCAGGCTTGCCGGTGTCAGCCTCTCGCGGTCTGTGAACTGTGCGGCGGTAACCGTGGCGCCGTGCTGCTCGAGCAGATCGGCCATCTCGGTGAATCCCTGACGCAGCGCTTCCTGGAAGAGCGTGATCTTCGGGAAACGTTTGTCCCGGGCCGGTGCCGCGTTCGGATTGGCGCCGTGCGCGAGGACCCATTCGGCGAGCTTCAGGTTTCGTTTCCTGAGGGCGAACTCGAGGAAGAAGCGTGCACCCGATCCGTAGCCGCCCATGTCGAACATCGACCAATCGGGATCGGCCCAGGCCGCGCCGCGCTGAGTGTCGATGGTGTGCTTGTAGACCAGTTCGAGCCACCACAGCATGTCACCGGTGAAGTGAGTGTTGTAGAGAACCTGTATGTCGAATGGCTCGGCACCGCGTTCGAGCAGCAGCTCGAACAGCTCGGCGCCATATGGCTGCCGTGGCGCTTCCTGTTCGCCCTCACCCGCGGCCCCGACCAGCGTCGTGTACGCCGAGTCCATGGCCATGTAGAAGTCGTTGGCGTTCGCGCCGTGGTCGAGCAGCAGGCGTGCGATCGCGAGCGCATTCCGGTGCGTGGCCTCGTGCGTGAATCGCGTGTAGCAGAGCGTGAGGAGCGGCGTCCAGTCACGGCCGCCACCGCGCTCGAGTGCGGCCGCGGGCCGTCCGGCGAGAATCCGCTGAACCTCCGGCAGATCTCCGCAGACCGCCGCCGTGTGAATGTTGGCCCTGGCGATCTCGGGATGGCTCGCCAGCAGGCGTTGCGCGACGCGATCGTGCATGCGGTGATCGCGCGCGCCATGAACGTGGTGATCCCAGCATGCCGATCGCAGAAAAGTGACGACTTGTTCCGCGCGTTCGATATCCGCGGCCGTTCGCGTTGCGGCGCCGTGTTCGACCAGCACGCGCCGCGCGCTCTCTTTGGCCTGCGACTCCGCCCACTGCAGCGGAGTGCAGTCAGGTGTCGGCCACCACTGATCGTCGCGAGCGGGGCACGTCGCGTACGCCTTGAACGGACGATCGATGGCGTCGGGGTCGCCAGTCAGAATCCGGGCGACGATGTCGCCGCGGTCGGCATCGATGGCATCGAAGAGGTCGACGTCAGCCTGCAGGATCAGATCGCGAGTCTCGGTGTGCCTGGCAAATCGCGCCCATCCTGACGGTGTCCCGTAGTACTTGCCGTCCCGCGCTCTGGGATTTGCACCGTGCCGCAGCAACACAGCTGCTGCGGCGGTATTGCCACTTCCTCCGGCAGCATGAAGCGGCGTGTACCCGGATGCTTCGTCGACGGCAGTCTCCCTGTCATCTTCCATGTTGACGATGGTGAGACCGGCGCGATGGTGCTTCGCTGCGCGAAGCAGCGCCTCAACTGCTTCGCCCGAAGCCTGGCCGCTGGCCCTGACCAGTAGGCGCGCCCACAGCCGGTTGTTGGAGAGCAGATCAGGATCCGCTTGAACGAGCCGGTCGAGGTCCTCTGGCCGATCGAGAAGAATCGCAGCTGCCAGCCGGATTTCGGCGCCTCCGCCCATCAGCCGCTGTGTCATTCGAGGCTCGCCTTTGAGTGCGGCCTGATCGAGTGGCGTCAGACCGGCGGCATCCTCGATGTTCGGATCCGCGCCGAGCTCCAGAAGAGTCGAGAGAGCCTCTGGCTGTTTCTTGATCACGGCGAGGTGCAGCGGCGTCCGGCGGTGATTGGTGCGGTCCATCCGCTGATTGAGATCGGCGCCCTCTCTCGCGCGCTCGCGAATGGCGTCGACCTCTCCCATCGCGACAGCCGAGAGCAGCGTGTGCCGTGCTCCATGCGCCAGGAGGTAGCGCGCGACGTCGGCATGCGTCGCGTAGTCGAAACAAACGGCCCATCCGATCGCATCCAGCAGGTGGGTCGTTCCCGCGCCAACCGGGTCCGCGCCGTGCTCGACCAACAGCTTGACGACCGCGAGATCGCCATGCTCGGCGGCGAAGTGAATCGGAAAGGCGTTGTCGCCGTCATCGCGGACGTTTGGATCGGCGCCACGAGCGAGCAGCTCTCGCACCACGGGTTCGAAATGCACGCCGAAGTGCAAAGCGGTGCGCATGCCCGTGTGGCCAGGCAGGGCCCCACGCTGACTCACGATGGCGGGCTCTTCGTCGAGAATCGCGGCAACCGCGGCGGCATCTCCGCGGTCCGCAGCGGCGAGGAGCGCGGGAAGGCCGACCTCCTCTCGAGGCGCCTCGGCCTTCGTCTTCAGGTCCTTCCAGTCCCGGAAGCCGCGTTCACGGGCGAGTGCGTGCTGAACGTCACGCAGCGTCGGAGTTGGCGGTGCTCCGGGATATGCGCCACGCAGCCGTTCGAGTGCGGCGACGTCGCCATCGCGGAGCGCTTTCAGCCAGCGCTTCGCAGTCTTTCGCAGGTTGTCGAGGGTACTCACGGACGCCTCCTTCCGTTCTTTGCCTGGCGTCCGCTTAGGTCAGGCCGGAAGAAGGTTCGAGGTGACGATTCGAACCAGGTGGGTGGGAGGGACTCCCTTGCCGCGGACAGGAGGCGCCCCAATGCGCACTGCAAGAAGTCTGTGCAAGCCTCGTCGAGATGTCAACGCGATAAGATGCGGGGGCAGGCCGGCACCGCCTGAGCGTGCGAACCCCGCGTCGGAGCATTGCATTCAGCAAGGTGGAAAGCACGTGGCCGAGAAGCGGCCGGATGCGGCGCCTTCGGCGTGTGCGGCGCATCGCCGGCGCTATAGGCCGCGGGTGGTGCGTTCGCGCCCGATCGAAGCCGAGGATCACCGGCTGGGTGAGTGCATCCAGTAGCGCGGGCCGGGGCCGCGGCGCGCCGCGCGATCTCCGGGATTCGCCAGCTGACAGCGGTCGAGCGAGAGACACCCGCACCCGATACACTCGCCGAGCGTTGACTTCATTCGCTCGAGCTCGGCGATCCGTTCCTCGATCCGTTTCGTCCAGCTCGCCGACAGCCTGGCCCAGTCGGCGCGTTCCGGCGCGCGGTTGCGTGGCAGCTTCGCGAGCTCGACGCGAATCTCCTCCAATGACAGCCCCACCTTCTGTGCGAACACGATGAACGCCACGAGGCGCAGCACGGTCCGAGGGTATCGGCGATGCCCGGAATCGGTCCGCTCGGAGGCGATCAGCCGCTGGTCCTCATAGAACCGCAGGGCGGATGTCGCGACGCCGCTCCGTTCGGCAACCTCTCCAATGGTCAGCGCGCTGCTCACGATCTTCAGTCTGCTCCACTTTGCCCTTGACTTCAAGTGCACTTGAAGTTCGATGCTTGAGGCAAGACATCGTTGTCAAGGCGAGGAGCACACATGACTGAATCGAATCGAATTGCACTCGTGACGGGCGCCAGCCGCGGGCTCGGGCTGGTGATCGCCCGCGTCCTGGCGAGGCGCGGCTACAACCTCGTGATCGGGGGCCGCGATCGGAGCGCGCTGGAGGGAGCTGCCGCCGAACTGTCGGCGGAGGCAGCAGTCGTGCGCCCGATTGCCGGCGATATTACCGATGCGCAGGTGCGCGCGAACATGATCGACGCGGCGCGCCAGCTGGGCGGTCTGCACGTGCTCGTCAACAACGCGGCTCAGCTCGGTCCGGTCGGGCCGCTGCAGACGTTTGATGTGCCGAGCTTCGGCCGCTTATTCCCGGTCAACGTCGGAGCGCCGCTGGTGCTCACGCAGCTGGCGCTGCCGCTGCTCGTCGCCCGTCAGGGACTGATCGTGAACATTACAAGCGACGCGGCGACGGCCGCGTATCCCGGATGGGGACCGTATGGCGCGACCAAGGCAGCACTCGACCTGCTGACTCGTACCCTCGCCGCAGAACTGCGCGAGCAAGGGGTGTCGGCGGTGCTCGTCGATCCCGGAGACATGCGAACGCGCATGCATCAGGAGTCCTTTCCGGGTCAGGACATCTCCGATCGCCCGCTGCCGGAGATTACGGTGCCGTTCTGGAACTGGCTGTTCGATCAGGATCCGGCCACGGTTCGGGGCGAGCGGTTCGCCGCTCAGCACGAGGATGCTCGATGGCTGCAACAGGCGTGATCGACGCATTCACGCTGCCGCCGCATCTCGAGGCGGCGGAGCCGCCAGAAGCACGAGGGCTGCGGCGAGACGATGTTCGCCTGCTGGTGTCGCGCATCGACACCGACACGGTCGTGCACTCGCGGTTCGGCGAGTTGCCACGGTGGCTCGCACCGGGCGACCTGCTCGTCGTCAACACCAGCGGGACGTTGAAGGCAGCACTGGCCGCGCGGACGAAATGCGGCGGCAGATTTGTGGTGCATCTCTCGACGCGTCTGCCCGGAAACTTCTGGGTGATCGAGGTGCGGCGCCACGGCCCTGTTGCCTCACTTCCGTATCGCGACGCGCGAGCGGGGAATGTTCTCCAGTTGGAGGGCGGCGGCTGCCTGACGCTGCTCGCACCATATCCGTTCGCAGGTAACCTGGACGCGCAGTCGAGGCTGTGGATTGCGGCGCTGGAGCTTGGCGAACCTGTGCTGCCGTATCTCGAACGGTTCGGCAGCCCAATCCGATACAGCTACGTCACAGAGTCGTGGCCGGACTCGATGTACCAGACGGTCTTCACGACTGAGCCGGGCAGTGCGGAGATGCCCTCGGCCGCGCGCCCGTTTACGCCGGAGCTCGTCACGCGGCTCGTGGCGAACGGGATTCAGATCGCGCCCGTGCTGCTGCACACTGGTGTTGCCAGCCTGGAGGATCACGAGCCCCCGTATGAGGAGTTCTATCGCGTCCCGTCTGAGACGGCGGACCGCGTGAATGCGACGAAACGCGCGGGCCATCGTGTCATAGCCGTCGGCACGACGGTCATCCGCGCGCTCGAAACCGTTACAGACAGACGGGGTATGACTTCAGCCGGCGAAGGCTGGACCAGTCTCGTGATTGGTCCGGAGCGGCCGCTGCGCGCGGTCGCCGGCCTGATCACCGGGTTCCACGAACCGCACGCCACGCATCTCGCCATGATCGAACAGGTAATCGTGGCCGCCGGCGGCGGGCGATCGTCAGCGCATCTCGATCGTGCCTATCGTGAGGCGCAACTCGCGGGATACCTGTGGCACGAGTTTGGGGATTCGCACCTGATCATCGGCAGCGAATCACCTACCGCGTAGTGTCCAGTTTCAGCCGGACCGATCGTTGATCGCGAAAGTTGTTGAGGTCGGGA
>JALDXQ010000056.1:0-39314 GCA_032156805.1 Acidobacteriota bacterium
GCCTGGCCTTGCGGAGCCTGGCCTTGCGGCGGCTGCTCCTGCTCCGGCTGTTGATTGGCAGGACGATTGGCCTCCTGCTGCGCGGAGCCGCGAACGACCGCCAGCGACAACAGCGCCAGGCAGAGGAGACACGCCGGAATCGTGCGCGAGCTGGACATGAAGCGCCGCCTTTCTCGCGATCTTAGCACCGACTCCACGCCTGGCCCCGAATCTGATCCATGCCTCCGGATACTGCTTCTCGAGCCCCGCAGTTTCGCGATTTTCACAACCTCGGGGTTACAGTTGACCGCGTGACACAGCCTGCCCTGACGACCCTGACCGACGACGAACAGCTGTTTCAAGCCAGCGTGTACGAGTTCGCCGACCGGGACATCCGCCCGCTCGTCCGTCAGATGGACGACGAAGCGAAAATGCCGCGAACACTGATCGATCGGCTCTTCGAGCTCGGCGTGATGGGCATCGAGATCCCCGATGAGTTTGGCGGCAGCGGGGGAACATTCTTCCATTCGGTGCTGGCCGTCGAAGCGCTCTCGCGGGTCGACCCATCCGTCGGCGTGCTGGTCGACGTCCACAACACGCTCGTCATCAACGCGCTCATGCGTTGGAGCTCAGACCAGCAGAAGCGCGCCCACCTCCCGAGACTCGCGCAAGGAACTGTCGGTGCCTACGCGCTGTCGGAAGCGGGTTCGGGCAGCGATGCGTTCGCGCTCACGACCCGCGCCGCGGCGCGCGGCGACGGCTACCTCCTCAACGGGCGCAAGCTCTGGATCACCAACGGCAACGAGGCAGATCTCTTCATCGTCTTTGCGACGATCAATCCCGAGGCCGGTCATCGGGGAATCACAGCCTTCCTGATCGACCGTGACACCGCGGGCTTCACGGTCGGGAAGAAAGAAGACAAGCTCGGCATCCGCGCCAGCAGCACCTGCGAGTTGATCTTCGAGGACTGTGCGGTCGCCAGCGATCGCGTGCTCGGTGACGTGGGCAAGGGCTACAAGGTGGCGATCGAGACGCTCAACGAGGGGCGCATCGGGATCGGGGCCCAGATGATCGGCATCGCACAGGGTGCGCTGGATCACGCGGTCCGTTACACGAAGGATCGCAAACAGTTCGGGAACACCATCGCCTCGTTCCAGGGCGTGCAGTTCCAGCTCGCCCGGGCCGCCACCGAGGTCGAGGCGGCGCGGTTGATGGTCTTCAACGCCGCGCGCCTGCGCGACGCCGGGCAGCCGTTCCTGCAGGAGGCCGCGATGTGCAAGCTCTTCGCATCGGAGGTGGCCGAGCGCGTGACGTCGCTGGCCGTGAACCTCTTCGGGGGCAACGGCTTCGTCAAGGATTACCCGGTCGAGAAGCTGTTTCGGGACGCGAAGATCGGCCAGATTTACGAGGGGACGTCGAACCTGCAGCTGCAGACGATCGCCAAGCACCTCCTGTCGTAAGATATCGAGATGCGAGTAGGCATCATCGGTTGGCGTGGCATGGTGGGTTCCGTGCTCGTGCAGCGCATGCGCGAGGAGCGGGACTTCGATCTGATCGACCCGATCTTCTTCTCCACTTCCCAGGCGGGGGCGACCGCACCCGAGGTCGGCAAGACCGTGCCCTCTGTCAAGAACGCGCACGACACCACCGCGCTCTCGGCGATGGACGTCCTCATTTCGTGCCAGGGCGGCGAGTACACCGCCGATATCCATCCGACGCTGCGGCGTGAAGGCTGGAAGGGTTACTGGATCGACGCGGCGCGACAACTGCGGATGTCTGATGACGCCGTCATCATTCTCGACCCGGTCAATCGCCCCGTCATTGATCGCGCGCTCGACGCCGGGCTGAAAGACTTCATCGGCGGCAATTGCACCGTCAGCCTGATGCTGATGGCCATGGACGGCCTGTTCCGCGCCGACCTGATCGAGTGGATGACCTCGATGACGTACCAGGCCGCCTCGGGCGGAGGCGCGAAACATATGCGCGAGCTGGTTTCTCAGATGGGGCTCGCCCACGCCTCGGTCGCCGATCTGCTCGCCGATCCCGCCTCATCGATCCTGGACATCGACCGGGAGCTGATCGCGACGCAGCGCGGGCGCGACTTCCCCGTCGACAACTTCGGCTTCCCGCTCGCCGGCAGCCTCCTCGCCTGGATCGACGCGGACCTGGGCAACGGTCAGAGCCGCGAGGAATGGAAGGCAGAGGCAGAAGGCAACAAGATCCTCGGACGCTCGTCGCGACAGATTCCGATCGATGGCATCTGCGTGCGCGTCGGGTCGATGCGCTGCCACAGTCAGGCGCTGACGGTGAAGCTGAAGAAGGACGTCCCACTCGCTGAGATCGAGCAACTGCTGGCCAAGGCCAACGACTGGGTGAAGGTCGTCCCCAACGAGAAGAGCGCCACACTGCGCGATCTCACGCCCACTGCCGTCACCGGGACGCTCACGGTTCCGGTGGGCCGGTTGAAGAAGCTGTCGATGGGCGGTGAATACCTGCAGGCATTCACGGTCGGCGACCAACTACTCTGGGGCGCGGCCGAACCGCTTCGACGGATGATGCGAATCATCGCCGGGGCACCACTCGAATCGGCTGCGGAGAAGCTGAGCGCGGTCGCCCAGGATTAAGCGGTGCGAGTCGGCGTCACAGCTACAGCAGTCGTTGCCCTGGCGTTGGTGTGCGCCGTCGGTCCCGCGTTTGCCCAGGATCCACCGCCAGAGCCCAAGATCTGGACGGTGACGGCGAGCGCCGGTCTCGCGCTCACGAGCGGCAACTCGGACACCAACACCGTCAACCTCGCGTACGACCTCACCTACGATCCCCAGACCAGGAACATCGTCAAGTCGGACGGGCTGTTCCTGCGCGGGGAGACCGAGGGCGAGTTGTCGGCACATCGCACCGGGCTCAACATCCGCGACGAGTACAGCCTCACAGAGCGCATCTTCGTCTTCGGCCAGAACCAGTATTTGAAGGACGAGTTCAAAGAAATCGAATACCTCATCGCACCGACCGGCGGTATTGGCTACAAGCTGATTAATACGCCGGAGACCAAGTTGGGAATCGACGGCAGCGCGGGCGTCGTGTGGGAGAAGAACACCGGGATCGACGACACCAGTACATCGGCTGCGCTGGCGGTGGGCCAGAAACTGCAGCACCAACTGACCGAGTCTACGGTGCTGACACAGGCGTTTGCGGGATTGTGGAAGACCGAGGACTTCGAGGACGCACTGTTTACGATCGGCGTCAGCATTGCCGCGTCCATGTCGACGCGTACTCAGCTCAAGTTCGAAGCGCTCGACACCTACAAGAACAAGCCGCCTCTCCCGACCATCCAGCCTAACGACATCGCCGTGCTGATGTCGATCGTTTACAAGATCTAGATTGGTGAGTTCTGAATTCAGAATTACGAGCGCGGCAACGTCTCTATCGCCACTGCCTCTCTCAACGCCTCGGTCCTGCCCGCGAAGAGCTCCAATGTCCGCACGTCCTGCGCCAGCCTCTCGATGATGTGACCGCGACGGAATGACTCCGCGCCGACGACCTGCGTGGCACGCGCGACGGCACGTTGTGTCGCCTCGGTTGCCGCGAGCTTGGCCATCGACGCGTCGGCCAGCGAGAGCTCGCGCGCCGCGGCGGCCTTCCAGGTCAGGAGCATCGCGGCATCGAGCTCAGTTGCGGCATCGGCCAGCAGTCCCTGGACCGTCTGTTCTCCACCCGCACCGTGTCCCGTTCGTCCGTGTGCGGCGGCAAGTGCTTCATGGAGCGCGCGACGTCCCATGCCCAGTCCAGCCGCAGCCAGCAGGATTCTCACGCGCGACATGAAGGGCATCGTCGCGCCGACGCCGACGAACGGCGCGCCGTCGAGGCGCAGGTGACCGCAGACCACGCCGCCCAGGGCCGCGGTGTCGACCGGCTCCTGCTCGACACCTGGCGCGTTCAGCAGCACCGCGGCTGCCATGAGTCCTTCACCGCTGCGCACACCGAGAACCGCGACTCCGAGAGGGGTGAGTGGAGTCACCCACGCAGCACGGCCAGTGAGCCGCCCGCCTTCCTCGACCGGCACGTCATCCGACGACAGTGCGATCGCACCGACGGCTTCCCCCCGCGCGAGATCCGAGAAGCGCTTGTCTCCATGGAGGCCGGCCGTGACGCCGCTATGCAGCGCCAGCAACACACCCGCCGATGACGATTCGTACGCGAGCCCTTCAACGGCGGCCGCAGCGCCCAGCAGATCGATGGTCCCGATGGCGTTTACGGTCCGGCTAAAGCCGGGCACTACGTCGTGCGCGCCCACGTCGTCCGAGTCAACGGTGCGGCTGAAGCCGGACACGACGTCGGCCGCTGCGGCGGCGCGAATGATATCGCCGGCATCAGCATCCGCCGCGAGTGCCTTTCCCAGGCGGTGTGCCCTCAGCTGCCAGTCGAGTTGAGCGGGAGAAAGATTGAAGTCCATCCCTGCAGTGTAGAGCGGGTCCGGCTCTTTCGCCCTTCGACGAGCGCTCAGGGCGCCCGCCAAGCCCAAACAGCAAGACCCGGCCTACGTGGTCGCGAGCCTTCTGAAGATCGGCGCGAGGCGAGCGGCGCTCGCCGCGAGCTCTTCCGGCAGCACCCGCGTCTCACCAACCACGGTCATGAAGTTGGTGTCGCCCGTCCATCGCGGCACGAGATGCACGTGCAGATGTCCGGGGATGCCTCCGCCCGCGGGACGGCCAAGGTTCAGGCCGACGTTGATGCCCTCGAGACGGTAGGCTTCGCGCAGCGCAGCTTCCGATCGCTGGGTCAGCAGCGCCACCTCGTTGAGCTCGCCGATCGACAAATCGATCAGCGTCGCCGCATGCCGGCGCGGCACGACCATCAGGTGGCCGTTGTTGTAGGGATACCTGTTGAGGATGACGTACGCGAGCGATCCGTCATGGACGATCAGCGGATCACGTTCGCTCTCTGACACCGTGCCGGGGTCAGGCTTGCAGAAGATGCACCCTGTCGAAGGTTTCTCCGACGTCACGTAGTGGAGCCGCCAGGGGGACCAGAGGTGGTCCAACCCGCTACGCCTGTGACGCGACGCCTGGGATCTGATCGATCGACTCCTCGGCGGACGATCCCCCGGATTCGTCCTCGCGATTGATCAGCTCCTTCAGCTCCTTGCCCGGCTTGAAGTACGGAACCTTCTTTGGCGGAACGTCCACCTTGTCGCCGGTCTTCGGGTTGCGGCCCTTTCGCGGCTCACGCTTGCGAAGCCGGAAACTGCCGAAGCCACGCAACTCGATTTTCTCCCCGCGATGCAGGGCATCGATGATGCTTTTGAATACGGTGTCGACGATGACTTCCGAGTGTTTCTTGGTGAGGTCCGAAACTCGCGAGACTTCTTCCACGAGCTCCGCTTTGGTCATGCTGCCGCCAGGCGTATTCAAGCTTGGCTCCTTGGCTGTGGGACGCCGGGCTGCCGGCGCACCGCTGTGCGCCCAGCCCGGAGCTCCCTCTGTTGTCGCGTTCTACCGGTTCCTGAAGTGATCCCCGAGCGTTGCCGTGCCGGTCCCCTCGCCGTCCTGGTACGCCTCCCAGTCGGCGCGATACTCGTCGCTCTTCAGAGCCCGGATGCTCAGCCCGATCTTCCGCTCCTGCGGGCTGAGCTTGATGATCTTCATCTGATAGGTATTGCCCACCTGCAGATCGATCTTCTCACCACCGTGCGAGTCGTCGAACTCCGAGACGTGGATCAGCCCTTCAATACCTTCATCCAACTCGACGAAAGCACCGAAGTTCGTCATCCGCGTCACCTTGCCCGCGATGATGTCGTTGACGTTGTGTCGAGAGAAGAAGTCGTCCCAGATATCGGTCGCAAGCTGCTTGAGCCCCAGCGACAGCCGCTGGTTCTCCGCGTCGATGCTGAGCACCATCGCGTCGACGACATCGCCCTTCTTGAGCACTTCGGACGGATGCTTGACGCGCTTGCTCCACGACATGTCGGAGATGTGGATCAGACCGTCGATGTCCTCCTCGACCTCGACGAACGCGCCGAATTCGGTGAGGTTGCGGACCTTGCCCTTGATCTTCGTGCCGACTGGGTACTTCTCACCGAGCTCGTGCCACGGGTTGCTCTCGACCTGCTTGAGACCGAGCGAGATCCGGCGAGCCGTGGGATCGACGCCGAGCACCATCGCCTCGACTGAATCGCCCACGTTGAGGATCTTCGACGGGTGCTTGACGCGCTTGCTCCACGACATCTCGCTGACGTGGATGAGCCCTTCGACACCAGGCTCGAGCTCGACGAAGGCGCCGTAGTCGGTCAGACTCACGACCTTCCCGCTCATGCGCGCACCGACCGGGTAGCGATCCTGAACGGTTGCCCACGGATCCTGCACGAGCTGCTTGTGCCCGAGCGAGACGCGCTCTGTCGCCGCGTCGTACTTGAGCACGATCACGTCGACTTCGTCGTTGACCTTGAAGATCTCCGACGGATGGCCGACGCGGCCCCACGACATATCCGTGATGTGGAGCAGGCCGTCGATGCCGCCGAGGTCGATGAACGCGCCGTAGTCGGTGATGTTCTTCACCGTGCCGCGCAGCACCTTGCCCTCTGCAAGCGTCTCGAGCGTCGTCTTCTTCTTCTCGGCGTTCTCCTCCTCGAGGAGCGCCTTGCGCGACAGCACGATGTTGCCGCGCTTCTTGTTGACCTTGATGACGCGCATCCGGAGCTCCTGCCCCTTCAGCGCATCGAGATTCCGTACCGGTCGCACGTCGATCTGAGATCCGGGAAGGAATGCGCGGACGCCGATGTCGACTGCGAGACCGCCCTTGATGCGTTCGATCACGCGACCGATGACGACCTTGCGATCGGCATAAGCCTTTTCGACTTCGTCCCAGATCTTCATCTTCTCGGCCTTCTCGCGCGAGAGCACGATGTGGCCTTCACGGTCCTCGGTTCTCTCCAGCAACACATCGACGGTGTCGCCGCCTTGAACGGTCACGTTGCCGTTCTCATCGAGGAACTCGTGAATCGGGATGAGACCTTCGGACTTATATCCGACGTCAACGACGACGGCGGCCTCGGTCACTTTCAGCACTGTGCCCTTGACGACCTCCCCCTCCGCCATGTTGCGGAAGCTGTCGTCGTAGGCCTCGAGCATGGACGAGAACTCCTGTGGGTCCATGTCATCGTGGTGCATTGGTTTGAAAGCGGGGCCCGCCGGTTTGCCTGAGCGTGTGCGCCCAGGCGTCACGGGCTGACCGCCAGCGGATTCGGGCGATACCAACCCGTTGTCTACATTCGCCATTACGTGCGCGTCCTCCTCAATCGTAGGATGCCCTTGGCTCGTCCTGTGTGTTGGGGCTCGCTCAGGGCTCTCCGCCGGTTTCTGTTGCCCTTCGACTATCCTCAGGGCAACCCTGAGTTGCATCGAAAGGGTTGCGGGGACCGGCCCCCCGCGGCTATAACGGCGATGGAGAAAAACGTGGAGGGTGTTGGCACGCGCGGTGGGACAGTCCACGGGCCGCGGCCCACGCCCCTGCAGAGAATCTTCCTTCGCCGATAAGCAACAGAGTTTACGTCACTTACCGGCAATTGTCAAGGTTGCCCGCCTCTGCGCCTTCGGCGTTTGGGCGAGGCAAGGAGGAACCACGCGATGGCCAAACGGAAGGCCGTACGAGGCTCGAAACGGAAGGCTGCCAAGGGCCGTAGCAGCAGTCGCGCCCGAGCCACGGCAAAGAAAACCGCCGCCACACGGAAGATTGCGCGCAAAGCCGCCAAGAAGGCCACGAAAAAGGCCAAGGCCACCGCAAGCGCTCGGGCCAGGGGTAAGAGTGTGGTTCGTCGAGCCAAGCCAGCCGCGCGACCGCGCGTCGTCGCGAAGAAAAAGACGGCCGCCCGGAAAGCCGTACCGGCAAAGGCGAAGGCCAAAGTGACTGCGCGAACCAGCTCGGCCACACCCGCCAAGCGGACTGCACCGAAGGCGCCCAAGGCCGTCGCTCGTCCAGTGGTCCGCACCGCGCCCGGACTCAACCGGGAACGGCGAACGATCTCCGACGATGAACGCGTGCCGTCGCCACCCTCCTCGCTCGATCTGGATCGCACAGCGTCAGCTGCGCGATCGGGCCGGCGCGAACTCCTCGAGAAGTACGAGGAACACACCGAGACGAGCCCGGCCCTGACCGGCGGTGACGTCGATGCGGACTGGGAGTCGGCCTACAGCGTCGGTGACGAAGCCCCGGGTGGTGACAACCCCACACCCGATCAGGACATCGTCGACGACATCGGGCGGGCCGTGGGCATCGAGTATCAAGACAACGAAGAGCTCAAAGGCGAACGGAAGGTCTCGGAACGCGACAAGCATCGCTGGGAGCTCGACCCGGCATCGTCGGACGATTGGGAAGATCGCTGATCCTTGCGGTCCGAAGGGGCGAGGGTGCGAGGGTGCAAGGGTCCAGTCCGATGGTCCATCGCACCGTCGTCCTTTCGCACCATCGAACCGAAGGTTTGTAGATTGGCTGACCTGAAGAAGTTCCGGCCCGGTTCACGTGCGGCGTGGCGTGCCTGGCTCGACAAGCATCACGCTTCGGCGCAGGGCATATGGCTCGTGTACGCGAAGAAGAACACAGGCCTGCCGACGCTCTCCTATGAGGATGCGGTCGAGGAAGCGCTCTGCTTCGGATGGATCGATAGCCTCATGAAGTCGATCGACAATCGCTTTCACATGCAGTGGTTCACTCCGCGCAAACCGAAGAGCGCATGGTCGGAGACCAACAAGGCACGGCTTGCCAAGCTGACGAAAGCCGGCGCGATGGCGCCGGCTGGCATGGCGGCGGTCGCCGCGGCAAAGAAGTCCGGCTCCTGGAGCGCATATGCGGAAGTCGACAAGCTGACAATCCCGCCGGAGCTGAAGCGCGCGTTCGACGCGAACCCGGACGCGAAGAAGAACTGGACGACCTACACGCCCAGCGCCCAGCGATCGTTCCTGCACATGGTGAACAACGCGAAGCGACCCGAGACACGCGAGAAGTACGTTCAACGCGTCATCGATCTCGTCGCGCGCAAGGTGTCCATGTCGGCACTGCGCGAGCAGGCGATGGCGGGCAAGAAAAAGACGTAGCTGCGGTCCGGAGGGGCGACGGTGCGAGGGTGCGAAGGTCCGGTCCGGAGGTCCGGAGGTCCGGAGGTCCGGTCCGAGAGTACAGGTCTCCGTCAGCGTCCCTTCCTCTTGCGGCCTCGATCACTGTCCTTGCCTCTCCCCCCGCCGCGGAGATAACGCTGTAGACCTGCCACCGCACCGAGAGCGCGACTGGCCAGGGAATCCAACACTGAGCGCTCTCCCTCGTCGATGTAGTGACGGTCTCGCGCATCGCCGATGTGGTTGCGACACTCGTTCAACGAGCCGCGGGCGATATCGAGGAAGCGCGCGAACTCCTTGTCGGAGCGCCTGCCGAAGCCTTCGGCGATATTGGAGGGCGCCGACTTGGCAGCGTCTCGCACGTCGCCACAGAACTCTCGGTCGGTTCTGACATGCGGTCGCTCCAACACGTCGTAAAGAGCGAGCTTCAATTCGTTCGACAGCTTCCAGCAGTCGAAATCCTCGAAACGTTGGACTCCGGCCATGCTCGAGAAGGAGCACGAACCGATCCACTCCGGAATGCTCGAAGAACTGCCAGAGCGACAAAGAACGATCGCAGATCGGTCAACGCATCAGCAAACTCGCGACAGCAAGAAATGCGATCTGATTCTTCGAACCAAGACCATCGGACCTGGACCATCCGGACCCCGGACCGGACCGTCGAACCTTCGCACCCTCGCCCCTCCGGACCGCAAGAACTCAGGAGAGCTTTCGCTTAACGAGCGCCATGACGCGATCGACCACCGCGTCGATCGGCATGTCGGTGGTGTCGATGCGTACAGCACCAGGCGCGAGGGCGAGCGGAGATGCAGCGCGCGTCTGGTCCGACAGGTCGCGCGCCTGGATGGCTTCCGCGACAGCCGCCTGCCCCGCCTGGCTTCCGGCATGCGCCGTATCCTGCGCGCGACGACGAGCGCGTTCTTCCGCTGACGCATCGAGATAGATCTTCACGTCGGCGTTCGCAAAGACGACGCTGCCGATGTCGCGCCCTTCCATCACGACACCGCCCTGCTCGCCGATTTCACGTTGACGCGCCACGAGCACTTCGCGAACCTGTGGCAGTCGCGCGACGGTAGACGCGAGCTTGTCGGCTTCGGGCGTGCGAATCGCACTCGTGACGTCGTGACCATCGATAGCCACGACCCCGCCCTCAACGATTAGATCTGCTGTCCGCGCCAGGCGCGCGACGGCAGCTTCGTCGTCCAGTCGAATGCCATCGTGATTCGCCTTCCATCCAACGGCGCGATACATCGCACCCGTGTCGATGTGTCGATAACCGAGCGTCTGCGCGAGCGCGCGCGAGACCGTGCCCTTGCCGGCGCCAGACGGCCCATCGATGGCGATGATCAATCTCTTCATCCGTACGTCTTCCGAGAATAGCACGCGTGTCCGAGGCGCAGTGTAAGATGCACGGCGATGAGAAGACGACGCCTCCTGGTCGTGCTGACAACGTGTGCGATCGCCATCGCGGTCTTCGCCTACGTCGGCGCGCCATATGCACGCGCGGCGGCATTCATCGTGCGCGCGGCCAGCCTTGGTGGGCGCGCCGAGGCCATTGCGAATCGTCAGGCTCGTGCCGTCGTCGTTCAGCCTCGTCATCAGGTCACGACTCGCTACGGCGACGTCGCAGCGCGCCTGTACGTGCCCGAAGGCACGTCGCGTCGAACGGTGCTGCTGGTGCCCGGCATCCACTCGATGGGGATCGAAGAGCCTCGCCTGACTGCGCTCGCCGACGATCTGGCAGGCGCAGGCGTGAAAGTGATGGCGATGGCGCTTCCCGATCTACAGGCGTATCGCATCACACCGCAAGCGACTGATGTCATCGAAGATGCCGTGACCTGGATGTCGAAACGGCCTGACATCGCACCGAACGGGCGCGTCGGCATCGTCGGGATCAGTTTTGCCGGAGGGCTGTCGATCTCGGCCGCCAGCCGGCCCGCGATTCGCGACAAGGTCGCGTTCGTCTTCTCCTTTGGCGGACACGGCGATCTCGGTCGCGTGATGCGTTATCTGACGACCGGTGAGGCGCCGCAGGTCGCCGGGCTCGAGACGCATCCACCGCACGACTATGGCGTCGCCGTGATTCTGTATGCACTGGCCGATCGCGTCGTGCCCGCCGATCAGGCCGCCGCGCTGCGCGAAGGCATCGAGACGTTTCTGCTGGCGTCACAGCTGACGCTGGTGAGCATGGACCAGGCGAACGCGACCTTCGCCACGGCACGAGAGATGGCGAAAGAATTGCCGGAGCCGTCGCGGACCTTGCTCACCTACGTGAACGATCGCGCAGTCGATAAACTGGGCCCGGTACTGGCTCCGCACCTCAGCCAACTCGGCACCAGCAACCCGGCGCTGTCGCCACAGTACGTCGAACATCCTGCCTCGGCGGAGTTGTTCCTGCTGCATGGCAGCGACGATACGGTCATCCCGGCAGCCGAGACGGCGATCTTCAGCGAGGACCTGCGGCGCAAGGGCGCCAACGTGCACGTCCTGCTCAGCGGTCTCATCACCCACGCCGAGGTCAACCGCGGGTTCACCTATATCGACGTGTGGAAGTTGATCAGCCTCTGGGCACAGGTATTCAAGACGTAGACGCGGCAGAATAGACGAGTGAACGACTCACCATCTGGATCACGCCTTCAAAAGATCCTCTCCCAGGCCGGTGTCGCGTCGCGTCGCGCTGCCGAAAAGCTGATCGCCGACGGTCGCGTCACCGTCAACGGCAAGACCGTCCTCACGATGGGCGTGAAGGCCGACACGCAGAAGGACGACATCCGCGTCGATGGGCGTCGCATCAGGGCCGCAGCACGACTGCGCTACATCCTTCTCTACAAGCCCACGGGCTTTGTCACGACGCGCTCCGATCCACAGCGGCGACGGACGGTCATGGATCTGCTCGAAGGCGTCCGGGAGTACGTGTATCCAGTCGGCCGGCTCGACTACGACACCGAGGGGTTGCTGCTCCTGACCAACGACGGCGATCTAGCTGCGCGGCTGACGCACCCGCGACACGGTGTGGCGCGCACCTACGAGGCGCGTGTGGCCGGCATGCCGGATCGCGAGGCCATCGACCGTCTGCGCAGCGGCATTCCTCTCGACGGCAAGCGCACACTCCCCGCTGACGTGCTGCTGCTCAACGACGGGCGTCGCGACCGCGACGGCGTCCTGCGACTGACGATTCGAGAGGGGCGCAACCGGCAGGTCCGCCGCATGTGCGAGGCGGTTGGCCACCCGGTGCAGCAGTTGAAGCGCACGAAAATCGGTGCCGTCGGCGACAGGCGGATGAAACCCGGTGAATGGAGGGAACTCCGACCAGAGGAAGTCCGCGCTCTCAAACTGCACGTGGAAAGTTCAAAAGTCAAAGGTCAGAAGTGAGTTTCACGTCGACTGCAGACTTTCCAACTTACTTATTCACTTTGACCTTCCAACTTTGAACTTTCCAGGTCCTCCTCATCGAGCGGCAGCATGTCTTCCCGCGGCGTCGTCTCCATCAGCCCCGCGGGCGGATCGAAGCCGAGCGCCTCGGCCATGTCTTCGATCTTGGGCAGGTCGTGGAGGTCCTTCAGCCCGAACCGGATGAGGAACTCTTTCGTCGTCGCATACAGGAACGGGCGACCGACGACGTTCTTGCGGCCCACGATCTTGATGAGATGACGCTCGAGGAGCGTCGATAGCACGCCCGACGTATTGACGCCACGGATTTCGGTAATCTCGAGCGCCGTGATCGGTTGCTTGTACGCGATAACCGCCAGCGACTCGAGACCCTGAGCGGTCAGCTTGGCCGACGAGCGCTCGTGAAAGAGTCGTCGCACCCATTCGTGCAGGTCCGGCCGAGTGACGATCTGGTAGCCGCCGGCCACTTCGACCATCTGCAGCCCGGGTCGGTTCTCATAGTCGGCCTTCAGCGCCTCGATCGCCGCGAGCACGTCTTCTTTCGGTTCCTCGCGGAGCAGCCTGAACAGCATCTTTGGCGTCAGCGGCTCGGGCGACGCGAAGATCAACGCTTCGACGACGGCCTTGACCTCCGCCGTTGCCGCCACGGCTGTTCCGGACTCTTCGTTTAGTGCTTCATCCGACATATGCAATTCTCACGATCCAATCGGATCATCGATCGGGTGCGGCGCATCTGCTGGCCGCGCGCGCTTGTAAACGCGGATCGGCCCAGCACCGCCTGACTGAAATACCCGAATCAGCTTCAACCGGATCATCTCGAGCAGCGCGAGGAACGTGACGATGAGAAACGGCCGCGAGCCGTCGCCGTCGCTGAACAGATCCTCGAAGCCGCACGCCTCGGTCTCCGACAACCGGCCGAGCACCTGCTTGATCCGATCTTCGATCGAGATCTGTGACGGCGGTAGCACGACCATCGGCCGCCGGCTCGCCCGTTCGAGGACGCCTTTGAACGCGCTGAGCAGGCTGAACAGATCCACTTCGAGCTCTGGCTCGTACTCGTCGCCGGCGGCATCGGCCACTCGTTCATCCGGACGCATGAACTGGGCACTGCGAAGCGTCTCGCGTTCGTGGAGCAGTTCGGCCGCCGCCTTGTATTTCTGGTGCTCGAGCAGCCGCCTGACCAACGCCTCGCGCGGGTCCTCTTCCGGCGTGCCGTCTTCCTGCGCCGGATCGGGACGCGGCAGCAGCGTTCGCGATTTGATGTGTATGAGCGTCGCAGCCATCACCAGGAACTCACCCGCCACGTCGAGGTTGAGGTCCTGCATCAACGCGATGTAGCCGAGGTACTGCTCGGTGATGAGCGCGATCGGGATGTCGTAGATGTTCAGTTCGTTCTTGCGAATCAGGTGCAGCAGCAGGTCGAGCGGCCCCTCGAAGGCATCGAGCTTGACCTGGTAGGCGTCGGGAGACGACTCGAAATCGATGTGCTCGGTCACTTCCTAATATCTCAGCTTCATGGCGTCCCTGACGCGCTCCATGGTCGCCTGCGCGATCACCCGCGCTTTACGAGATCCCTCGACGAGGACTTCGCGGATGTGACCGGGTCGCGCCAGCACGTCGCGACGCCGTGCCCGAATTGGCTCGAGTGTGGCGTTCAACGCCGCGGCGAGCTTCGTCTTGACCTCGACGTCACCAACCTTGCCGGCGCGGTAGCGCGCTTGCAGGTCGTCAACCTCTGCGATGTTCGTGTTGAACGCATCATGGTACATGAAGACCGGATTGCCTTCGACGGTTCCGGGGATGTCCGCGCGAATCCGTTTCGGATCCGTGTACATCTGACGCACCTTCTTCGCCACCGTATCCGCTTCGTCGGTCAGGTCGATGGTGTTGCCGTAGCTCTTGCTCATCTTTCGGTTGTCCAACCCAGGCAGTCGCGGGATTGGCGTGAGCAGCGGCTGCGCTTCGACCAGGACTTCCCCGTAGAACTGGTGAAAGCGCCGGATGGCTTCGCGTGAGAGCTCGAGGTGCGCCACCTGGTCCTCGCCCACCGGAACGAATCGGCCGTCGTAGAGCGCGATGTCGGCAGTCTGGAGCAGCGGATACCCGAGGAACCCCAGCGTCGACAGGTCCTTGTCCGTCAGCTGTTCCTGCTGCTCTTTGTAGGTCGGGACGCGCTCGAGCCACGGAATCGGAACGACCATCGACAGCAGCAGCGCCAGCTCGGCGTGTTCGGGCACGAGCGACTGGATGAACAGCGTGCTCCGCTCCGGGTCCACTCCGGCGGCAATCCAGTCGGCAACGTTGTCGATGGCGTGCGTCGTAATCGACGCGGTGTTGGCGTAGTCGCTGGTCAGTGCGTGCCAGTCGGCCACGAAGTAGAAGCAGTCGTACTTCTCCTGTAGCGGTGCCCAATTGCGGAGCGCGCCGACGAGGTGACCAAGATGAAGTTTGCCGGTCGGGCGCATGCCCGACACCACACGAGGTTTCTGGGGGCTGTTCACGTGTCTCGCTTCTCGTTGTCGGTTTGGGCTACAAGAGCCAGCCCACGATGCGGTCGGAGATGGGATACACCAGTGTCGCGAACGCACCAGACAGCAGCAACACGTACAGGATGATGAACCCGTACGGACGCAGTTTGTCGTACGCGTCGGCAACCGGTCCTTGCAACAGACCAGCCAGCACGTTACCGCCGTCGAGCGGCGGCACGGGCAACATGTTGAAGACGGCGAGCAGGACATTCAGGTCCACGGCACGGCCCATGACCGATACCAGCGAGTATCGATCACCGATGGCCCCGCTCTCGAACCCGCCTGACAGACGGAAGATGACCGCGCCGAGAATCGCGATCAGGAGATTGCTGGCAGGACCGGCGGCCGCGATCAACATGTACTTCTGTCTCCACCCCCCGCCAAGATTCCGAGGGTTGACCGGCACTGGTTTGGCCCAACCGATGATCGGAAGACCCGAAAACATCGCGATGAGCGGCAGCACGATCGTGCCAAGGAGATCGACATGGACGATCGGATTGATGGACACACGACCAAGCAGTCGGGCCGTGTCGTCACCAAGGCGGTCGGCCGACCAGGCGTGGGCGGCCTCATGGACCGACAACGAGATCAGCAGAATCGCAAACAGAAATAGAACTTGAACGGGATCGATGTTTGGCAAGCCGAGCCAGCGTACCACACCGGAACGGTCCGCCGCGCCGGGACCCGACATGGCCGCGAAAGACTTCGCGTTGCAGCGAACTCCTTCGCATCTGCCGCGCACGCATCGCGGCCACGACCGCACCCTACGGCTTCTTTCGTTCGGCACGATCGGTGCTCACCATTCGAGAGACCGGTGCGCCGCAGGCAGTTGTCGACGCCATGACAACTGTCGCGGCCGGAGCCTGACAGGCGATTCAGGCCTTGGCGAGGCCGAACTTCTCGATGCGGTAGCGGACCTGGTCCCGGTTCATACCGAGCAGTTGGGCGGCATGCGTCTGATTGCCGCCCGAGCGCTCGAGGGCCTGGACGAGAAGCTGACGTTCGACGTCCTCGAGGTTGACGCCCTCGGGCGGCAGCACGAATTCAACGGGAGAAACCGTGCGGGTCAGCGTGAAGTCCTCCGGCTCGAGCGTGTTGCGATCGACGAGCAGCATCGCGCGCTCGATGGCGTTTCGCAGCTCTCTCACGTTGCCCGGCCACTGGTACTGCTCGAGAAGCGACACCGCTCCCGGCGACAGGCCGCGAATCTTCTTTCGAAACTCGTGGTTGAACTGATCAATGTAGAAGTTGGCGAGCAGCACGACGTCGCCCTTCCGCTCGCGCAGCGGCGGAAGCGTAATCGGCATGACCTGCAGCCGGTAGAACAGGTCCTCGCGAAACTTCCCGGCTTTGACCTCTTTGTCGAGGTCTCGATTCGTTGCGGCCACGACGCGCACATCGACGCGCACGTCCGTGAGTCCGCCGACCCGCTTGAATGTCTTCTCTTCCAGGAAGCGCAGCAGCTTCGCCTGCAGCCCCGGCGTCATCTCACCGATCTCGTCGAGGAAGATAGTCCCGCCATCGGCGGTCTCGAACAAACCTCTCTTCTGTTGCCTCGCATCCGTAAAGGCGCCGCGCTCGTGACCGAACAGTTCGCTCTCGAGCAACTGCTCCGGCAGCGCCGAGCACGTAATGTTGACGAACGCGCGCGACGCGCGATCGCTGTTGTAGTGAATCGCCTTGGCCGCCAGGTCCTTTCCGGTCCCGGTCTCCCCCGTCAGCAGGACGGTTGACGCCGGGCTCGAAGCGACCCGCGCAATCAGCTTCTTGATCGACACCATCGCGGGCGAGGCGCCGATGATGGCGTCAACGCTGTAGTCGCGCCCCTGAGTGCTGCGCAGGGCACGGACCTCACGGCGCAGGGTGCTCGTCTCGAGCGCCTTCTCCACGAGCAGCACGACTTCTTCGATATTGAACGGCTTGTTGACGTAGTGATACGCGCCGAGCCTCATCGCCTCGACGGCGTTCTCGACCGTCGAAAAGGCGGTCATCAGGATCACGAGCGTATCGGGTGTCTGCGCCTTGACCTGGCGCAGGATCGTCAGCCCGTCACCGTCCGGCAGCTTGAAGTCGAGCAGGATCAAATCGACGCCTGCTGACGCCTGCGACAGCGCTTCCGACGCGGTTCCAGCCTCCAGAATCGAATATCCCTCCTGGGCCAGACGCTCGCGCAGCGACCACCTCAAAAGCGCTTCATCGTCAACGATCAGGACCGTTGCCGCAGACACGTAGCCAGTATAGCGAGGCTGCGGGCCGATTCGTGTTGCACGTCCCGTCTCGGCCTCGCTACCATCATCTGTGTCTCCTCTCACTCGGCTCATGGCTGGGTGGGCATGTTATCTATGCACTCGCAACACGACGAGGACGCCACTCGCGGTCAGCTCGCGGATTTCAAGCGCGCGCTGGACCATGCCGCGATCGTCGCGATCACTGACGTCAACGGCCGTATCAACTACGTCAACGACACGTTCTGTCGCATCTCGGGCTACTCACGAGAGGAACTCCTCGGCCAGGATCACCGCATCGTCAATTCGGGCTACCACTCCCAGGAGTTCATCAAGGAGTTGTGGCGAACGATCGCAGCGGGACACGTCTGGCACGGCGAGCTCCGTAACCGGGCGAAAGACGGGCATATCTACTGGGTCGACACGACCATCGTCCCGTTCCTGAATGATCGCGGGAAGCCGTATCAATACATCGCGATTCGCTCAGACATCACGGCGCGTAAGCAGGCGGAGGAGAAACTCGCTCATCAGGCCGCGCTGGCCCAGGTCGGCGAGATGGCGGCGGTCGTCGCCCATGAGGTGCGCAATCCGCTCGCCGGCATCAAGGGCGCTGTTCAGGTTCTGATCTCGCGACGCGCGCCTGGCGACACAGAGCTGCCAGTCATGCGCGACATCGTCGGACGTATCGATTCGCTCAGTGAGTTGATCAACGACCTGATGCTCTATGCGAGGCCGCGACCTCCCCGCTTCAGTCAGGTCGATCTCCAACCGCTTCTGAGCGACGCCGTCGCCGTTGTCCGGCGCGACCCGGCAGGTCAATCGATCGACATCACGGTCGATGGCGATAACGTGTCCGCATCGGTCGACAACGAGATGCTTCGAGCGACGGTGTTGAACCTGGTGCTGAACGCGGCACAGGCGATGGCCGGACGAGGAACGATTGGGTTGAGGCTCGCGACGGCCGACGGGGTCGCGATCATCGAGGTTCGTGACAACGGCCCCGGGATTCCGGTCGAGATCCGCCATAAGCTCTTCGAGCCGTTCTTCACCACGAAGGCGCGTGGCGGCGGCCTGGGACTCCCGATCGCCAAACGCACGGCCGAACTGCACGGTGGCTCGCTCGACCTCGAGTGGCCGGAGGTCGGCGGAACCGTCGCGACGCTGAGGCTTCCGATTCGGCCCATTGGCCCCGGGCGCGAGCCGGGCGCAACTCAGGCCGTGTAGCGGTCGATGTCAGCTCGTACGTAGTAGGGCCCGACCTGACGAAGGACACCAGCGTCAACCAGCCCTCGTACAGCCTCGACGACGTCAGCCCGGGCGCCACCCATCAGACGGCACAACTGGTCCTGTGTCACGCGCAGGCCCGGCATCGTGTGGAACTCACCCCAGATTCGAAACTGCAGTTCAGTCGGGGACGCAAGAGATGTGTCGGTCATGGCTATCCTCCCGCTGCTGCGGACGCGGCAACAACCCCGGCATCGTGATTCGGCCTGACCAGGCCGAACTTCTCGATCCGGTAGCGAACCTGGTCCCGATTGATGCCAAGCAGGTGGCCTGCGTGCGTCTGGTTGCCACCAGTCCGCTCCAGCGCTTGCACGAGGAGTTGCCGTTCGACGGCCTCGAGGTTGATGCCCTCGGCGGGCAGGCGGAACGGCGTCGACGTGGCGCCGCGAGATAACGTGGCAAACTCCTCGGGACCAAGAAGCCCGTGGTCGGCCAGCAGCATCGCGCGCTCGATGGCGTTGCGGAGTTCGCGCACGTTGCCAGGCCAGCCGTACTGATCCAGCAACGCCTGCGCGGGCGGCTGCAGACCTCGAACTCGTTTCCGGAATTCACGGTTGTAGCGATCGATGTAGTGCGCAACGAGCAGCCGTATATCCTCGACCCGCTCGCGCAGAGCCGGTAAACGCACCGGCATCACCTGCAGGCGATAGAAGAGATCGTCGCGAAACTTCCCGGCTTTGACCTCGTCCTCGAGATCGCGATTCGTTGCCGCGATGACGCGGACGTCCACGCGGATATCGTTGAGCCCTCCGACACGCTTGAAGGTGCGCTCTTCCAGAAAGCGAAGAAGCTTGGCCTGAAGACCCGGTGTCATCTCGCCGATCTCATCGAGAAACACGGTGCCGCCATCGGCCGTCTCGAGCAGGCCCCGTTTCTGCTGCCTGGCATCGGTAAACGCACCGCGCTCGTGACCGAACAGCTCGCTTTCGAGGAGCTGTTCAGGAAGCGCCGAGCAGGTAATGTTGACGAACGGTTTCGCAGCCCGGTCGCTGTTGTAGTGAATCGCTTTGGCAGCGAGGTCCTTGCCCGTACCGGTTTCGCCGGTGAGCAGAACCGTGGTCGCCGGGCTCGCCGCAATCCGTTCGAGCAGCGACTTGGCCGCCATCATTGCCGGTGAGGCGCCGATGATCGCGTCGAAGGTATGCTCACCCCTCTGAGTTCCGCGCAGCAACCGGACTTCTCGACGCAGACGGCTGGTCTCCAGTGCCTTCTCCACGATCGCCGAGACGTCGTCGAGATTGAACGGCTTGTTCAGGTAGTGATACGCCCCTTGCTTTATTGCAGCAACGGCGTTCTCGACGGTCGAGAACGCGGTCATCAGGATGACGACCGTGTCCGGTGACAGCTCCTTGATCTGGCGCAGCAGCGTCAGGCCGTCGCCGTCAGGCAGCCGATGGTCCAGCAGAACCAGATCGACAGCAGGCGTGATCTGATCGATGGCCCCGGCAACAGTGCTCGACTCGAGCACGGTGTAGCCGTCCCGCAGGAAGCGCTCCCGCAGAGACCAGCGAACGAGTTCCTCATCATCGACGATCAGCAAGGTTGCCTGGGGCATGGTCTCCTCGTCGATCAGGGGGAACTGCAAGGCGCCGGCCACTCGCAAAGAAGAAAGAAGCCTCGTTTCATTGTCAATTTCGCAAGAGCGTCGGGCCGTGCCTGCGCCCTGCGGGCTTTTTCCCCGGCGCGGGGAATTTTGCCGGCGCAACCGATCGGCTGGGCGACGCGACGCCAATCGCGCGACACAACTCCGTCACCGCACCGTGGCTGAACCCTTGCACGACTCGAGTGCACCGAAGCAGGAGGGCGTCATGGCCAGGACAGCAATCGCCATCAAGCAAACGGCGTGGGAGTGCAAATGGAGTCGTCCCGGGTTCCGGTTCGCGGGCGTCGAAGAGAGCATTCAGCCGGAGACTCTCTGGGTGTGCGTGCGAACAGGTGAACGGCGCCGGCTGTCGGAAACGGCGTGCGATCAGTGCCCGTACTGGGAGGCCGACAAGTTCCGAAAGAACTGACTCGCGAACAACAGAACCGCGAGTGTTCGTCTATCGACTCGTCTGGGCGAAGTAGTCGATGACGGCTCTCGCAGCGGCCGCGCCGACCACGGTCTCCAGCTCCTCTCGCGTTGCACGACGCACGCCGGCCAGGCTGCCGAACGTCGTGAGCAGCGCTCGCCGCCGGCGGGGACCGACGCCGGGAATCCCATCGAGCTCTGATCGCAGATCGCGCATCGAGCGGGCCTTCCGGTGAAACGTCACGGCAAAGCGGTGGGCCTCGTCGCGAATACGCTGCAGCAGGAGGAGCGCAGGGTCGTGCTCAGCCAACACGATCGGCTCTGCCTGATCGCGCGTGAAGAGCAACTCTTCTTTCTTGGCGATGCCGATCGCCACGAGATTGGCGAGCCCGATTTCCTCGAGCGCCTCGTACGCCACTGACAGCTGCCCCTTCCCACCGTCGATGAGAATCAGATCGGGAAACGGTCCGCCGGACTCGAGCACGGCGCGATATCGCCGCAGCACGACCTCTCTCATCGCCGCGAAATCATCCGGGACACGAGAGTCGACAGGCGCGGAACGGTAATCTGCTGCAGGCAACAGCGGGCCGGCAGAGCGCAGCCCGCGCACGCGAAACTTTCGATACTCGCTCTTCTTCATCCGGCCGTCTTCGCAGACGACCATGGAGGCCACCGTCTCGCTGCCCTGGATGGTGGAGATGTCGAAGCAGTCGATACGGCGCGGGATCGCTGGAAGGTTGAGCCGGCTGCGCAGCGTCTCGAGCGCATCGAAGTGCGCGGCCGTGGTCTCGTTGAATCGCGTCCGGTAGGCCAGCTCCGCGTTCCGGGTTGCGAGCTCGACGAGGGCGCGCTTGTCACCCCGCTGCGGGATCAGAATCTTGACGCGCCGGCCGGCGCGCGTTGTCAGCCATTCCTCCATCGCCTCGACGTCCTCGATCGACGCCGGCAGATTGATCTCCGCGGCGGGCACGCGAAGCTCGTAGAACTGCATCAGGGCGGCATGCAGGACGTCGGCGTCCGCGCCCACGACAGCGCCAGGGTCCGTGCCCAGCTCCACCCGCTCGATCACCCGGCCGCCGCGCACCTGGAACACCTGGATGAGCCCGCCGCTTGGCCCGAGCTTCAACCCGAACACGTCTCGATCGCCAAACCCTGCACTGGCCACCTTCTGCTGTCGATCGCGCAGTGTCTGCACCGTGCGGAGCGCATCGCGCAGCTGTGCCGCCTGCTCGAACCGTTCATGGTCGGCTGCCGCCTGCATTCCGTCGCGTAAGCGCTCGATGAGCTCGTCGTTCTTGCCCTCGAGCAGGAGCCGGGTGTTGGCCACTGCGACGCCGTACTGCTCTTCGGTGCAGATCTCGGCCACACACGGCGCGAGGCAGCGTTTGATGTCGTACTCGAGGCACGGGCGACCCCGCATGCCGGTGATCACTTCGTTGCACGAGCGGATGCCAAACACCCGATGCGACAGCGCCATCGTTCGCCGCGCCAGCTTCGCCGGCAGAAACGGCCCGGCATACACGTCACCTGACTTCTCGACGCTGCGTGCGATGAGAATGCGCGGAAAGGCTTCGCTGGTCGTCAGCCGGAGGTACGGGTAGTTCTTGTCGTCCCGCAGCAGGATGTTGTAGCGCGGTGAACGCCGCTTGATCAGATTGGTCTCGAGGACCAGCGCCTCCATGACGGAGTCCGTGACGATGACCTCGACACGAGCGATCTCATCGAGCAGCGCATCATGGCGCGGGCTGAGGCCGTACGCACCCAGGTAACTCCGCACGCGGTCGCGCAGCGAGCGTGCTTTTCCAACGTAGATCGTCTCACCGGCGGCGTTGACCCACAGATACACCCCCGGCTGCTCGGGAAGGCGCGCCAGCTGATCCTTGAGGTCATGAACGGGCATGGGCTACCATGACGAGTTCGCGAGAGGTTGAAGAACCCTTAATTGTACCAAGGAACGATAACTATGCTCCTTCATCGAGGGCGATACTTACCGGCTGCCACTCAGGAATGACCGTTACCGGCTTCATCGGCACTGTCTTCATGTTCCCGCTGCGCGCCATCATCAGCGCCAGCGTGGCACTCGGCATTCACCCAAATGTTCTGACGCTCATCGGTGTCCTGATCAATGTCGGGGCGGCCTGGGCCCTCGGTCGCGACCACTTTCTACTGGCCGGTCTGATCATGATCGTCGCCAACATCTTCGATTTCATCGATGGCAAGGTGGCGCACATCACCAACACCGTCTCGCGCTTTGGCGCCTTCTGGGATTCCACGCTCGATCGCTTCTCCGACATCGCGCTCTTCCTCGGCCTCATCTATCTGTACGCCACGGTGCGCCGCACCGACTACGTGATGGTGACCGCGCTCGCCATGATGTTCTCGATCATGACGAGCTACGCACGCGCCCGCGCCGAATCGCTCCTCGACAAATGCAAGGTCGGCTTCATGGAGCGCCCCGAGCGCATCGTCCTCTTCATGATTGGCGCATTCACCAATCGGATGGCGGCCGTCATGTGGGTGATCCTGATTCTGTCGATCGTCACTGTCGCCAACCGGATCCACTACACGTATCTGGCCCTCAACGACAAGCCGATGCCCACCGGCTCGAACTTCGTGTCGAGCGTGTTCTGGCGCGCGTTCTTCTGGCGCGATGAGCGCGCCAGCGTGCCCTACGACCTGTGGGTGATCGCGATCCTGGCGTTCGTGTGGCTCACGCCGCCGGACTGGTTGCGCGATCCCACAGCCTCCGGACTAGGCGTGTGGGAGCTGTTCAGGTAGATCGCATCGAGATGGAGCACGGCGCCGATCCGGCTGAGCCTGCGAGGATCCTGCGCGAACTGAGGACGTTTGGATCGGTACTCGCCGTGAAGCTCTACCGGATCACTGTCGACCCACTCCCGTCCGTTCCGATCCTTCCCTGTCTCGATCATGAAGCCCTGCTCCACGAGGGAGTGGCGCCTCACCTCGCGGCGTATGTTCAGGATGCCTCATCCGGCGACATTCACGAACTGGTGTTCACCCCCGCCAGTTCCAGCGTCGAGGTCGACGCCGTGTCGACCTGGGGTGAGTTCTCGCCCGAATCACAGGCTCGCCTGATGGCGATGCTGAAGCAGCGCTTCGCTGACTATCGAACTCGGGTGTCACGTGCGTCGTGGTGGCGCGGGGATCGCCGGGTCGCCTCGGCCTGTCGAGCGCAGGTTGCCCTGCGAGATGTGCTGACCGGAACCGACGTCGTGCGCGTCAGGGCCGGAATCGAGCGACTTCAGGCGATCGCGTCGCTCATGGAAAAGCAGTCGCGCGTCGCGTCCTGGGGCGTGCGGACGGTCACTGGTCCACTCCTCGCCGCAACCGGCGTCGTCGTATACCTCGCCCTCAGCGCGCTGAGCCTTGGACTGGGAGAGCGAACCGTCGCGGCACTGCAGTACCTCTTCATCGGTCTGTTCGGCGCGTGGCTCGTCTACTACGGCGTGAAAGCCGTGCAGCTGACCGAGATGTCCAATCGGGTATGGAAGCGAACGGTTGAATACAACTTGATCCTGTCGGAACGGCAGCGACTGGGGACCTGACTGACTGCGGTTCACGGTTCAGGGTTCACGGTTCAAGGTTCGTGTTCAGGGCCAAACACTTTCGGGAACTTCGCGCGTGGCAGGCGGCTTACGCCTTCAAGTTGAGAATCTACGACCTGATTGACCAAGGGCCCATTTCGAGCGACGAGAAGATCCACACGCAGCTCCGCGAAGCTTCAGCCTCTGCGCCCGGCCAGATCGCCGAGGGCTTTGGTCGCTTCGATCCAGTGGACTTCGCCCGCTTCGTAAACCCCTGAACCCTGAACTGCAGTTAGCTGGCCTTGCGCTTCTTGCCGTTCGCCGCCTTCGCCTTTGCAACCGGCTTGGCGATATCAGCCTTGGCAGGTTTCTTCTTGTCGCTGCTCACCGAGTCGAGACTGCGCCGCAGCGCTTCCATCAGATCCACCACCTTCGGCGGCTCCTGGATCTCCGGTGCGACGATCTCTTCGCCAGCGATCTTGGCCTCGATGATCTTGCGCAGGCCTTCCTTGTACTCGTCCTTGTAGTCCTTGAGGTTCAACTCGCTCTCGAACGAGGAGATCACCTGCTTGGCAAGCTTCATCTCTTCCGGCTTGACCTTCGCCGGCAGCGAGCTGAGTTCGTCGATCTGATCGATGCTCCGAATCTCGGCGTCGTGATGCAGCGTGTACATCACGAGCCCCTTCTTCTGCGGCCTGACGGCCACGAGGTACTCGCGACCGTAGAGTGCCACCTTACCGATGCCGGCCTTGCCGGCCATGCCCTCGCGCATCACGGCGAATGCGGACGCCGCCATCGGGCCGTCTGGCGCCAGGTAGTACGCACGGTCCACATAGATCGGGTCGATCGACGTGTCCTCGGTGAACTGAGCGAGGTCGATGACGCGCGTCGATTCCACGCGCACCTTCTCGATGTCTTCTTCGGCGACGACGACGTAGCGTCCCTTCTCGAACTCGTAGCCCTTGGCGAGTTCTGTGTTCGCGACCTCGCGCTCGCAGTGCGGGCACCAGCGCTTCTGCTGAATCCGCGTCTGGCACTCGGCGTGGAGCTGGTTGAAGGAGAGCGCCGCAGCCGACTCGGTCGCGGGAAACACCTTCACGGGGATGGTGACGAGGCTGACTTTGAGGTAGCCCTTCCATGTCGGTCTCGGAGACATATGTCCGGACATTATCGGTTCAAATGGGCCTGCCGACCAGACCGTTGTGCCGCCTCGCACGCGAATTCGTCCTCGTGGCGACAACCGCACAACGGTCCCCCGCACGAATTGCGGCAAAGCAAAACGGCGCGAACTGGTCAAGGCTTCGCCTCTGGACCAGTTCAAATTGAGTCGCGCTCGTCCCTGGCCCCAAGGTCGAGCCCGGCCCCCGCAATGTGGATGTCATGCGTCTGGACCCGGTCCCGCAGGAGCCGCCGGGCCTGCCCGTAGAGGTGTCCGGGCACCTCGAGCCGGCGGGCGATGCTTTGGACGTGCGAGATGAGCACGAGCGTGACGGCCGGCTCCTCTTTCCACGAGACGGCGGAAATCTCCGACCACTTCATGAAGCCGCTGTCGGACCACACGCCGTCGCCGTAAAAGCCCCGCCGGATACGGGTGCTCAATGGAAAGGCATAGCCGTAGTACAGGAACATCATCGCCTCGCCGAAGATGGAGCGCGGCGACCGCTGGAGGACGAACGCCTCGATCATCAGCAGCAGACCCAGGATCACACCCAGCGCCAGGCTGAAACCGTAGTACTTGGGCTTCTCGGCGGCCCAGACGAGCAGGGCCGATCGCATCCGCCGCCGATAGGCCCAGAGCGATGCCCCGAGCTTGATGTTGGCCACGAGAAACCCCAAGCCGAACAGCAAAAGCAGCCGGGGCGTGAGCCAGGCGATCCACTCTTCAGGACTCATTGCTCCGGTTGTTAATCAACCGGGCCACTCGAGTCAACTGCGAATTACGCCCGCGTCTCTTTCGGGGTGATGATGGGACCGTTCAGTTCGGAAGCGGCGGTTGAACGAGAGAGGTCTGGATCGAAGCAGCGACGGCAGCGCGCTTCGTAGAGTCCGGCCGCGCCAACGAGCACGCGGTCCCCGCTGGCGACGAGCCGCTGCGTATGATTGGCAGGGTTGCCGCAGACCATGCAGATCGCGTGAGTCTTGGTGATGTATTCGGCAACCGCCAGCAGCTGCGGCATCGGCTCGAACGGCTTCCCGAGGTAATCCTGGTCGAGCCCCGCGATGATCACCCGGACTCCACGGTCGGCCAGCGTAGTGCAGACAGCAGGCAGGCCCGCATCGAAGAACTGCCCTTCGTCGATGCCGACGACCTCGGTATCCGACGCGATCTGGTCGAGCAGCTGCCGGGAATCGTCGACGACCGTCGACTCCATCCGCATCTCACCGTGCGACACGATGTCTTCGGTCGCGTAGCGTGTGTCGATACGCGGCTTGAACACCTGGACTCGCTGTCGCGCGATTCTGGCGCGGCGCAGCCGGCGAATGAGCTCCTCGCTCTTCCCGCTGAACATGCTGCCGACGATGACTTCGATCCAGCCCTGGTTGGGCTGACGGACGACATCCATTGGTGATTTCGCGATCTGTGATTGTCGATGGCTTGTGTGATTGTCGATGCTTGATTGATGATTTGGCGGCGCAATCAACAGCAGCCCGATCAACGATAAATCATCAATCGCAACTCAACAATCCACAAACGAATCAACAATCGAAGATCATCAAATCAAAGATTTCCCGAAGCTCCAGATTCACGCCCGCGACAAGTACTCCCCGGTATCAGTGCTGACGCGAATCAAGTCACCCTCGTTCACAAACGGTGGAACCTGCACGACGAGCCCGGTCTCGAGCGTGGCCGGCTTGACCTGCGCGCTGGCCGTCGCCCCTTTGATTCCCGGAACGGTGTCGGTCACCTTCAGGTCCACGGTCTGCGGCAGCTCGATACCGACCGGCTCAGTCCCGTAGAACTCAACCGAGATCGTCATCTCAGCTTTCAGGTAGTTCACCGACTCGCCCAGCGCTTCACTCGAGATGTGAATCTGGTCGAAGGTGGCCGTGTCCATGAAGTAGTAGTCCTCGCCGTCCTGATACAAGTACTGCATCTGGCGCTCGTCCAGGGTGGCGCGCTCGACCGAGTCTTCCGATCGCAGCTTCTGGTCCGAGAGCGAGCCGTTGCGGATGTTCCGCAGCTTGACGCGAACGAACCCGCGCAGGTTACCCGGGGTGACGTGCTGGAGCTCGAGAACCCGGAACAGGTCCTGCTCCATCTTGACCAGCATGCCCTTCTTCAATCGTGTCGCTTGTATAGAAGCCATAAGCACCGTCTGTAGAACCTATCGATCGTAGCACAGCCTGTCGCTCGAACCGGGGCGCCGAGCCACGGGCTTTAGCGCGGCAGGCAGCGGGCCGCTGGCGTCTGGCGACAGGATTTGAGGGTATACAGTTGACGGTGGTACGATCCCGTCGTGGCATTCGTACGCTGGGATCCGCTTCAGGATTTGCTCGCCACGTCGCAACGGTTGAACCGGCTGGCGACTGGCCCGTCAGGATGGACGCCGCCGGTCGACGTCTTCGAGACGCACGATCGCTTCTTGATCACGGTGGAGCTCCCGGGACTCACCCAGGATGACGTGCAGCTGCAGCACCACGAGGGGCGACTGACGATCTCCGGAGTTCGCCGCGAACGGGAGTCACCCTGCGAGCAGTTTCATCGCATCGAGCGCGGCCACGGCAGTTTCAGTCGCACGTTTCAATTGCCAGTCCCGATCGATGCCGAGCGGATCACGGCGGACCTGCGCGATGGGGTGCTGACCGTCACGTGCCCCAAGGCAAACGACACTGCCGCGCGGCGGATTCAGATCAGCTGATTGCCGATGACTCGCGGCTTCCTCGCCATCGTCCTTCTGCTCGTCAGCTTCGTGGCCGGCCTGCTGCTGGCCAGCCGGGTTCGTGAAGTGACGGAAGCTGGCGCTCAGGCTCCGGCAACGCAGGGGCGGCCGACTGTGACGGCTCCGGTGCCCGTCTCGTCTCCGGCAGCCACGCTGACCGACTTCAGTCGCGTTGCCGAGCGCATCATCCCGGCCGTCGTCAACATCTCCTCGCAGCAGGTCGTGCGCCGGCAGGTGCCAGTCGACCCGTTCTTCGGATCGATCTTCGGCGACCCAGACGCATTCTTCGGTCCACGCCGCGGTGTCGAGAACAGTCTTGGTTCCGGCGTCATCGTCAGCACCGACGGATACATCCTGACCAACAACCACGTCGTGACCGGCGAGACACGTCGCGTCACCATCGAGCAGCTCGACGTGACCGTTGCGCTCGCCGACAAGCGCGAGCTGCGCGCCGATGTCATCGGCGTCGACCCGGCAACCGATCTCGCGGTCCTGAAGATTCCCGCGAACAAGCTGCCGACCATTCCGTGGGGCGACTCGTCGAAGCTGAAAGTCGCCGAGTGGGTGCTCGCGGTCGGTAACCCGTACCAACTGAGCCAGACCGTCACGCTCGGCATCGTCTCAGCGGTGGGCAGGACGAACCTCGGAGTATCGAGCTACGAGGACTTCATTCAGACCGACGCCGCGATCAACCCAGGCAACTCCGGTGGCGCGCTCGTCAACGCGCGCGGCGAACTGATCGGCATCAACACCGTCATCTTCAGCCAGAGCGGCGGCTACCAGGGCATCGGCTTTGCCGTCTCGAGCAACCTCGCGCGGCGCGTCGTCAACGACCTGCAGCAGTATCAGGAAGTTCGCCGCGGCACGATCGGACCAGATCAGTACGCTCCACTGTCCACGCGCATGGCCGAGGAACTGAAGACACCCGATACCCGTGGCGCGCTCGCATACCGGATGTATCGCAACTCTCCCGCGTATCAGAACGGCATGCGTCCTGGCGACGTGGTGGTGGCCTTCAACGGTACGACAGTTGAGGATCCGGGACACCTGTCTCGTCTGGTTTCTGACGCGGCGATCGGCAGCACTGCCAACATCACCGTGATTCGCGAGGGACGTCGCGTCGACCTCGAGATTCCCGTCGTGCGGTTAACGAGGAACTAGACAACACCTGGTGATGCGATGCCGGCTCACTCCCAGGCGTGGACCGGCACCGAACGACGAGACCCAGCCGGACGCACTCTCCTGCGCCGACGCTTTCACTCGGAGTACCTGGACTTCCCGGGGATGTCACTGACGCCCGAACAGGCCGCTCGCCTGTTCGCTCTACCGAAGGATGTCTGCCGGCGGGTGTTCGAAGAGCTGGTCACAGCCGGCCTGCTCATTCGCAAGTGGGAAGGCCGCTACGTCGCTGCGCAATCTCGATTCTGAATTCTGCATTCTGCATTCAGCATTCCCCGATCACACCCCGTGCCCGTAGCCCGATTCGTGGATCGCGGGCTGCGCAGCCGAGGGCGTGTCGAACGGATCCACCGCGTCGTGTGACACCGGCTGATCGGCTCGCACGCGCCCGATGACGTTTCGAATGTCCTGGTCCGTCAGGACCTTGCGATCGTCGGCAATGGACATCAGGCCGCGATACACCTCGACGAGCTCATCGCCGTCGAGTTGGACGCCGAGATCGGCGCAGCGGCGCTGCACGGCATGGCGGCCGGAATGCTTGCCGAGGACCAGCGGATTCCACGGCGCGCCGACGTCCTCCGCGCGCATGATCTCGTAAGTCCGGCGATCCTTGAGCATGCCGTCCTGGTGAATTCCGGCTTCGTGGGCAAACGCGTTGCGGCCCACCACCGCCTTGTTCACCTGCACCCCCTGCCCCGTGAGCTTCGTCAGCATCTCGCTGGCGGGATAGATCTCCTTCGTCTGCACAGATGTCGTGAACGGCAGCCGATCGGATCGGATGTGCAGCGTCATGACGCTCTCTTCGAGCGCGGCGTTACCGGCGCGCTCGCCGATGCCATTGACCGTGCACTCCACCTGACGCGCACCACCCTGAATGGCCGCCAGCGAGTTGGCCACGGCGAGACCGAGGTCATCGTGGCAATGCGTGCTGAAGATCACCTTGTCGGAGTTCGGCACGCGCGCGCGAATCCGATCGAAGAAGTCGCGGGTCTCGTCCGGCGTGGTGTATCCGACCGTGTCAGGCAGATTGATCGTCGTCGCGCCGACGGCAATCACCGACTCGACGACCGTGCAGAGGAAATCGAGGTCGCTTCGCGTCGCATCCTCGGCCGAGAACTGCACATCGTCGGTCTGCTGGCGCGCGTAGCGCACCGACTCGACCGCCGCGTCGAGACACTGCTCGCGCGACATGCGCAGCTTCACCTTGAGGTGGAGATCCGAGGTGGCAATGAACGTGTGAATCCGTCCGCGTGCGGCCGGCTTGATCGCCCACGCCGCTTTCTCGAGGTCGGCGCGATGGCAGCGCGCCAGGCACGCGATCACGGGACGACGAATCTCAGTCGCAATCTGACGAACGGCTTCGGCATCGGCCGGGGACGCAATCGGGAACCCCGCCTCGATGATGTCCACGCCGAGAGCATCGATCTGACGCGCTAGCTGCAGCTTCTCAGCCGGCCGGAGCGAAAATCCGGGCGCCTGCTCGCCGTCGCGGAGCGTGGTGTCGAATACACGGACGTGGTTGTCTGCCATCGGGACTTCTCCCCTCATAGCCAGTAAACGCGACCGGTCCCGATAATGTCAAACTGATAATTATTCTGTTTGGATTATGATCCGTTATCTTGGAGGGTCGCCCCCAGCCCTCCGGAGAGCTCGTGGAATTAAGCGAATTACGCGTATTTTTGAAGGTCGCGGCCGAACGCAGCTTCTCGAGGGCGGCGATGAAGCTGCACCGTACCCAGCCTGCCGTCAGCCAGGCGGTCCGCCGTCTCGAGGAAAGCGTGGGCGAACGGCTGTTCGACCGCGCCACCAAGGACGCCTCCCTGACCGAGGCCGGCCGGCTGCTCCGCGACTACGCCGAGCGCCTCCTGCGGCTGTCGGAAGAGGCGGAAGGCGCGGTCAAGGACCTCCGTGACCTGCGGCGTGGCCGTGTGCTCATCGGGGCCAACGAGGCTTCCGTGCACGCGGTGCTCCCGCTGATCGCGCGCTTCCGTGAGGCTCATCCCCTGGTTCACGTCGACGTACGGCGCATACCCGCCCGTCAGATCGGCGCCGAGGTCGCCCAGGCCAGCCTCGACTTCGGGGTCCTCACGTTTCAACCGGCAGAGCCCGGGCTCAGCTCGATGGTGCTTGGACAGGACGAGCTCGTCATGCTCGTCCATCCTTCGCATGCGCTGGCACACAGTCGCGAGGTCACCTTGTCGGAGTGCGCGCGACAGACCGTGATCGCCCACAACGATCCGTCGCATGTCCGCGACCGCGTGCTGCGGTTGTTCGAACAGCATCACATCCCGGCCAACATCCTCGTCTCGCTGCCCAGCCTCGAAGGAATCAAGCGTGCCGTCGCGATGCACATGGGTGTCGCGCTCTTGCCGAGACGATGTGCGGAGTCGGAAATCGTTCGCGGCGAGCTGGTCGCACTCGCGATGCCTGAAATCCGGTTGCGTCGTCAGGTACGGCTCGTCTACAGGAAGTCTGGAGAACGATCGCACGCGTCGGCGGCGTTTCTCAGTCTGCTCGACGAGAAGAGAAAGTCGTAGCGCTTTCCGCCGATCACGACACACAGAGACACAGAGGCACCGAGGCGAAAAGAGTACCGGGAATTCTCAGTGCCTCAGTGCCTCGGTGTGTCGTATTGGGCGTAGACGGGGGCCTTTAGAAGCCCGCGACGTACGGGAGACGCGAGGACCTGGCGGTGACTTCGTCGTACTGATCGAGCAGCAATCCGGTCGTGTCCCAGGCGCCTGTGGCAAACGCGTCGCGGACGTTTGGCGGCAGTGACACCCTGCACCGAAAGTCGCCCGCTTCGCAGGTTCCGTCACTGAGATCGACTCGGAGCTCGGTGCGCGGATTTCTCTCGACCAAATCCTGCAGCGTCTTCATGTCCGCGGTCGATACGGTCACGCACGGCATGCCGATCATCGCGGAGTTGCCAAAGAAGATCTCCGCGAATGACTCGCCAATGATCGCCTGGATCCCCCAGCGTCGAATCGCCTGCGGGGCGTGCTCGCGCGACGATCCACATCCGAAGTTGCTGTTGACCAGCAGAATCGATGCACCCTGATAGGCAGGAACGTCGAACGGATGGCGATTGTGTCCGGGCCCGCCCATCTTGCGATCGTCCTCGAAGAGATGTGTTTCCATCCCCTCGAACGTGATCGCGCGCAGGAACCGTGCGGGGACGATTCGATCGGTATCGATGTCGTTGCCGCGCATCGGAATCGCACGGCCTGTAATCGTCGTGATGCGCTGCATCAGGCCAGCTCCCTCACGTCCATGACTTCGCCCGCCACGGCCGCCGCGGCAACCATCGCCGGGCTCATGAGCAGCGTCCGTCCCGTGGGACTTCCCTGCCGCCCCTTGAAGTTGCGATTCGACGAGGCCGCACAGACCTGATCGCCCTCGAGCTTGTCAGGATTCATGCCTAGGCACATGGAACAACCAGCGTTCCGCCATTCGAACCCTGCGGCCTTGAACACCTCGTCCAGGCCTTCCCGTTCTGCCGCCCTGGCGATGCCGACCGACCCGGGCACGACCAGCGCCTTGACGTGCTTGGCGACGTGCTTCCCTTTGACGATCCGGGCGGCTTCGCGGAGATCCGAGAGACGTGCATTCGTGCACGATCCGATGAAGGCGACGTCGACCTTCATCCCCTCGATCGGTTGTCCAGCGGTGAGGCCCATGTAACTCAAAGCGTCGGCAATCGCCTTCGGGTCCCTGGCGTCGGCGGGCGCGGGCACGCGATCGTGAACGCCAATCGACTGACCCGGGTTGACGCCCCAGGTGACGATCGGGGTCAATTCGCCCGCCTTGATCTCGACATCATCGTCGTAGACCGCATCGGCGTCCGATGCGATCGATTTCCACCAGGCGCGAGCGCGGCCGAAGGCGTCGCCTTCGGGGGCAAACGGTCGGCCTTTCATGTACTCGAAGGTCGTGTCATCCGGGTTCACGTATCCGACGCGCGCGCCACCTTCGATCGACATGTTGCAGATCGTCATGCGCTCGTCCATCGACATGCGCTCGACGGCCTCGCCGGCGTACTCGTACGCGTATCCGTTGCCGCCCTGGACACCAAGTCGCTGAATGATCGCGAGGATTACGTCCTTGGCGTAGACCCCTTTCGGCAGCGCACCGGTCACGCGGATGCGGCGTACCTTGAGCGGCTCGAGCGCCAGGCACTGCGAGGCAAGCACGTCGCGCACCTGCGATGTGCCGATGCCGAAGGCCACGGCACCAAACGCTCCGTGGGTCGAGGTGTGGCTGTCGCCGCAGGCGATGGTCATGCCTGGCTGCGTCAGTCCGAGCTCGGGTCCGATGACGTGCACGATGCCCTGGCGATCATCATCCAGTCCCGCGAACCGGAGACCGAAGTCGCGGACGTTGCGCTCCAGCGAGGCCATCATGTCCTCGGCCATCACGTCGAGGAACGGGCGACTCCGCGCCTTGGTGGGCACGATGTGATCGACGGTGGCGAAGGTGCGATCAGGGCGCGCCACTTTCCAGCCTCTGAGGCGCAGCTCGTCGAACGCCTGCGGCGAAGTGACCTCGTGCACGAGATGCAGACCGATGAAGAGCTGCGTCTGCCCCGTCGGCAGCTGCCGAACCGTGTGGAGATCCCAGACTTTCTTGAGAAGTGTCGTGCCCATCAGTGTTGGTGAACTTTCATCCTAGCAGATTCATTTCCTTGCCCGTCCTAGCCCGATAGGCGAAGGCGGGGCGGGCCCGAGACCGCCGGGTGGCCGGCGAGCGAGCAACGCCAGGGACGTTCCACGCCGACGCGAATACCGATCCTCCGGCTCCATGACGGTGTGCCGGGTGAGAGCTTTCGATCCTCGATCCACAGCGGGCCGCGAATCAGGTTGGCGCGATTCTGCTCCAGTGTGATGCCGAGCGCCTGTGTCAGGTTGCCCGGCCCGCGGCACAGCCCCGCGACATCGACAGGTCCGTGACCACGCGAGCGGCGTTGCTGCATCAGCTCGATCCCGTCGAGCGGCTCGAGTGCGCGGATGAGCACCGCGGCCGGTGAGCCTTCACCTTCGGTGACCGCGTTCACCAGGTTGTGAATGCCGTAGTTCAAGTAGACGTAGGCGTGTCCGGGCGGACCATACAGCGGCGCATTGCGCTTCGTCGGTCCCGGCGCCGCGTGACACGCCGGATCGTCCTCGCCGATGTATGCCTCGACTTCGACGATCATCCCTGCCGCAATGCCTGCACCCGTCTCGTGCACGAGGACCTTGCCGATCAACTCGGCGGCGACGGTCAGCGTCGGCCGATCGTAGAACGATTGTGAAAGGGGGTCGGGGGCCCCATTGCATTTATCGCGCGGCGTAGGCATTCGGGCGACCAGCAGCAAGAACATCACGGAGCGCTCGCCCGGTATGCGACGCTTCCACCTGGACGATCTGCTCGGGCGTGCCAGTTGCGACGACCTCGCCGCCCGCCGCGCCTCCCTCGGGACCGAGATCGATGATGTAGTCGGCCGTCTTGATCACGTCGAGGTTGTGCTCGATCACGAGCAGCGTGTGCCCGGCTTCGACGAGCTTCCTGAAGGCGGCCAGCAACTTCGCGATGTCGTCGAAATGCAGACCCGTCGTCGGTTCATCGAGGATGTAGAGCACGCGCTCACCGCCAAACGACGACAGGTGCGCGGCAATCTTGATCCGCTGCGCTTCCCCGCCCGAAAGCGTCGTCGCCGGCTGACCGAGACGCAGATAACCCAGGCCGATCTCGTCGAGCACCTGCAGCCGCCGAAGCACCTTCGGAGACGTGCTGAAAAACGCGAGCGCTTCGCGCACGGTCATCTCCAGCACCTGGTGCACCGACTTGCCGCGATATCGCACCTCGAGCACCTGCGGCTTGAAGCGCTTCCCGTCGCATTGATCGCACGGCACGAACACGTCGGCCAGGAACTGCATCTCGACGCGCACCTCGCCTTCCCCCTGGCACGCTTCGCACCGGCCACCGGGAACGTTGAAAGAGAAGTGGCTCGCGGTCAGTCCCCGCGCCTTCGCATCCTTGGTCAGCGAGAAGAGCTCCCTGATCGGATCGAACGCCTTGAGATACGTCACCGGATTCGAACGTGGCGTCCGCCCGATCGGCGTCTGGTCGACCAGCGCCACGTCGGTGATGTATTCGAGCCCTTCGAGCTCGCTGAACGTACCGACTCGACGATCCCAGTCTCCCTTCGCGCGCTTGATTGCCGCATAGAGCACGTCATGAACGAGCGTCGACTTCCCCGAACCACTCACGCCGGTCACGCATGTCAGCGTGTTCAGCGGAATCTGGACGTCGATGTCCTTCAGGTTGTGCTCGCTGGCGCCCGTCAGCCGAATCTTCTGACCGATGCCCTTCCTCCGCGGAGACGGCACCGGAATCGCCAGCTCGTTACGCAGATACTTTGCGGTGAGCGACCGCGCCTCCTGGAGCAGGCCTGGCAGATCGCCCGAATAGACGATGCGACCGCCCTGTTCCCCCGCACCAAGCCCCAGGTCGACGACGTGATCGGCGACGCGGATCATGTCCTCGTCGTGCTCGACGACGAGAACGGTGTTGCCCTGATCGCGCAGCTGACGAAGAATCTCGATGAGCCGCTGGTTATCTCGCGCATGCAGTCCGATCGACGGCTCGTCGAGAACGTAGAGCGTGCCGACGAGCGCCGAGCCGAGCGACGTGGCGAGGTTGATCCGCTGCGACTCGCCGCCTGAGAGCGTCGATGACAGGCGATCGAGCGTCAGGTAGTCGAGGCCAACGTCACTCAGGAACGAGAGCCGCCTGCGAATTTCGCGCAGCACTTTGTCCGCGACCGCCGACTCCTTCTCGGAGAGCTGCAGCTCGGCGAAGAACCCGCTCGCGGCGTCGACTGTCAGGGCCGACACTTCATCGACCGTGCGCCCGCCGACACGGACATTCCGCGCCTCGCGCCGCAACCGGGCGCCGCCGCAATCGGGGCACGCCAGGTAGCCGCGATACCGGCTGAGGAAGACACGGACGTGGACCTTGTACTTCTTCCGCTCGAGCCACCTGAAGAACCCGCGAATGCCCTCGTAGTCACCATCGCCCTCGACGACGAAGCGCCGCTCGTCGTCGGAGAGTTCCTTCCACGGAACATCGAGAGGGATGCCGGCTTTTCGGCCCGCCCGCTTCAGCTCCGCGAGTTGAGCACGATAGTGCGGCTTGCTCCACGGTTCGATCGCGCCCTGATTGATTGAAATCGTCGGATCAGGCACGACCAGATCCATGTCGAGCTCGATGATGTTGCCGAATCCATGGCACGTCGGGCAGGCGCCGAATGGATTGTTGAAGGAGAACAGCCGTGGCTGCGGCGTCTCGTAGGCAATCCCGCAGGGGCGGCACTCGAAACGCTCGGAGAAGAGGAGTCTCTCGGCTTTGGGCTCTCGGCTTTGGGCTTTGGGCTCTGGGCTCTGCGACGAGTTCGAGTCGCCAAGGACGATCGCGAACGCCGCTCCCCCGCCCTCGCGGTACGACGTCTCGATCGAATCGGTCAGACGACTGCGCACATCGCCTTCGACCTTGACCCGATCCACGACAATTTCCAGCGTCGTGCGCGAGCCGAGCGTTGCGGGCTCGATGTCCTCGAATGCGACCGCCTTTCCGTCGATCAGCAGGCGTCCGAACCCGCGGCGCCGCAACCCGTTGAGCGTCTCGGTGATTCCATCGACGCCGTTCCGGGCCGGCTCGAGCTCTTCCGTCTCACCATCGTCACCGTTCTCACCCTCGGACGCAGACGGCGAGGAGGCGGGAATCGATACAACCGGAATCTCGAAGCCAATCAGCAGCCGCGTGCCCGCCGGCAACTCGCCAAGCCGTTTCGCCACGACCTCGGCCGTTTCGCGAATGACTTCCTGCCCGCACTGCCGGCAGAACGTTCGGCCCACACGGGCAAACAGCAGGCGCATGTAATCATGAATCTCGGTCGTGGTGCCGACCGTCGACCGCGGGTTCCTGACGCTGTTCTTTTGGCGAATGGCGATCGCGGGGCAGATGCCCTCGATGCGATCCACGTCCGGCTTCTCCATCCGCTCGAGAAACTGGCGCGCGTAGGCCGAGAGCGACTCGACATAGCGGCGCTGCCCTTCCGCGTAGATCGTGTCGAAGGCGAGCGACGACTTCCCCGACCCGCTGACGCCGGTGATAATCGCCAGCTTTCCCGCGGGCAGCGTGACGTCGACGTTCTTGAGGTTATGCGTCCGCGCTCCGCGAACGATGAGCGGTTTGCGGGTCTTCGATGACTGATTCAGGTCTGGAGTCGCCACGGTAACGAATTCCTGAGAATCCGTAAACCGACATCGTACTACCGTGCGTGGATCTGCGTAAAGCCCTGCCGCCGCAAACGGGGTCGCTCACCGTTCGTGCACTTCTGTCGTTTGGCATCTCGTGTTCGTGAGAGCAGGCTGCGCAGACTACCATTGCCGTGGCATGCCGGAAACCGGGCTCATTCTCACGTTGGCCGGAGGGCTAGGCGCCGCCCTCATCGGTGGATACGTCACGCAGCGACTTGGACTCTCACCGATCGTCGGCTACCTCATGGCCGGCGTGGTGGTTGGCCCCTACACGCCCGGATACACAGCGGATGTCCACCTCGCCGAGCAGTTGGCCGAGGTCGGCGTCATCCTCCTGATGTTCGGCGTCGGCCTGCAGTTCCACCTCGATGAACTGCTGGCCGTTCGGCGGGTCGCCGTTCCCGGCGCGGTGCTTCAGAGTCTGGTGGCGACCCTGCTCGGCGCGTTTGCCGCGCGCGGATTGGGCTGGGAGTGGCCGGCCGCCATCGTATTCGGGCTATCACTCTCGGTCGCCAGCACGGTCGTCCTCGTCCGTGTGCTCTCCGACAGCCGACAGCTTCACACCAGCACCGGACACATCGCGGTGGGATGGCTCGTCGTCGAGGACGTCTTCACCGTCATCGTCCTCGTGCTGCTGCCCGCACTTGCGGGGTCCCCCAGCCCGCAGTCCGTCGCCATCAGCCTTGGCGTCACGGTTCTCAAGGTCGTCGGCCTCGGCATCGTTGCGGCGGTGATCGGGAGCCGAGTCATCCCGGTGATCCTCGACCATGTTGCGGCGACGCGGTCGCGTGAACTGTTTACGCTCGCGGTCCTGGCGCTGGCGCTCGGATTGGCTGTGACCGCCGCGGCCGTCTTCGGCGTGTCGATGGCGCTCGGGGCGTTTCTGGCCGGCATGATCGTCGGCCGTTCCGACTACAGCCTGCGTGCCGCCACCGACGCGCTGCCGATGCGTGACGCCTTCGCCGTGCTGTTCTTCGTCTCGGTCGGCATGCTCCTGCGACCGGCCGCCCTGCTGGACCAGCCGGTCTTCGTTCTCGCAGCGCTCTTGATCGTGCTCGTCGGCAAGCCGGCAACCGCCGCGCTCGTGACGTGGCTCATGAAGTATCCGCTTCGCACCACGCTCGGGGTTTCCGTTTCGCTCGCGCAGGTCGGCGAGTTCTCCTTCATGCTGGTCACTATCGGCCGCTCGCTTGGCGTGGTCCCGCCCGAGGCGCTCGACGTGGTCGTGGCGACGGCGATCATCTCCATCACGCTCAACCCGCTTGCGTTCAAGGCGATTGAGCCGCTGACGCGGCGGATCGGACAAATACGGGTGTTTCGTGAAGAGATCGAACCATCGGATCTTGGTGTCTCGTCGTCGCTCGACCCGGGCGGGCGCGCAATCGTGATCGGTCATGGACCGACCGGGCGCACGGTGACGCGGCTGCTGCGCGAGAACGGTATCTCGCCGACAGTCGTCGAGCTCAACATCGACGTCGTTCGACAGCTGCGGGAACAGGGACTTTCAGCGGTATACGGTGACGCGAGCCACTCGGACACGCTCATCTCCGCCGGCCTCCCGCACGCCTCCACGCTCATCGTCAGCGGTGCTGACACGGGGTCACCCAACATCATTCAATGCGCGCGCTCGATCAACCCGACCGCGCACATCTTCGTGCGCAGTCAGTACCTTCGCGATGTTCCACCGCTGCGAAATGCAGGAGCCGAACAGGTGTTCGCCGGCGAGGGTGAAGTCGCATTGGCGATGACGGAAGCCGTGCTACGTCGCCTGGGTGCCACGCCGGATCAGATCGATCGCGAGCGCGCACGCGTGCGCGAGGAGTTGATGCCCGCTGATCGCGAAAGCGCGTGAGAGCTTCGTGCGGTCCGGATGGACGACGGTGCGAGGGTG
>JALDXQ010000057.1:0-39181 GCA_032156805.1 Acidobacteriota bacterium
GTCCGGTCGGCGTTCGTACTGGTAGCGGTCGGCGCCTGCCGATCAGCAGCCGGCGTCTGCCGATCAGCGCTCGGCGTCTGCCGGTCAGTCGTCGGCGTCTGCGTTGCTGGGCCGAACAGGTCTTCCGGCGTGTATGTTGGAAGCCTCGGAGGTGAATTCGCGTCGGTTGCCTGTGTCGACGGCGATGCTGCACTCTGCGTCTGCGCGAAAGCCGCAGGGTTCATCACAACCAGCACGGCAACGACGAGCGAAGCTGAACGTTTCATCGGACCCCTCTGAAGAAGGACGAAGAACTCGGAAAGAAGGACGAAGAACTGACGACCTCGTGAGAGAGCAGCAACGGGCGGACCAGCGGGTCCCGCCCGCTATAATTGCGCGGATGGAGAGCTCGGCTTGATCCGGTTGGTCATCACGATTGCCCGTGTTGCATTGGCTGGTGCAGTCATGGTGACGGCCACGAACTGCCGGGCCGGTACTGCTCAGGATCCCGCGACAATGAACGTCGAGGCTGCAACCAGAGAATCTGAGGCGTGGCGCGCGAAGCACGAGGCTGATTACCGGCGCGACTGGGTCACCATCGCCGGCCTCCACTTCCTCGAGCCCGGCTCTCACACGGCCGGCAGCGCTCCCTCCAACGACATCGTGCTTCCTGCTTCTGCGCCGCCGGTGCTCGGACGATTCGTTCTCACCAACGGCATCGTTCGCTTCGAGCCTGAATCCGGAGTCGCGGTCTCTCTGGACAAGCAGCCAGTGACGTCACCGATCAATCTGGCCGACGATGGTGAGCCGAAGGCAGATGTGCTCTCGGCCGGTGACGTGCGCCTCGTCGTCCACCGCAGTGGCGATCGCAAGTCACTGCGAGTGTGGGATCCGAATGGCGAGCTGGCGCGCGGGTTCCTGGGCTTCACGTGGTTCCCGATTCAGATGGATTACCGCGTGACCGGCCGTTTCATCCGCGATGCGTCGCCGCGCGAGATGCAGGTCGTGAACACATTCGGTGATCTGGACACCTTCAAGACAGAAGGGGTCGTCGAGTTCACACTTCTCGGGCAGACGCTTCGGCTGCGCCCCTTCACGACACGGCCGAATCGCTTCTACTTCGTATTTCGCGACGCGTCCGCTGGACAGGAGACGTACGAGGCGGCGCGCTTCGTGTACTCAGACCTGCGGGAGGACGGGACGACGATTCTCGATTTCAACCAGGCGTACAACCCGCCGTGCGCGTTCAACCCGTACACGACGTGTCCGATTCCACTTCCCGAGAATCGTCTTGCTGTGAAAGTCCTGGCCGGCGAGCGCGCATATCCGGTTGATCCGGTCCTGCCCCCGTCGTAGTCTCTCGTAGAACCCTACTGACTCTTGAAGCGATCGCCGTAGACGAGCGTCTGCTTCGACGCCCACGGCCGATAGTCGTTGCTGAAGTCGATGCGGTCGCCGAGCGTCGGATGGCTGGCGCGCCACCAGGTGTACAGACGACCAGGGCGAGGTACGCCCAGATTTTCCTGCTGCAGCTTCACGAACGCCGTTGCCGCGGCATAGTTGTCCTGCGTGATCTCCAGGGCGAAGCGATCGGCCTCGTGTTCGAAGTGACGCTGGATCGCGAGCGCCACCGGCGTGACCACGAGCGATGCCACGCTGAAGAGCACGATGATGAGCGGCAGCGACGCCACATCGGATAGCTCACTGAATCCGAAGCGATCGCGATAACGCCCAATCAACCACCCGGACGTCCGATGCACGGCATAGAGCGCGGCGATGATGAGCGCGGACATGCTCAGGATCAGTTTCCAGATATGTCCGAGCACGTAGTGCCCCATCTCGTGGCCCATCACCACGAGGAGCTGCTCCCGGTTCAACTTTGCCAGAATCGTGTCCCACAGCACGATCCGCTTCGTTGTTCCAACTCCGGCCACATAAGCATTGACGGCATTGGTGTCCTCGCTCTTGGCGACTTCGTACACGCGGCCGCCTTCAATGCCTGCGCGCTCGGCGAGCCTGAGGATGTCGGCTTCGAGCGCCTTGTCCTTCATCGGGCCGAACGTGTTGAACAACGGATCGATCCAGATCGGCTGGACGAGGGAAACCATGACGATGAACGGGATGGCGAGCAAGCCGGTGTAGAACCACCACCTGCGCGGGCTCTTCGTCAGCAGCAGATAAGGAACCCACAAGAACAATACGCCGCCAACCAGTCCGACGAACAGCCCCGTGACCTGGTCTTGTGCCCACTTGCCGAGGGTCTGATTCGAGAGACCGTAATCATGCTGGCGCACGTACCCCTGGTAGTAGGACAAGGGGAGATCGACGAGGAAGACGATTACCGTGAACGCGATGAAGTACAGACCGATCGTGAAGAACCACTTCCGGCCGAGGCGATGCGCCCAGTTGCGAAGGTGCGCCGAGACGCCGGCAAACAGGATCAGCGACGGGATCAACAAACCCCAGATGTTGTTGACCATCCATAGCACGTTGCCGCTGCGGTAGTAACTGAGAGCTTGCGGTGTCGGCTCTGGAACAGGGACTCGTTCGGTTCGTGTGTCGGATGCTGCGGCCGACGGTGGGCTGCTGGAGGTCTGCGCATCCGTGACGGCGGCAAGCGACAGCAGCAGGACGCCGACGAACAGAATGAGGCGCACGTGGTAAATCGTCGTTACAGGACCAGTGCGAGCGCCGCCAGGCACGAGAAGTAGCCGACGACGAAGTAGCTGGCGACGAGCAGTACGCGGAACGAGCGCGCCTTCGATTGCCACGCCGCCATCGGGTGGACACACGCGGCCATCGAGCGTCCAATCAGGATTTCATGCCAGCGGCTGGCCGAAACGTAAGCGGGTGACGTCATCCGACGGCAATTCGAGCAAATGACCGGCCAAAAGACAAGGGGAATCCCATCGGCAGCCTGGCCGCAGACCAGGCGAAAAGGGATCCGGCTGTCGGACCCTTGTCGCCTCATCGAGGGATATTGATCAGTCAGTGAGTGACCGATGGGCCCGTGCGCCGCTCACCCTTTCCGATCAGGTGCGATACGACCTCCATGCCCTCGCTCGCGACCTCGATTCCCTGCGTCGCGATGAGCCCCGCCTTTTGAACGGCGCCACGCAGCTGCTGCAGTGAGTTGCCGAAGTCATCCAGCACATGTTCGAAGCGCGCAAGCGACTGGCGGCCGCGCTCCGTATAGAGGAGAGCTGTAATTGCGCCACCGACGAGCGCCATCAACGTGACGCTGGTCCATAAGTTGGTTCGTTCATTCATGGGTGTTCCTCCTCGAGGGCATTGCTTCGCCGCCTGGCTCAGCCTCGAGCCTGCTCTTCAAGACGATTGCCAATCACTCTCGAGAGGATGAGCTCGCATACGCTGGTCCCGCCTTTGCTCGATTACCAGAAGGAGATCGGAACCTTCGCGGAGGCACGTCATGATGCATCTGGCTCACAAGGTCACCGGCGCCACTGTGAAAGGGACTGATGGCGAGATCGGGACGCTCGAGGATTTCTACTTCGAAGAAGATCGATGGACAGTTCGGTATCTGCTGGTCGACACCGGCAACTGGTTCAGCGGCAAGCGTGTGCTCATCTCGCCGATGTCGGTTCGAGACGGGTGGGGAAGGACCGGCGTTCAACTCCGCCTGACGAAAGACCAGGTGTGGAACAGCCCGGAAATTAGAGATGGAGAGCCGCTCTCACCTGTCGGTGAATCTCAATTGATCGCCTACTACGGCTACCCGGACTACTGGGGAGCGGCGAGCATCTGGGGCAACTTCGACAGCCCCGCGGCGCTGGTCGACGCACCCCCTCCACAAACGAAGCCCGCTGGCAAGAGCATCGATCCCGAGGCACGTCACCTGCGCAGCATCAAGAAGAGCACGGGCTACCACCTGCATGCCCGCAACGGAGAGATCGGTCACGTCGACGATTTCCTGATTGGGGAGGAAAGCTGGCGTATCCGCTATCTGCTGGTTGATACCAGCAACTGGATTGGCGGCCGCTCCGTCATCGTCTCGCCGGAGACCGTCGAAGGGATTGACAAGGACAAGGGTCAGTTGTTCGTCGCGGTCGATCGCGAAGCCATCAAGAAGGCGCCGGAGATCGATTCGATTCAGTCGGCGCTCGACCTGACGGAAACCGGCCCGCCCTTTACGATCATCTAGCGGCCGTGCTGAAAGTTGCAACTTCCGACTCGTAACTCCCAACTTCCAACTCCCAATAACTTTCGTCGTTGGGAATTGGAGATTGGGGAGTTGGAAGGTGACGATGGTCAGCGGTTGGGGGTTGGCACCGCGGGACATGGCGCGCCCGACGCTTCACGAATCGACATCCCTTCGATGTTGGGCAGGTTCTCGAAGTTTGCCGGCTTCTCACCCGGAGCTACATCGCTATCCGGTTTGATCGTGCCAGTGATGTCGACGCGTTTGCCGATGAGGGCTTTCAGCCGTTCGTCGTCGAGGTTCGTGACCTTGTACATGCGGCCGGTTGCCAACCCTGCAGAGGCGCCCGCGGGCGGCTGTCCCGCCTCGGCGATCGGTCGATCCGCGCTGCGGTTCGAATCGCGAGCCGTCGTGGCGTCAGCGAGGATGTAGTCCTCGAGGACACCAGCCTTCTCGGCGACGTTTGACGTTCGTCCAGGAACCGAATCCTCTCGGTAGAGGCACCCAGTGAGTGTGGTCTGGGGTGTAGCGCTTGCCGTGGGTCGTGGCTGCTGCGTGGTGGGCTGCGGTGGCCGCCCTCCCTGCTGTGTGATCTGTGCCGAGCTGATCACACCTGCACAGAGAAATGCGGCAGTTCCCGACAGGATCAAACGGGTTCTCATGGTGTTCCTCCCGACCCGGGCAAGGCCCGTTGGCCCATCACCCGGGGCTGGTCCGCCGTGAAAGGAGCAAGGCATATGCCTCGCCGACACCGCGGATGCGGGGCGAATTGGTCAGCAGTGCAAGCCCGAGCGATCGGCCAGAAGTTGCAAGCCGCCTCTGTAATTCCTGCAGGTGCCCCATTGGCGCGCTGTCGTGCTTCGCCTGAGCCAAGGCTGGCTTCCGCGTGCCTCGGGCTCCGCCGTCACGGTCGAGTCTCGGAATCACTGGCAGTGTCATTGCACAAACACAGGCGGCCACGCGGACGCGACGATTCAACCTGGCCACGGAGGTCTTGACCATGGCGTCTCACAACGAGTCCATTCCTGATCTCATTCGCGGCACGATCCGTGACGGGCTCGGGTTGCTGCGCGACGAAGTCGTTCTCGCGCGGACGGAGCTGCGTGAGGAGTACGCCCGGCTCAAGGGTGGCCTGATGACCGCGGCCGCCGCCGCAATCGTGGGTGTGCTCGCGACGTTCATGCTCCTCAACACGATCGCGTGGGGCGTCGCGTACGCATTCGAGTGGCCACCGTGGGCTGGCTTCGCGGTCGTGACGCTGCCGCTGACCGCGGTCGCGGTCGTGCTGGCAACGATGGGGCGCAACATGCTGGCGCGCGACCGTTACATGCCGAAGAGTGTGGCGACGCTGAAGGAGAACGCGGAATGGATTCGAGCACGGACGCAGTCGTAGCTGATGTTCGAGACAGGCGTCTGGCGATCGACAGGCGTATCGAGCTGCTTCGCGGCCGGATACAGCACTTCGATCCGAGGCGCATGCCGTGGCAGTCATGGTCGGCGCGAGCCTGGCCGTTCATTGCCACAGGCCTGGTCGCGTGGTTCTGGCGGCGGTACCGCTACCGCCACCGCTTCATGCGGCTGCCCTGAATCTGGAGCGAAGAACCAGCTCCTCGGCCAACCTGCTAGGCAGCGGCGTGGCCCTTGCGCCGCTGCTTGCGGGCGCGCACGGTCTTCCGCTTCGTCGCGGTGCGTGCCATCTTCTTCGCGCCGCGGCCGCCTGATTTGTCCAGACTCTGTCGCAGCCGCTCCATGAGATCGATCACGTTCGAGTCGCGGGGCCGTTCGTCGACAATGAGATTGGGCTCCTTGCCCTTCATCTTTGCCTTGATGACACGCATCAGGTTCTCGCGATAGTCATCTTCGTATTTGGATGGTTCCCACTCCGAGGCCAGGTTCTCGACGAGCATCTTGGCCATGTTGAGTTCGGCCTTCTTGATGTTCTTTGTGCGTGGAAAATTCAGCGACGACGGCTCGACGAGCTCGTCGGAGAAGCGCAAAGTCGAGAGCACGAGGGCGTCGCCGATGCCCTCGACGGCCGCGAGGTGCTGGGTTTCGCGCATGATGAATTTTGCGATCCCGATGCGGCCGACTTCGCCCATGGCCTGGCGTAAGAGCGCATACGCCATCTCTCCGCCTTTCCTTGCCGTGAGGTAGTAAGGCTTGTCGAAGAACCGATCGTCGATGGCATCGGCCTCGACGAAGTCGAGGACGTCGATCCGCCTCGTCTTCTCGAGCGCCGCGGCGGCGAAGTCCTCCTTCGTCAGCACGACGAACCGGCCTTTCTCGTATTCGTAGCCGCGAACGAGATCGTCCCAGGCGACGGTCTTGCCATCCTTCTGGCACACGCGCTCGAACTTGATGGGCGAGCGATCCTTGGCGTGCAGCATCCGAAAATGCGGACGATGCTCACGGACAGCGGTGTGCACCTCGATGGGAATGTTCACGAGACCGAAGGAAAGGGAACCGCTCCAGATCGCTCGCGCCATGGTTGACCTCACGCGTAGTGTCCGGCTTCAGCCGGACGTCACTCGTAGTGTCCGGCTTTAGCCGGACCGTACCAAGCTGGCAAGACACCTGCCACTGGCGGTGCGTTTGCACCAGCGTCTGCTCAGATTCGATGGCACGAACCACAACGAAGTCAACGCCGGACTCGGCGGCGCCGTTCGTCCCGTTGAGACCAACGCTGCGCACGGCACGGCTTGCCGCTGCCGGTTGCCGGGGATGCGATCTCTGGCGCCATGAAATACTTTCGAGCCTTCGTGACTTCGTGGTTCAACTCGCTCTCGAGGAAGTTCTTCTTGACCGCGTCGCGGCAATGAACATCCCGCCAACGATCGCGAAAGACAGAAGGCCAACGATTGTCACCCAGCCACCAACGTCGGCCGGATTGATGAGCCGCGCGAGCGCGGCGCCGACGTCAAACGCCACCGGCGGCGTCGCTCGCATCGCCTGCATGGCGTCGAGGACTGCGAGAAGCAGCGCGCCGCCGATCGTCAACGCGATTGCAGCAATGCTGCCCGGAACGAGCAGGCCTGACGTTGGTGAAGGAGCAGACTCCGCGACCTGGTCATCGAAGTTCGGCTCGCGGACACCGAGCGGCACGAATCGTCCAAGCATCACGAGTCCTGGAATACCAATCACGATCGTCGACAGGAAGAAGATCGACCAGCCGGTGGCATCGACCATGAACCCGGTGATCGGCCCCGCCAGCACTCGCGGCAGCGCGAACAGGCTCGAGAAGAGTGCGTACTGTGTGGCCGAGAATCGCTTCTCGGTCAGTCGCAGCAGCAGCACAGAAAAGGCGCCGGTGCCCATGCCCGAGGTGAGCAGCTCGAATCCGGTTGCCGCGTACATCGCCGCGGCATTCGGCTCGTCGAGGATCGAGAGCAGGTAGTAGCCGACGTTCGAGAAGAGCTGCAGGAAGCCGAAGATCCACAGCGAGTGTCCGAGACCGGCAAGCGTGGTGACCCAACCGCCGATGAACGAACCCACGACAGTTCCGGCGACACCGATCGTCGCCAGCGCGATGCCTCGCTGATCGGCGTTGTAGCCCATGTCGATCAGGAATGGGCGCGTCAGCGACTGGTACAACTGATCGGCAAACTTGTAGAGGACAACGAAGGCGAGAATCTCGAGCGCGCGCGGCCGCGTGAGGAAGCTCAAGAAGGGCTGCCACACGGCGTCGCGGAGCGACTGTGGTGGAGGGGCCTGGACCTCCGGCTCCGGCGACTTCCACGTGATCAGCAGCATTGGTAAGTAGGTCAATGCCAGCAGGACGTTCACCGCCGGCCATCCGAGGCGTGCGGCCAGGCTGATCGCCGCTCCACCGGACACCAGGAGCGCCGCTCGATACATCGCCGTGCGAGCACCGGCTGCCGCGCCCTGCTCGTCTTTGTGCAGCACCTCCACCGCGTAGGCATCGATGGCGACGTCCTGAGACGCCGAGGCGAGCGCGATGGCCATCGCCACCGCGCCGACCACCCACACGGCCTCAGGTCGTTCACCCACGCCGGCCAGCAGGAGGCTGAACGCGAACAGGCCAACCTGGGTGACCGCCATCCACCCGCGCCGCCGTCCCCAGAACGGAGGAACGTAGCGGTCCATCAATGGCGCCCACAGCACTTTGAACGTCCATGGCGCCTGGGCCAGCGTGATGAGACCGACCACACGGATGTCGACGCCGATGTCGCGCATCCAGTCCGGAATGGCGTACCAGACGAGCCCGAGCGGAAGACCGGAGGCAAAAGACTGCAGGACAACGGCCGCCGTGCGGCGCGAGCGCATCGCCAGGGCGAGGCTGGCGAGGGCACCGCCTCCGCGCTTGGGTGGGTTGGGATTCATTACGCTGACTATAATCCTGCTTCTCGGGAGGACCGGACGCGTTCAACATCCCTGATGATGAGGCGGACGGACGATCCGAGGCGGGAGATGCCATGACAGCGACGAACAGTGTGACGAGCGCCGATCTGACCGAGCGCGCCCGAACCGTGGCGCAGGTCGCCGATCAGCACGCCGAGTTTGGCGACAAGGAGGGGCGGCTGGCCGACCCCGTCGTAGACGCGCTTCACCGTGAGGGACTCTTCGGCATGTGGGTACCGAAGTCCGTACCCGGCGGCGCCGAACTCGATCCGGTGTCGTCGCTTCAGGTGATTGAGCATGTGGCCTACGGCGACCCGTCCGCCGGCTGGGTCCTGATGGCCGCAGCACTCGCGGTGGGTACCGGCGCGGCGTATCTCAGCGACGGGGCGGTGGGGGAGTTGTTCGGGAAGGTGCGCCTGCCCGTGATCGCTGGTCAAGGCACGCGGCCTGGAACCGCCGTGCGACAGGGAGACGGCTTCGTCCTGAGTGGTTCGTGGAGTTTCGCGTCCGGCATCAAGCATGGCACGCACATTCATACGCTCGGCGTGATCGAGGGCACCGGCGAGGCGCGCATCTTCGTGCTGCCAGTCGAGAGGGCGACCCTTATCGACAACTGGGACGTGCTCGGGCTGCGGGCGACGGGCAGCATCGACTACACGATCAATTCGGTCTTCGTACCGGAGGGTTACACGCATCCGGCGCTCACCGACACCGCACGGCGCGGCGGCAACCTCTACAAGATCGGCGTCATCGGCTTCGCGATCATGTGTCACTCGGCGTGGGCCTGTGGCATCGGCCGGCGTGTCCTCGACGAACTGGCCAGGAACGTCAGGGGCAAGATTGGCCGCACCGGCACGCTCGCCGCGAGCGAAGCCTTTCAGCAGCAGTACGCCAGGGCCGAAGGCGTCTATCGCGCGGCGCGAGCGCTCGTCTACGACGCGTGGGGAGAGGCGGGCGCCACACTCGGGCGCGGCGACCGTCTGTCCGCCCGTCAGCACACGCTGATTCGGCTGGCCATGGCCCACGCCACGTGGTCGGCGCACGAAGTCGCCATGTTCGCCTATGCGTCGGCGGGGACCATGGCCCTCCGTGCGGGCACGCTCCAGCGTCTGTTTCGCGATATGCATGCTGGAATCCAGCACGTCACCTCGGCGCCACCGGTGTTTCAGGCGATTGGCCGCGATCTGGCTGGGCTGGCCCCCGGCTCGGAGTGGAAGTTCCTCGATCTGGTGCCAGCGGGATAGCCCGGTACTTTTTCGGACGACCAGCGTTCGACCGCGGGCGGAGGCTCGTTGACACTTATGAGAGCGTCCGCCATGGACCTGATCGAACAGTTCCTCTCGGAGATCATCGTCTTACAGCCCCGTGAGCGCATCACGGTGGAGAACGAAGCCGACCTGAAGGCCGCCTTCAATCGTCACCTTCAGGGCGGTCGAGTGCGCCTCGTGCTCGATCTGGCGCACGTGCCGTATATCGACAGCTGCGGCCTTGGTACGATCGCGCAGATGCACCTGAACGCGCAACGAGCCGGTGGTTGGCTGAAGCTGCAGAACGTGACGGGTCACAATCACCATCTGCTTTCGGTGACCCGTCTGCTTGGTGTCATTGGTACGTACGGTCCCGAAAACCGCGTGGCAACTCTCTGAGGTCCGGGCCGGCTTCAGACCCGATCGTGATCGGCTCGCCAGGTCCTGACCGCCTGCTTGATGTCCTTCGGTGACAGGCCCTGATCGGCTGCGCGCTGTGCCAGGGAAACAAACTCCTCGGTCGAGGCAAAGCGCAGGGCGACGATCTGCTTCACGCTCAGTCGCGGATCGAGCAGCTTACCGGTCATCACGTAGTGGCGCAGCTGCTCCTCGGCACGAATCGCCCGATCCTGCGCCTTGAGTGCAAAGCTTCGCGCGAAGAATGCGATCAGCATCGTGGTGAACGTCAGCGTCACGAGGAGCGATGCGCTGTACAGCCGTTGATGGTCGCCCCACGATTGATACAGGTTGACGCACGCACCGATGAACGTGAGCTGGAGGAGGCCCCACGTCACATAGGTATACAGCGGGACGACCCGGGCGTGATTCGAATAGCTCTGTTCCTTCTCGGCCATGGGCGCTCCTAGCGCGGCAACACCAAGAACCAAGGACCAAGCACGAAGGACCACGCGACCAAGGACTTGCCCTCAGGGCGCCGGCTCGATGCGCAGTACGGCTCCGTTGTCTTCATCGGTCAACAGGTAGAGCAGTCCGTCCGGACCCTGCCTGACGTCGCGGATGCGCTGACGAAGCGGCTGAAGCAGCGACTCCCTACGTAGTTCCTCCATCTGCTCGTTGAACAGAATGCGCTCGAGGTGACCCGTTCCCGGAATCTCGCCTTCACGCAACGCCCCCACGAACACGTCACCCTTCCACTTCGGCAGCCGGTCGCCGGTATAGAAAGTCATTCCCGATACCGCAATCGACGGCGTCCAGTACACGACGGGCCACTCGAAGCCCTCGCGCCAGAACTGCGTCGATTGCCACGGTCCCGGGTAGGTCCGTCCCAGGCTCACGAGCGGCCATCCATAGTTGGCCCCCGGCTTCAGAATGTTGATCTCGTCACCACCGTTGGGCCCGTTCTCGTTCTGCCAGACCTCCCCGGTGCCGGGGTGCACCGCGAGCCCGAGCGTGTTGCGATGTCCCATCGTGTAGATCTCTGGACGATGGCCCGAGCGCCCGGCGAACGGGTTATCAGTCGGTATCGTGCCGTCGTCTTTGAGGCGCAGCACCTTGCCGCCCAGCCCATTCGGATCCTGCGGGCTATTTCCGCCTCCACCACCGGTCGACACGAACAGGCTTCCGTCGCGGCCGAACGCCATGCGTGCGCCACCGCCAACTCCCGCAGGCGCGACCCACACATCTTTGACATCGGTGAGCGTCGTGCCGTTCCAGCGGCCGCGGGCGATCGCCGTGGCGTTCTCTTTCTCGTTGAGCGGCTTCGAGTACGAGTAATAGACGAACTTGTTGGTCGCGAATTGGGGATGCAGCGCGAGGTCCATCATTCCGGCAAGCCCGGCACGCCTGACGGTCGGCAAGCCCTCCACCGGTTTCGGATCGAGAACACCGTTGCGAATGACGCGCAGCGGACCATCACGCTCTGTCACCAGCATGACGCCATCGGGGAGGAACGCCAGACTCCACGGATGCGACAGCCCGCTCGTCTGCACCACCACCCGAATGCGCTGGCCCTCGGCGGTGTCATAGATCACGGGCTCTGCGGGCAGGGGGATCCGGGGAATTCCGGAGGGAGCGATCGGGGTGTTCCCGCGAAACGGAACCTTCTGCTGCGCCGTTCCACCGCTCGAGAACAGCACGACGAGCAGTGCGGCAGTCGACAGCGTGATAGTCGGCAGATGCATCCTCTTGGTCACGAGGGCCTCCTTGCGGGCGCTCAGTATAGGCCGAGCCGTCACCTACAGTACCATCGTGCGGCCCCACATGGGAGCGCTCGTCTATATCAACATCGCCCTTCTGGGGATGACCGCGTTTGCCGCGCTGCACTACTTTCTCATGTGGTGGTGGTCGCGGCGCGAGCGTGTGCTGCTGATTCTCTCGCTGTTCTCCGTCGTTGTCGGCTTCACCACAGCGGCGATCGTTGGTGTGTTGACTGCCGATTCGATCGCAACCGCACAGGCCATGCTGGACCTGAGGACGACGTTCGCGGTCCTCACGTATCCACTGCAGATGTCGCTCGTCTCGGAAATCGCCGGTGTGCGCCCGCGACGGATTTGGACGTTCGTCACCGCCACGTGCCTTGCGGCCTCGGTGGCCAGTACGGCCGGCCTTCCGATCAACGGCACGGTCACGGCGGTGCATCCGACACAGTTTCCATGGGGTGAAACGCTGACGACGCTCGAGCGCGCGCCCGGCTGGTTCGGGGCCGTGCCGATCTACATGCTGGCGTACTTCGTTCAGGCGTATATCGTGGTCGTGGGATGGCAGACGACGCGCCGCGACAAGCTGGCAGGCGTCGTGATCATGACGACTGGCATTGCGGCCGTGATTTTTACCGTCGTCCCGTTCCTGGCTGACGTCCTGCAATGGCCGGTCCCTTACATCGGGACGTTACAGTACGCGCTTTGGGTGCCTGTGTTGTCGCTGCTGCTGTCACGCGAATCGGCGCGTCGCGACGAACGGCTCGCGGCCAGTCAGGAACGGTACCGCGCCCTCATCGACTCGGCGCCTGACGCGATCGTCGTCCTCGATCTCGGCGTGGGCGGTTTCGTCGAGTTCAACCAGAAGGCGGTCGACATGTTCGGATGGCCGGCGTCGGAGCTGGCCTCGAAGACGCCCATCGACGTGAGCCCCGAATTGCAACCCGACGGCCGCCGCTCCACCGACGCCGCTGTCGGCTACATCCGGCAGGCGGTCGAGGGTGGCACACCGTTCTTCGAGTGGACGCATCGCGCGCGCGATGGCCGCGAGATCCCGTGTGAGGTCCGCCTGGTCCGCTTGGCGGATCCCAGGCGCATCCTGATTCGCGGCAGCATGACCGACATCAGCCACCGTCTCCAGTTGGAAGCGCAGCTTCGACAGGCGCAGAAGATGGAAGCCATCGGTCAGCTCGCCGGTGGCGTGGCGCATGACTTCAACAATCTGCTCACGGTCATCGAAGGCTACTGCGGCATGCTGCTCGACAACCTGGCGCTGGACGATCCGCTTCGCAACGATGTGCGCGCCATCGCCGATGCCGGACATCGCGCGGCATCGCTCACCCAGCGCCTGCTTGCCTTCAGCCGGCGGGCTGTCCTCACGCCAAAGGTCGTGGACATCAATGACATCGTCGGGGAGACGGAACACATCCTGCGAAGGCTCATTGGCGAAGACATCCTGCTGACGGTCACGCTGTGCCCGGGTGGTGGCTACATCAAGGTCGATCCCGGGCACCTCGGGCAGGTCCTGATCAACCTCGCGTTGAATGCGCGCGACGCGCTGCCCGCTGGTGGAAAGCTGACGATTTGCACGGAGCAGGCTGACCTTGGCGCTACCGTGTCGGCCGATGGCCAGGACGTGGCTGCGGGCCGGTACGTCCGGCTGGTGGTGAGCGACACGGGTCATGGCATGTCGGCCGATGTCAAACCGCACATCTTCGAACCCTTCTTCACGACCAAGGGAGTTGGCCGTGGAACCGGTCTCGGTCTTGCCGTGGTGCACGGCTTCGTGAAACAGAGCGGTGGTTTCATTGACGTCGAGAGTGAGGAAGGCAGGGGAACGATGTTCTCGATCTCGCTTCCGCTCGTCGATCGGGCCCCCGTCGTGCAGCAACCGGCAGCGGCCGAGATTGCGGCTCGTGGGGCTGAGACAGTCTTGCTCGTTGAAGATGAAGAGGCCGTTCGACACCTGCTGGCCCAGGGTCTGAGCAGCTATGGGTTCACGGTCATGACGGCGCGGGACGGTGCTGACGCTCTGCACCTCGTCCGTGAGCGCGCCGCGAGGATCGACCTGCTGGTGACAGATGTCGTCATGCCCAACATGAGCGGTCGTGACCTGGCTGACCGGCTTCGCACCGAGATTGCCGGACTCAAGGTGCTGTTCATGAGCGGCTACACCGACGACACGTTGTTGCGGCACGGTGTGTACGAGGCGCGCGAGTCATTTCTGCAGAAGCCGTTTGTGATCCGCGCGCTTGCGTCGAAAGTGCGTGAAACACTGGATCGGACTTAACGTGGTGGGATGTTGAGCACGCGGCGTGTACCATAACGGCCGATTCAGGGGAGGAGAACGACGTGGCGATGGAACTGGGACTCTCAGGCAGAACCGCTGTCATCACTGGAGGCAGCAAGGGCATTGGCCGCGCGATCGCGCGCGGATTGGCCGCAGAAGGCGTCAAGCTGGTACTGATCGCCCGGAATGCGGAGGCGCTCGAAAAGGCCGCCGACGACATCCGGAAGGCGAGCGGCGTGGATGTGATTGCCGCCAGTGCCGACATCACCAGCACCGAGCAGGTCGATGCCGCAGCCAAGGCGGCCAGGGATGCATTCGGCAGTGTGAACATCGTGGTGAACAACGCTGGTGGCCCGATGCGGCGCATGGACCGCCAGATCCTGTGGCCGGACAGTGATTGGATCGGCGATCTCGACAACAAGATCCTCGGCGCGCTGCGCGTGACGCGCGCATTCCTTCCGTTGATGCCCAGCGATGGCAGCGGCCGCATCATCAACATCAGCGGAACGGCGTCAACCATCGTATGGGCGCCTGCGCTCACACATGGGTTGAACAACGCGGCGATGAATCAAGCCACCGGATATCTGGCGACCGATCTCGCCAGTCAGCAGATCACGGTGAACACCGTGGTCCCGGGCCTCGTCGGTACCGAAGGACGGGACGTCTGGGCGGAGAACATGGCCAAACAGCAGAACGTAACCAAGGCCGAGTTCGTTGCCGGCTTCTGCAAGCGAATGGGCATCCTCGCCGGACGCTGGGCGACGATGGATGAAGTGGCCGACACGGTGGCATTCCTGGCGTCCGACCGCGCACGCTACTACAACGGCGCCAAGATCATTCTCGACGGCGGCCTGAACGTGAACGCGCGCCCCGCGTAGCGCCTGCACCCGGCACGCCAATCACGACTACAAAAACCGGACTGTGGACGACGATTCTGTAAGCGTCGTCCGCTCCGCCACCCTCACGCTGGCCTGTCGCAATTCGAGCCAGCGATGCCAGATCTCTCAGCATTTCCACCAAGTTTGAGATCGGACGGGCCACGCCCTCCGGGCTCCACAACTTGGCACGGTTCACGCCGACAGTTTCAACGTGGACTCAGCACTCGCTCGCGTTTCCTCCCCGAGTGGCGCGGGTTTCGAGGACGGTTTCGGCCAGCGCCGGTTGGCTGTCAGCGTCAACGGTGATCAGTTCGAAGTGTTGACGCTGCGCGACGAGCTCACGACAACGGCTGTCGTCGAGGCAGCCGTGTCCGATCGCGTCGGGCGCCTCAAGGACTTTCAGTCAGAACACTTTGGTCGCGTGCGCGGCGTGGAGAAGTCGGGCAAGGGAGTGTCCAGGCTGGTCGTCGTGTCCAACCACGTCCCTGGTGTCAGGCTCGCGACGATTCTTGCGGCCGCCGAGCGTCATCTGCTTCCCATCGAGATCGACGCGGCGCTCTGCCTCCTGCGCCAGCTCGTTCATGCAATAGCGGTGCTACACGACAAGGCGCCAGATATCTGTCACGGCGCCATCGGCCCGGAGCGATTGATCATCACGCCGCACGCGCGCCTCGTCGTCGTCGAGTACGTGTTTGGCTCGGCGATCGAACAGCTTCGTTACTCCGGCAAACAGTATTGGCAGGACCTGCGCGTCCCGATCCCTCGATCGTTCGGCATGCCGCATCTCGATCGGCGGACCGACGTGATGCAAGTAGGTGCCACGGCATTGGCGCTGGTCATCGGACGCCCGCTCGCCGAGGATGAATTCCCTGGGCAGATCAGTGACATGACGGCGAACGCACTCGCGTTGTCGTCGGATGGAGCCCTCGAGCCGCTGCCGCTTCCGTTGCGTGTGTGGTTGCAGCGCGCGCTCCAGATTGATTCCAAGACGCCCTTTGGCTCCGCACCAGAGGCGTGGGCCGAGCTCGATCGCGTGCTCCATTACAGCGATCCGATCGCCGAGACGGAAGCCCTGAAGCGCTTCATGGCGCGTTACCACGCGGCAGTGGGGACTGTGGACTCGCCACAGGCGGCCGCGCCGCACACGACAGAGCCGCCTGCTGCTTCGGTCCAGGCGCCGGTCAAGCCGCTGAAACCCGTTGTCGTTCCGTCCACCTCCAATCAGGCACCGCCTGCTCACACGCCTATGCCGACCACGAATCACACACCGTCGCCCGCTCCGAAGGCATCTCAGGCATCTGCTTCGAGTGCACCTGCTTCGCACGCGCCTGCGCCGCCCGCGCAACCGGCGGCTCAACCGCCGGCCGGGGCGGCCGCGGCGAAACCATCGTCAGGATTCTGGAACAAGTCTGCCCAGGCCAACGTCGATGCCGCGCCGCCACAGCAACCCGTGGAGCAGGTTCGTCATTCAGTGGCAGCCGCGCATCCGCTTTCGCGCTTCAAGCTCGCGGCAGCCGCGGTGCTCCTGATTGCCCTGACGTCGGTGATTACGCTCGGAGCGCTTCGCTACATGGCCGCTCCGGTGGCGGCTGACGGCATGGGGACACTGCTCGTGCAGACCAATCCGAGTGGCGCCACGATTGAGATCGATGGTCAACCACGCGGTGTCACGCCGCTCAGCCTCGACCTCTCACCGGGCCGTCACACGCTGAAGCTCGCCAATGAGGGCAACGTCCGCTCGATGCCGATCACCATCGTCGCCGGCGGGCAGGTCTCACAGTTGATCGAGTTGCCGCGTGCATCGTCGCTGCTCGGCGAACTGCAGGTGCGCACGGAACCGGCCGGCGCGGAAGTGACCGTCGACGGACACGCGTACGGCAAAGCGCCGCTGACAGTGGAAGGACTGGCTCCGGGTACGCACTCGGTGGTGCTCGAGAACGAGATGGGCTCGGTGACGCAGGAAGTCAAGATCGAAGCGGGCACGACGGCGTCGCTGGTGGTGCCGATGGGTGCCCCGAAGAACGCGCTTCTGTCGGGATGGATCACCGTGGCCGCGCCCGCGCAGCTGCAGATCTTCGAAGATGGCCGTCTGCTCGGCACGAGCCAGAGCGACCGGATCATGGTCGCCGTCGGCCGGCATGAGCTGACGATGGTCAACGAGTCCATTGGCTTCAGCGAGACGCAGGTCGTGAACGTCACGCCCGGCCGGGTGTCGACGATCAAACCGCGGTGGCCCAATGGGGCGATGGCGTTCAACGCCACGCCGTGGGCGGAAGTGTGGGTGGACGGCCGCCAGGTTGGCGAGACGCCGCTCGCCAACATCTCGGTGCCGATTGGATCGCACGAAGTGCTGTTCCGCCATCCCGAGCTCGGTGAGAAGCATGTCCGCACACTTGTCACGGCCAACGCGCCAGCCAGGGTGAGCGTCGACATGAGACAGAGGTGAGAATCATGCGAGTCAAGACGCCCCCCATCGCCGCCGCATTCCTGTTCGTCTTCGCCGTCAACGTCCACGCACAGGTCTCTCTCGACGCTGCCAAGGAGCTCTACGCGTCGGCCGAATACGAGAACGCCCTTGCCATGCTGGATGGATTGCGGGGCATGGAGCGGCCGCGTGAAGAACAGCAAACGATCGAGCTGTATCGTGTCCTGTGCCTGGTAGCGACCGGCAAAGAGGCGGATGCCAAGGGTGTCATGGAGGGGCTGGTTACTCGCGATCCGCTGTATCGTCCCTCGAACGAGCTGCCACCGCGCGTGCGTTCGACCTACAGTGAGACGCGCAAGCGCATGCTGCCCATGGCCGCACAAAGCGCCTACCAGGAGGCCAAGGCTGCCTTCGACTTCAAGGACTACACCGCTGCCCAACGCGGCTTTGCGCTGGTGCTCGCTGTGCTCGACGATCCCGATGTGCAGCCGCAGGCGACCAAGTCGCCCCTGGCTGATATCCGCACGCTCGCGACCGGTTTCTATGAGTTGAGCGCGAAGGCAGCCACTCCGCCAGAGCCGGTGGCGAGGGCGCTTCCGCAGGCGCCGTTGGTTCCGGAACTGCCACAGCCGCCACCGCCTCGCGCCGTGCCCACGAAGAAGGTCTACAGCGCGAGCGACACGAACGTCGTACCGCCGATCGCGCTGAGCCAGCAGATTCCGTTGTACCCAGGTCAGATTCGCGTTCCTCAGACCGGTGTGATTGAAGTGGTGATCGACACCATGGGTGGCGTGGAATCGGCGTCCATGATTGCGTCGATCAGCCCTCAGTACGATCGGCTTGCGGTCGGTGCCGCACGCCAATGGCAGTACCAGCCGGCGAGAGTGGACGGCGTGCCCGTGAAGTTTCTCAAGCGGATCCAGGTGAATCTGGTTCCGAGCAACTGACGAGCTGCCCTCGCATTTGTAAACCGCAGCACAAAAAAGAAATTCGTCGCGCGCGATTCAGATATCTGACTCGACGAAAACTCCAAGAATTCGTCGAGTCAGTCCTCCGGGCACGAACTTGCACTTAGGCCGGCGGGACTTCGCGACCTCTCCCGGCGCTCCCATGAACATGCATGCACGCTGCTCCTTTTCTGACGGGCCGAGCCCCGATTGCGTTCCTTCTGTCGCTGCTGGCGGTGGGTCCTGTCTACGCCGACTCCATCACGCTCGAATGGAACGCCAGTAGCGGAACAATCTCCGGCTACGCGGTCTATGTGGGCTCAGGGCAGCGGATAGATGTCGGCAACACCACGATTTTTACGCTGACGACTGCGGCTGCAGGGCAGCAATACTGTTTCGCGGTTGCGGCGTACAACTCGGTGGGCGAGGGACCGAGGTCTGGCCAGGTGTGCGGATACAGCAACCAGTTCCCCGCGCTCACCAACCCCGGTAACCAGAGTGCAACGGTGGAACAGTCGGTGTCGCTGCAGTTGAGGGGCAGCGATCCTGATGGCCAGGCAATCACCTACAGCGCAACCGGTCTTCCTCCGGGCCTCTTCGTCGGGACGGCAACCGGCTTCGTGTCAGGTGCGCCGACGACCGCTGGGAGTTACTCCGTGACGGCCAGGGTGCACGACGGCGTGCTGCAGTCACCGGCGCAGACGTTTACGTGGTCGGTCACGAATGCGCCCACCTCCGATACGTCCTCTCCGCTCGTCACGATTTCCGGACCGACCTCGTCACCGACTTACTCATCGTCTGCCGCCACGATGTCGCTCAACGGCAGCTCCTCTGACAACGTCGGTGTGACGTCCGTCAGTTGGGTCAACAGTCGCGGCGGGAGCGGCACGGCTTCCGGTACGACGAGCTGGGGCATTGCCTCGGTCGGTCTGCAAGCAGGAACGAATGTCATCACCGTGACCGCGCGGGACGCCGCGGGCAACATGGGCACGGACGTGGTGACGGTCACGCACTCCTTGCCGGATACGACGGCGCCGTCAGTGGCCATCAGCGGTCCGACCGCGGCTGCGACCTATGCCGCCGCGTCATCGGCGATGACGATCTCGGGCACCGCAGCAGATGCCGTTGGCGTGACACAGGTGAGCTGGGTCAATGATCGCGGCGGCTCCGGCACGGCGAGTGGTACGACGAACTGGAGCGCATCCGGCATCGTGCTTCAGAGCGGCGCCAATGTCATCACCGTGACGGCACGCGACGCCGCCACCAACCGTGGAACTGACGTGTTGACGGTAACCTACACTCCGCCTGATACGGCGTCGCCGACGATTACCATCGTTGGCCCAACGACCGCTTCCAGCTATGCGACGACAGCCAACGTGGTCACGATTGGTGGCAGCTCGTCGGACAACATGGGAGTGACCGCGGTGACGTGGAGCAACAATCGCGGGGGAAGCGGATTCTCCAGCGGCACCACGAGCTGGAGCGTTCCGTCGGTGCCTCTGCAGGGTGGGACAAACGTGATCACCGTCACCGCGCAGGATGCGGCCGGCAACAGGGGAACCGATGTCCTCACCGTGAACTACACAGTGGCGGATACGAGCGTTCCGACGATAGCCATCACCGGTCCTACCAGTTCGGCGAGCCATACGACGACGTATTCGAATTTCCCGATTAGCGGAACCGCGGCGGACAACGTTGGCGTCACTCAAGTCGCATGGAGCAACGATCGCGGTGGATCTGGCACGGCGACGGGTACGAGCAGCTGGAGCGTCGCACCGATTGCGCTGCAGTCCGGCACCAACGTCATCACGGTCACGGCGCGCGACGCTGCCGGCAACCAGGCGAGCGACGTCTTGACCGTCACTTACTCAACGCCGGCACCGGCACCCACTCCGTCCGAGCTCGTGCTGACGGGGCGGATGTACACGAGCGGCCGGTGGGGGAAAGTGTTTCTCGAATGGAGATGGCCGACCCAGCAAGGCAAGGCGATCGATGTCTATAAGGACGGAACGAAGCTGACCAGAACCAGCAACGACGGGTCGTATACCGACAGTGTGCGTGGGACTGGGCCGTTCAACTATCGGATCTGCGTCTCGTGGTCGACGATCTGCTCGAACGTCGTCACACTGAGCAAGTAATGTCCGAGGATGGCCGGGGTCGGGGGGAGCCGGACCCGGCCATTGAATAACTACCGATTGAGGTTTGCCGGCATCGTGGGTCTGTTCGCCACCCACGTTGTGGTGACCCGCGCGCCACGCCGAGCCACACGGTTGTTTCCGCCTGGCTCGCCCAGGTAATGCGCGTGTTGCACGTTCCTGTTGTGTTTGTTCACGCTACGCCGCCTGGGCGTAATCCTCGGCCAGGGCAGGCACAGAGCGTGCTGCCGGTGTGTTCTCGTCGGGCGTGCGGCCTGAAGCGGTTTCGAACACACCCTCGATCGCAGCGTAGCAATCCGGATCGATCGCAGACCCGACTTCGCGCTTCATGATCGCGAGCACGCGATCGGGCGGCATTCCCTCTCTATAGGGGCGTGACGCACTGAGCGCGTCGCAGATGTCGGCGGCGCACAGAATCCGCGCCAGCATCGGCAACTCCGGGTCGGCGACCCCGCGGTCGTAGCCACGTCCATCCAGTCGTTCGTGGTGGGAAGAGGCGACGTCGGCCAGATGGCTGAAGCAGCCGGTCCGGCTGAGGATCGCTCGCGTGTTGACGGGATGGCGGCGCATGATCGCGAACTCGTCATCGGTGAGTTTCTCGGGCTTGTCGAGAATGAGGCTCGAGACGCCCAGCTTGCCGATGTCGTGGAGCAGGGCAGCGCGGCGGACGTCGCGTATCCGCGCTTCGGAAAAGCCGACGGTACGGGCGATTGCTGCGCTGAACTCGGCGACGCCCTTCGAGTGCCGGAAAGTCCAGGGCGACTTCGCGTCGATGACCAGAGCAAATGCTTCGGCGATGAGGTCGAGCCGGTCCTCATCCGCCATCTGGATCTCGTCGGCCGGCTCTATCCTGGAGATCTGCGCGAGCGTGTCTCCCTCGAGGAGGTTGTGCCAGAACTTGTGATCCTGGCGCAGCGCCAGCAACGCTTCGACCACCACTGGATCGAACCAGCTGCCGCGACGGGATACGGCCATGTCGAAGGCCGTGTCGAGGCCATGGGTGGTCACGAAGACTTCCACCGTCTGCGCCAGGCCGAGGATACGCGCCAGGAGCGGGATGCTGTCGCCCTTGAGGTTGTACGGTTGTCCACGGCCATCCCAATGCTCGTCGAGTGCACGAATGGCGTGTGCGGTCTGGTCGGGGAGACCGAGCATCCGTGCGATGTCGGCTCCCCGCTCGCATCGTGTGACGACGACTTCGCGGGCGCCTTCGGGGCCGCGTGACAACACGCCCATCAACTGCCACACACGACGGAGCCAGAACTGTCCCGGGGCGACGTTTCTCGCAACGAAGCGGAACGACTCGAGCGCGTGCGACCAGTTGGTGACCTTGAGGTCGGACTTGACACCCTGATCGTCAGCGCCAAACAACGCCGCGAAACGGGCTGCGTTGCTCGAGCAGCCGAGGTCCTTCATGAGCAGCGCGTAGAACAGCGGCGAGCGCAGTTCGCGATCGAGCCGCAGCACGTCGGCGATTCGCATCCCGATGAGACAGGTCCGCACGGCGTGCCCCTCCCGTTGCCCCTCGGTCAGGTCGAGGGCATGAGAGAGTCCCGCCAATACATCAGCGAGATGTAGCGACGATGGGTGCGGAAGCGGCGTCACCGATTCTGAAATCAGAGGCAACAGATCTGCCCAGGCACGTGTTGCACATCGCTGCATCGCCGCCGGCTCGGATCTCGTTGGTACTCAAGAACTTCGTAGACAAAAACAGGATTGTGAGTACTTGAGCCACGCCGGATTTAAGGGCATCGGGGCTCAGAAATCCGATAGATGCGGAACTAGTTGTGAAGGCCGACAGGAACGCCTACCATTTTCGACGTCCGGATGCGCCGCGTCTTCCAGAACCGGGTGGAGACATCGATGAAGTCATTTGTGTTCGCGTGCATGCTCGCCCTCGCGGCAGTTCCCGCGACCGCGCAGTCAGGCCAGGCCGTGTCGCTGGCGTCGCTATCGACGCAGCCGTCAATGAACGTCTTCCGGCGTTTCGCCGTCGAGCCGGCACAGATGGCGAGCTTCTACGGCGAAGTGCTCGGTCTCAAGCAACTGCCGTCGCTCAACATGCCCGGCGGCGGACAGATGATGCTGTTCGAGATAGGAACAGGACAGGTGAAGCTGCAGTTCACCGCCGCGGCGAATGAGTACAAGACAGGACCAGTGCGCGACGTCACCGGGCTGCGAGTGTTCACGTTCTTCTATCCCGATGAAGCTGCCGTCACGGCGCGGTTCGTCCAGCATGGCTACGCGGCGCCGGCGTTTCGTGCGGGACGCGGCAACAAGCGAGTCGCGATGGTGCTCGATCCGGCGAACCACTGGGTCGAGCTCGTTGTTGCTCCCGGTGCGTCGGCCGACGTGTACCGATCGTTCGAGGTTGGCCTGACTGTTTCCGATCTCGAGAAGAGCCGCGCGTTCTATCGCGACTTCGTCGGGCTCGAAGAGCTCCCGCCGTTCGAGGATGCCTTTCTCGGGACGATCCGATACCCATATCGCCACGGGACCACGACGGTCAACGTGTGGTCATTCGGCACAGGACTGCCGGCGAACACGCGCAGCGCCGGCATTCAGTACGTGGTCTCGGATGTGGAAGCCGTCGACGCAAAGGCCAAGGCGCACGGCGTGAAGATCGATACGCCACTCGGCAACTTCAGCGCTGGACTGCAGACGATCTGGCTGTCGGATCCCGACGGCGTCACCAACTACTTCGCGCAGATCATGCGCCGGACGCAGTCGACGGCGAGCCGATAGGCGCTCACGCCAACTCCCAACGACCAACTCCCATAGTTTGGAAGTTGGGGGTTGGAAATTGAGATGGGAGTGAAGTCTTTTATCGCGTAGCGCGGAAAGACGACTTCGAGCTTCCGTTGGTCAACGTGCCGTCGATCTGATTGCCCTGAACGCGGCCGGTGATCGAGCGGTCTCCCGCCTTGAGAGTGAGATCCGTGCCCTTGAGCGATCCGGACACCTGCGTGGCCTGCCCGCCGGAGGTCAACGTTCCGGTGAGCATCTGGAACTCCTGTTTCAGTTCAAGGACGTCGGAGCCAGCGCGCCATGTCCCGCCAACCTTTGCCGGCACGATGTACAGCATGGCGGTGCACCACTGCTGACAATCGTCGATGGTGACCGTTTCATCGGCCTGCCAGTCCTGGATGCTGAACGTGTTGGACACGATGCGTGAGCCCGGACGCAGATCGAGGAACTTGTCCCGCAGACGAAGCAGGTTGCTGGGCAACAGGAACAGCGCCATGACGCTCGCCTTCGAGATATCAGCGACGAACATGTCTCCCTCGACGAACTGCGCCTTCTCGGTGACGCCGGCTTCCTTGGCCAGCCGCCGCGACAGTTCGACCATGTTCGGGTTGTACTCGACACCGAGTGCAGAGGCGCCACGCTTGGCGGCGCCGATAACGTTGCGGCCGTCTCCCGAGCCGAGATCGATGACGAAGTCCTGCGGCGTTACCTTGGCCAGGTCGAGCATCCGCTCAACCATGACTTCTGGCGTCGGGACCCACACAACGTCCTTGCCCGCTTGTCCAACCTCAGGTTTGAACGTGCCCTGCTCCTGAGCTGTCGCGGGAGTCGCCACTGCGAGCGCGAGTAAGAGAGCCCAGGGTGCTTTCGATCGTTGTCGTCGTTTGCGCATGCGAATCCACCAAGTGCCGAGGCTGCATCCTCGGAGCGATGTACCTAGCGTATGATAAGCGACTGCCATCAGGCTGAAGGCCACCCACAAATCTACCTGCGTCAGTTGCGCGATCGCAACGGCACCGGCGAAGACCATCACCACATCGAGACCAGCGGCAACGGCGAACATGGGTGAGAGCTGGCGCCAAAACGGAGGGGCCAGTGTCAATCGCAGTGGTCCTGGGGAGAGTAACTCGGAAGGAGCACTCTCGAGCTCCTCGGGAAAGAGTCGAACGAATTCGACGACGGTCGATTCTGCCGGCAGGCCCACAGCCGCCGCGTATTCTCGGATGAACGCCCTTCGGTACAGCCCGGTGGGCCAGCGCGAGAGGTTGCATCGCTCGAGATCGGCGAAGAGCCCTTCGTTGACCTTCGTGCTTTCAGCAATCAACTGAAGGCTGATGCCCTTCCGCTCGCGTGACGCCTTGAGTTGCGCGCAGAAAGCATGGCGCAATTCGAAAGCGGCCGCCTCGCGTTCGGCTCGCTGGGAATCGGCCGACAGCTCGCGCGCTGTCGAGGTCAACGTGTCATCGTGATGGTGGACGAATTCTGATACCGCTGGCATGTCGTCGTTCGTTTCAAAAGTGCGAAGCGCGATCTTACCTTTGACTCGCCGTCATGCAAGTACGATTTTGCCGGATCGCCGCGGTGTCCGTGACATATCCGAGCGCGGCAAGAGATCCTCCGGGCGCGAGACGATAGAATGAGCGGCCACGCGAGGCCGCTGCGTGTGCCATCGAGTGCGCCACTCGCAGTAGCTCATCCAAGACCGACATCCGTAATAATGAGGAGATGAGACTCGGTCCACAAGGAGGATCAATGAGGAAGGCATCGATCGGATGTGCTCTGCTCGTGATGCTGGCGGGAATCACTTCCGCTCGTGCGCATCACTCGCCGGCCCCGTTCGACCGTACGAGGGAGGTCACCCTAAAAGGTACGGTGAAGGAGTTCCGGTGGCAGAATCCGCACACCTGGATTGAAGTGAACGTGCCAGATGCCAAGGGCAAGGTGGTGCTCTGGGGCGTCGAGCTGACCAGCCCGACCTATTTGATTCGCGCCGGCTGGAAATCGAACATCATCAAGCCTGGCGATCAGGTGACCGTCATCGTCAATCCCATCCGTACCGGTGAACCGGCAGGAATTTTCCGAAAGTTGATCCTTGCGGACGGTCGTGAGTTGACCGAGCGGCCCGCGCGCCTCGGCGGCACGCCGGATTCGAAGTAGCGAGTCATTCGGAGGCACAAAGCCATCATGAGCGTGAGATTGACCCGAACGGCCGTTGTCATTGCGACCGCCGCCAGCATGACCATCTCAGCGTGCAACACGGCGCCCGCCGCGAGCCCTGCGTCGGCGCCTGCACCGGAGGCCGCGGCACCTGCCGTTGACCCCGGCGTGCAGTTGAGCGCCCTGGCGCCCGCCAACATCGCGAAGTCTCGTCCGGCCGCTCCCTTCGATCTGACCGGCAACTGGTTTATCGATACCAGCGAGAGCGCGGAGGCATGGCGTTTTGGTCCGCCCTATCCCAAGCTGACGTCAGCCGCTCAGGTGCACTTCGATGCCTCGCAGAAAGCCGCGAAAGAGGGCAAGGTCTACCGCGACGACATCGGGCAGTGCTGGCCGGCAGGTCTGCCGCTCATCATGACGCGGTACTGGCCCATGGCGATGGTCCAGATCCCGACGGCGATTTACATGGTCAGCGGATTCATGAACAGCCTGCGGATCGTGTACCTGGACGGCCGGTCTCACACCGAGCCCGACATCATCGTCCGCACCTTCAACGGCGAATCGATTGGCCATTGGGAAGGTGACACGTTGGTGGTCGACACGATCGGCTTCCGTCCCGATCACCACTGGATGGATCAGGGCGGAGCCTCGATTCCCGCCGGTGAACAGCTGCATATCGTCGAGCGTATTCGCCTGATCAGTGAGGGCAAGCAGCTCGAGATCGAATACACGATGACCGACCCCGAATATTGGGAAGGCGAGTGGAAGAGCACCAAGCGCTTCAACCGCGTTGACGATGTGGATATCCAGGAGGTGTCATGCCTCCCGGATTTGAACGAGCACCTGCAGAGCACAACGTCGAAGGCGCAGGTGCGATAGAACGGTCGCGGTCCGAGGGGGCGACGGTGCGAGGGTGCGGCGGTCCGGTCCGGGGTGCGACGGTCCGAAAGTGGAGAATGGGGATGAGTAAGGGACTAATAACAGTCGCGTTGGCACTGCTCGTGCTCGTGGCTGCGCCGGCGTTCGCGCAGGTGAACTTCGTGGGTGAGTGGAACGGCCGCTATCACGAGGATCAGCCGGATCGTGTTCCCGGTGAAGAGCCCGGTGACTTCAGCGGGCTCCCGATCAACGAGGCCGCCCGTTTCTACGGCGACAGCTGGGACGTGGCGCGGCATTCGGTGCTCGAGCACCAGTGCGCACCGTACACGTTGCCTTACATGTTCTTCGGGCCGAATCAGTTCAGGATCTGGCAGGAGCACAACGTCGATACGCAGGAGCTCATCGCGATACGCATGCACATGGGCACGTATCAGCAGCAGCGGACGATCTGGATGGACGGTCGCCCGCATCCGCCGGAGTACGCGCCGCATACGTTCCAGGGGTTCTCGACCGGTGTGTGGAACGGCGATGTCCTGACCATCACCACGACGCACATCAAGGCCGGCTATTTCCGCCGCACCGGCGTCCCCGCCAGCGATCGCCTCACGGTCGTCGAACACTGGATGCGTCATGGCAACGTTCTGTCGCAGGTGACGATCGCAACGGATCCGGTCTACCTGACCGAGCCGTACATGCGCAGCCAGGAGTTCGTGCTCATGGAGCGGGGGAACACGAACTGGCTCTATAACTGCGAGTACGTCATGGAAGTGCCGAAGGACAAGAACGAGGTCCCGCACTATCTGCCGGGTGCCAATCCGTGGATTGGGGAGTTCTCGGCGAAGCACGCAATGCCGGAAGCCGGTGTGCGCGGCGGTGCCGAAACCTTGCTGCCCGAGTGGAAGCCGGGCGCGAAGCCCGCAGCCCCACGTGCAGGCGCCAACGGCGGCTTCGCGCCCGAAGTTCTGCCCCAGCGTCTTGCCCCGGGCGAGGTCAAGACGGTTCACGTCCAGGGCAACGTGCACATGATCGTGGGCGCCGGCGGGAACATCGCCGTGCAGGTAGGAACAGACGGCGTGCTCGTCGTCGACACGGGCGACGCCGGCACCAGTGACAAGGTCCTGGCGGCCATCAAGGAGCTCGCGCCCGGTCAGGAAATCCGGTGGGTTTTGAACACAGGTATGAATGCCAATCACACGGGCGGTAATGAAGCAATCTCAAAGGCCGGTCGCACCGTGAACGGCAACATCGCGGCAATCGTGGCGCACGAAAACGCTTCGGCCCGAATGATCAAGGCTGGCGTTCCCGATGCGGCGCGCCCGTTCAACACCTATTTCGAGGGCAACCGCGACTTCCCCTTCAACGGCGAGCCGATCCTGTTGTTCCACGACGAAGCGACGTCGGACGATACCGGCACCGTCGTGATGTTCCGGCGCTCCGATGTGATCGCCACGGGCGACTTGTTCCGGACCGACAGCTACCCGGTCGTCGATCTCGCGAACGGTGGCAGCATCGACGGCACGATCGCAGGACTGAACCGCATCCTGGACCTGGCCGTGCCGAGCAAGATGCTCGAAGAGGCCGGCACCTACGTCATCCCGGGTCACGGACGAATCAGCGATCAGAACGACGTCCTGATGTACCGCGACATGCTCGTGATCATTCGTGACCGGATCCGCAGCATGGTTGAAAAGAAGATGACACTCGAGCAGGTCCGGGCGGCCCGCCCGACGCTCGATTACGACGGACGCTACGGCACGGATACGGGACCATGGACAACGGGAATGTTCATTGAGGCTATCTATCGCGAGATGAGCATGCCGGCAGGCTCTGCCGGGCAGAGGAGCGCGCGATGACCTTGCGTGCTGTCACTCTCGGTGCATTCTCGCTTTGCGCGGCGATCGCTCTCGCAGGTATCGACGCAGCCGGCCAGGGGCGCGGACGTGGTGCGGGGCCGGCAGGTCCGCCGCAGACGGCGCGTCAGGCCGCACCGGCCGACCTCACGGGCACCTGGGTTTCGGTCGTCACCGAGGATTGGCGCTGGCGAATGACGACGCCACCGAAAGGTGATGTGGCGAGCGTCCCGGTGAGCGCTGAAGGCCGAAAGGTCGCGCAGGGCTGGGATCTCAATGCCGACAACGCGAGCGGCAATCAGTGCAAGGCATTCGGCGTTGGCGGGATTCTTCGTCAGCCAGGGCGCCTGCGCATCTCGTGGCAGGACGATCAGACGCTCAAGCTGGAGTTCGATGCCGGCACGCAGACGCGGTTGCTGAACTTCGATCGTGCGGCCGCTACCCCTGCTGAGAAGTCGTGGCAGGGATTCTCGCTCGCGCAGTGGGAAGGTCCCGGTGTTGGACGAGGTGCGCCGGCGACCGATCCGCGTGCCACGGGCGGCGGTCTGCTGACGCGCGGTGTGCCGGGGGGCGGCGGCCAGGGACTTCGCGGTGGACCGCCGCCACGCGGGCAGGCGGCGATCAACAGTGGCGGCAATCTCAGGATCGTGACGACGAACTTCCGTGAAGGATACCTGCGCAAGAACGGCGTGCCTTACAGCGAGCAGGCGTCGATCACGGAATACATTCAGCGACTGCCCGCGCATCCCAATGGCGACGTCTGGCTCCACGTGCTGACGATCGTGGAGGATTCGCGATACCTGAACGGCCCGTTCTACACGAGCACGAACTTCCGGCTGGAGCCGGATGGATCGAAGTTCAACCCGACGCCCTGCAGGACGGATGCGCCGCTGCCTGTGAAGGGTAAATAGGTTACGACGGCGACAACAACTGATCCCCGCCGAGGCGACGGAACTCGGCCTCGGCATCCTGCGATCGCTCGCGGGCGCGCGCGACGATCGCGTTGAACCGCCGCTCGCCACGGACCGGATCCAGCCATGGATCACGGAGCAGGATCTGCGGACAGAAGAAGCCCGCTTCGACGATGTGCGCGAACAAGTCCAGCGCTGATGCGTGCTGGCCGATGAAGGCCAGCGAGCGCGCCACGAGATAGACCCCCTCGGGATCGAACGGGCGCGAGCTGAACTCGCGGATGGTTGCGATGGCGTCAGCGCTCCGGCCTTCGAGCGCCTGCCACGCAGCCGTCGTCATCAGCACGATCGTGCGGGGAAGCCGTTGCTGCGAGATTCTCCGGTAGTTGGCGATCGCCTCCTCTTTGCGTCCGATGAGCGACAGCGAGGCGTTGGTGACCCACCGGAGATCGTCAGTGTCCGTCTCGATGGCTCGTTCCCAGTCGCCGCGCATGAAGTGGGTGTACGTCACGCTCGTGCGAATGGCCGGGTCGAGACGACGGGCGTGTCGATCTGCCGCGAGTGAGGCATCGAGCAGCCCGCAGAATCGACATGCCGTCACCAGGCCAGCAAAGAGTTCCGGGTCGGCGGCCTGCGACCGCACGCGCCCGAGCAGGCGGACGACCGCTCCCTTGGCGCGGCCGAGCGATTCGATCTCGAAATAGGTATACAGGTTGTGGGCGACGCTGAGATCGGGGTTGATGTCGAGGGCGCGCTTGAACGCCTCATCGGCCTTCTCGAGGTGATCGTCGGCGCCCTCGGCACCGTACTTCGCGAGCAGCCGGTGGACGCGTCCGAGCTTCGCCCATGCCGGTGCGAAGTCCGGATCCTCATCGAGCGCAGAACGGTACATCTCACCGGCCACCGACAGCATCGAGCTGTCGTATGCGAGCTGATTGCCGCGCAGGTAGAACTCGTAGGCGCGCGCGCTCGCTGGCAGATCGCGCCGCAGGCGCCGCTGGTCTCCTGACGACAGCGGAATCGAGAGTGACTCGACGATCGCGCGGGCCAGTTGATCCTGAACCTCGAAGATGTCCTTCAGCTCGAGCTGCACCGTCTTGGACCAGAGAATGGTCCCCGAAGACGCTTCGAGCAGCTGGGCGTTCACGCGCACCTGTCCGCCGGCCCTGAGCAGAGTTCCGCACAACACGACATCGACACCCGCTTCCGCGCCGATCTTCTTGAGATCGACGCCCTCGTCAGTCGCATATCCGGCGCCGGCCAGCGTGGAACGCACGACGAGCGACTGGATGCCGGCCAGCGAGCTCAGAATCGCGTCCGGCAGACTGAAGGCGAGAAAGTCCACCTCCGGGTCTGGACGCAGCATGCGAAAGGGGAGCGCGATGAGCCGCGTGGTGGGCCGCACCGTGACGGTTGACGTATCAGTGGTGAGCGTCAACGCCGCCCGCAGCGCTTGCGCCATCATGTCGGCAGTCTGATAGCGATCGTCAGGCCGCTTTTCGAGAGCGCGATGAATCACGCCGTCGATGGCCATCACCGACGCAGAGCCGGTGAGTGCGGCGGGGTGTCCCGACATCACCGCGTGATACACCTGCATCAGGTCGTTGCCGGCGAATGCCGGTTGACCCGACAGCATCTCGAAGAGGATGGCGCCGGTCGCAAACAGATCGGACCGTGGATCGAGCGCACCCTCAGACCACTGCTCGGGCGCCATGTATCGTGGCGTGCCGACGACCATGCCGGTCTGGGTCAGCGTCTGCTCGGCACCTGTCATCGATTGCCGTGACCGTGCCAGCCCGAAGTCGAGCAGCTTGACGCCGTCGTCGGTGAGAAACACGTTCGACGGTTTCAGATCGCGATGGACGATGTGGCGTGTGTGCAGGGCACCGAGCGCACTCAGGATTCCGAGCGTCGTGCTGACGGCGTCGTCCGGCTTGAGTGCACCGTCCTTCAGGCGGCTGGCCAGCGACTGCCCGCTGAGCAGCTCCATGACGATGAAGAGCTGGTCATCCGACTCGCCGACGTCGTAGATCTGGCAGACACCGGGATGACTCACGCTCGCCGCGGCGCGCGCTTCCCGCCAGAGACGCGCTTGTGCCTCGGTGTTCGACGAGCGCGAGCGAATGACTTTGATGGCGACCTGACGTTCGAGACGTGGATCGAGCGCGCGATAGACGTCGCCCATCCCGCCCGAACCAAGACTGGCGACGATTTCGTACTTCCCTAGGCGATCCCCCCGGGCCAGCGACATGCGCGAGAGAAATTATACGGGCTGGATGGCTGATCACTCACTACGGCTCACCATCCAGTACGAGGGCAGGTCGTCCTTCGTGTCGCGCAGGATCTCGATGATGGCCGTTCGATCGTCGGACGCGAGGATCTTGTAGCGCTCGTCAGTCACCTGCCCGTTCAGCACGTTCCACAGGCGCTGATAGATGGCCGCCTTGGCGTTGGCCGGGAGTCCGTCGAACGGCTCGGAGTAAATGAGATAGCTGCACGGATACTTGAGCAGCCGGCGCGTCAAGTCGAGCTCCCGTAACGAGCGGCCCTTCTGGTCTCGCGGTCCACTGCTGCTGAACGTACGGCTGAACGTCGTCGGACCAGTAATGGGGCCGGGCAACGGCGACTCGTCGACGAACAGAAGATAGTCGACGAGCTCCTCGACTGTCGTGTCGAATGCGCGCTGGGCGTCGGCCCCGACACGCGCCTCCCACCCGGCGCGCGTGATCAGGTTCAGCATCTGGACCTGATGCTCCAGCACCAGCAGCGCGACGATGTCGCTGTGCGGGGAGAGGTAGCCCGTCATGTCGAATCGACCTTCGATGCTGGTCGTGTGAACCGTCTCGGGTGTCACCATCGCCGCGAGGTCCGAGGGGTCGGTGGCGATGGCGTTTCCCATGTGCCGGTCGGCGCGGTGAGTGCCGGTGACGAACCATCCGCCCCATCGCATCTCGAACGGACTGCGGTGATCGGTCGTGTAGGCGGGCCCGTACATCGTGATGCCTTCAGGGCTGGGGAACACGCTGCCGACGAACATGCCCGGCACGTTGTGAGTGGCCTCCGAGACGTGGCACATCACGCAGGTGTCGTTGCGCTCGAACCGGGGTGCGCCCGAGTCCGCCTGCTCCAGCGTGTAGAAGATCGCGCCCTGCCGCGGGTCCTGCGCGACGAATTCGAGCACTGGCCCGCCGCGCACCCAGCCGACCGAAACCGTATCGTTGAAGAAGATCGCGCGCGGATTCTTCGGGTTGATTCGCGGCGCCTGAAAGCTGGTCTTGGAGAACACCAGCACCTGGGAATCGATCGGCACCTCGAGTGCCTCGAGCACCGACGACAGGTAGCCCGAAGGTCCGTTCTTCTGGAGGGTGACCTCGCCGCGTTGCATCCGGTCGTTCAAACCGCAATCGGATCCGAGACAGGCGTCTTGGCGTAGGCGATGGCGGGGTGGTTACGGATGAGCGCGGGATGGACCTTCTGCGCCGACACGAGCACCACGCTGGCAATCCAGGCAAGCGCAACGACAACGATTCGAGTGGTAGGCATCCGTGATTGAGTCACTGCAAAGAGCTGTCCGAGTGGAAATCAAGGAGCGAATGGGGCCGTTGCCGTCGCGCGACGGTGGTTAGCGAGCAATAGTCCGCGCTGGCGCGAAAAAATCCCCGAACCGTGAACCCTGAACCTTGAACCCTGAACCATCTATCCCGTCCGAGCCGGCTTCCAGCGCAGGCCGAGCGCGATCAATCTGTCGAGGAGACGTTCGTACGAGACGCCGTGGGCTTCGGCAGATTCGGAGAAGTCCTCGCCGTAGGCCATGTTCGGGTTCGGATTCGCTTCGAGCACGTACATCCGACCCTCCTCGTCCATCCGCACATCGATACGCGCGTATCCACTCAGGTCGAGCGCCCGGTACGCACGCTTGGCGATTCGCTGCATGCGCTCGACCGTGGCGGCATCCAGCTTGGCCTGGTCGGTCATGATGCCGTGCTTCTTCTGGTACTGCGTACTCCACTTCACACGCTCGGTTGCGATCTTCCAGCGATTCTCCGGCATCTGCGCGAACGACATCTCCCACGGCGGCAGCACGTCGAGCCGCTCGTTTCCAATCACGCCGACGTAGAGCTCGCGACCATCGATGAACTGCTCGACGATGGCCGCCGTGCCGAGCTTCTCGTGGATGAAGGTCGCTCGGCGTGCCAGTTGCTCGTGATTCTCGACGACCGAGGCCTGCGAAATTCCCGTCGACGCCTCGAAGAAGAGGGACTTGACGATGAGCGGGAACGTCAGACGCTTCGGAAGCGCCACCTTGCGGCCCGGACGAACCACCGTGAATTCCGGAACCGGAATCCGGTGATAGGCGAGCAGCTTCTTCGAGAGCGCCTTGTCACGCGCGAGGATCAGGCCGCGTGGGTTGCATCCAGTGTACGGCAAACCCAGAAGCTCGAGGTAGCTCACGACGTTCTGATCGAACGTGGTGACACCGGCAAACGCCTCCATGAGGTTGAAGACGATATGCGGCTTGAAGAGCCCGACCGTTGGCCGGATGCCGCCGAGGTTGTCGTTGATGCCGAGCACGCGGACCTCGTGTCCGATCTCGCGCAAGGTCTCGATGACGTCGTACTCCATCTTCCACTCGGCTTCGAGGATGTCGACACCGGTGGTGTCCTCGGGTGGAACGAGGTGGTCATGCACGAGAGCGAGGATTCGGAGGTTCTTCACGGGCGCATCACTGATGGCTTCACAGGAACAATCGGTGTCCTCCACTGTGCAGGTAGTTCATCGCCTGCACGGTGAGAAGGACGGTGAATTCCTGTCGTGCCTGTTCTTCGGAGACCGCCAGGCGCAACTTCAATTCGCGGCAGCGGCCGATCATTTCCTCCAGAACCTGGTCGATCGTGTATTGGTAGATTCCCGTCCAGCCCGCCACCACGCGTCGCACCTGCCGTCTGATTCGCGAAATGAACCGCGCTGCCGTCATGCGATCGGAGAACTCGGGCGCGTCAGAAAACAGGCGGCGGAGATCGCGGTCGTAGAAGTTCGGATAATCGACGCCGTAGTGGCGCCGTTTGTTTCGGTAGTGCTGACGCAGCGTGATGCGCAGGTTCGGCAGTGCATCCACTTCTTCCGGGTTGTTGACCGGTGCGGGTCGGCCGCGGAGCGATCCCATCAAGCTGTCCATGTATTCGAGCTTGGGAAGCGCCTTCCACTCGGCATAGCGCTGGCGCCACTCGCTGCTCGGCGTCAGCCAGACAGCGAATGTCTCGGCGAAGTCTTCATCAGGGTGGCTTTGCGCGTACCACGAGTCGAGATGAAGGACGAAGCTCTTGCTGTACGGCTTGGGTGTATAGAACTCGGGATACGGCTTGGCGGGAGAGCCAAAGATCTCGCGCCGCCGGGCCCGTCGCCGCAGGCGGTACGCGTTGTCGATGGCGTGGCCGGATTCGTGGCGGAGGATGCGCATGCACCACTCGTGTTCGCCCCCCTCGACTTCGAGCATCTGCGCCTCCTCGAGCTTCTCCAGGCGTGGATGCGCGAGGTAGAAGGGGATCGCGATCGTCGTCGCCCCGTCGGGCGTGAACCATTCGTCCGAGAGATAGAAGTGAAGCGGGACGATGAGGCCACGCTCGCGGAGTTCGCTCCGGAGTTGCTCAATCCGCTGGGCCAGCGTGCCTTCGATGACCAAAGGCAGGTCAGCCATTCGCAAATCGAGCAGGGCGTCATCGTCGAGCTCTGGCCAAGTCTCGTGCACAACGCGTTTCGGCATGTTTGGGCTGGATATAGACTAGCTTTAGTCTGAGATCCGGGTTCACGTTCCAGGTTCATGGTTCCGGGTTCGTGTTCGGAGTGCCGGTTCGGAGTTCCGGGTTCGGGGTCGGGGTTCGTCAGTGACAGGGAGACGACCGTGAAGCTGGTGGCAATTGTTGCAGGAGCAGTGGCTGGGATGACGGTATTGATGACGGCGCAGGATCGGGACCGGGCGAAGGTGGCCGACGCGTACAAGTGGAATCTGGCCGATGTTTACCCGAACGAGGCGGCCTGGCGGGCCACGAAAGAGAAGACCACGGCCGAAATCCCGCGGTTGCGAGAGTTCCAGGGCAAGCTCGGAACGTCACCCGGCGCACTGGCTGACGCGCTCGAAATGATGTCCCGCCTGGACAAGGAGCTTTCACGGCTGTACGTCTACGCCAGCATGCTCTCCGACGAAGACACGCGGGTGTCCAGCACCCAGGGTATGCAGCAGGAGATGCAGCAGATCTTTGCGACCTTTGGCGCTGCCGCCTCCTACATCGAGCCGGAAGTCCTGAAGATCGGAAGCGGCGCTATCGAGCAGGCCATCGGGGGTGAGCCGCGCCTGACGCCGTACGCATTCTACTTGCGCGACATTGCCCGCCGGGCTGCCCACACATTGTCGGATTCCGAAGAGAAGATCCTGGCGGATGTGGCGCCGCTTGCCGGAGCACCAACGAATATCTACACGATCCTCGCGAATGCCGACTTCCCGTATCCAACGATCTCGCTGTCCGACGGCAAGTCGGTGAAAGTCGATCAGGCTGGTTACAGTGAGCTGCGTACGTCGGCGAACCGTGCCAATCGAGAGGCAGCGATGTCGGCGTTCTTCACCGCGCTCGGCGGATTCAGTCGAACGCTGGGCGTGACGATGAACTCGAACGTGCAGAAGTCGTTGTTCTACGCGCGGTCGCGAAAGTATGCGTCGAACCTGGAAGCATCGCTGACCGGCCCGAATATTCCGGTGTCGGTCTACACGCGGCTCGTCGATGGTGTGAATCGGCACCTGCCGACGTTTCATCGTTATCTGAAGCTTCGCAAGCGGATGATGGGCGTGACCGACGATCTGCACTACTACGATCTGTATGCTCCGCTCGTGGCGTCGGTCGATCTCCGGTACACGCCGGAAGAAGCGCAGGAGCACGTCATCGGCGCGATGGCGCCGCTCGGCAAGGAGTACACCGACGTCCTGCGGCGCGGCTTCAAGGATCGCTGGATCGACTGGTATCCCACGGAAGGGAAGGTCTCTGGCGCCTACTCGAACGGCGGCGCCTACGACGTCCATCCCTACATGCTGCTCAACTATCTCGGGCAGTACAACGACGTCAGCACGCTGGCCCATGAGCTCGGCCACACGATGCAGAGCTACTTCTCGAACAAGACGCAGCCGTACGCGACGGCGGGCTATCCCACGTTCGTAGCGGAAGTGGCATCGACGTTCAACGAGGCACTCCTCATCGACTACATGCTGAAGCGGATCAAGGACACGCCGACCCGGCTCTCCCTGCTCGGGAACTATCTCGAAGGGATCAAGGCCACGGTATTTCGCCAGACCCAGTTTGCCGAGTTCGAGCTGCGCATGCACGAGATGGGACAGCGTGGCGAGCCAATTACCGGAGACGCGCTGGCCAAGCTCTATCTCGACATCACGCGCAAGTATTACGGCCACGAACAGAAGGTTGCGATCGTCGACGACTACATCGCGCACGAATGGAGTTTCATTCCGCACTTCTATCGAGACTTCTACGTGTTCCAGTACGCGACGTCCTTCACTGCCGCCGAGGCGCTCTCAGCGAAGGTGCTGGATGGCGATCAGGCCGCCACGGCGCGCTACCTGACGTTCCTTGCGGCCGGCGGATCGAAGTACCCGATCGATCTGTTGAAGGACGCGGGCGTGGACATGACGACCGACGAACCGCTCGACCTGACGATCACGCGGATGAACGAAGTCATGGACGAGATGGAGAAGCTGCTGGGAACTCGCTAGGCTTTCGGCTTTAGGCTCTCGGCTTTGGCCAGAGCCTGGAGTCCAAAGCCCAAAGCCTACAGGATTCGCTTCCCCAGCGCCGACAGCGCGAGGTCTACGCCGAATTCGGCCGTCGCGTTGCGGAGGTCGAGCGTGGGATTGACCTCCACGAGATCGAGCGCGACCAGGGCCTGCGAGTCCGCCACGAGCTCCATGACCATGTGCGCCTCCCGATAGTCCAACCCGCCGCGCACCGGCGTGCCGACCCCGGGGGCGACCGACGGGTCGCACGCATCCATGTCGAACGAGACGTGGATGCCTCCGGTGGATTTCGAGGCCAGCGCAATCGCCTGCTCCGCGATCACGGCAATGCCGTGCCGATCGATGTCCTTCATCGTGAAGACGTGGACACCAGCGGCGCGGATGCGATCTTTTTCACGCTCGTCGAGATTCCTGATTCCAACGAGCACCGTGTGCTCGGGCAGCACCGACGGCGTCGATCCGATCGAGGCGAGCTCCGCCGGCTCCTGTCCGAGCAACGCTGCCAGTGGCATCCCGTGCACGTTGCCGCTGGTCGTCGTCTCGGGCGTGTTCATGTCGCCGTGCGCGTCGATCCAGATGAGCCCCATCGGATACGCCGAGACACGGCGTACCCAGTCGGCGCTGGCGGCCACCGATCCCGCAGCCAGGCTGTGATCGCCCCCGAGCACGAGGGGCAAGGCGCCAGCGTCGAGCGAGTCCGTGACTGTTGTATGCAGCGTCTGGCACACGCGTGCGATCTCGTGGATGTACTTCTTGTGCTCGTCCGTCTTGTGGCGCGTTTCCGGAATGGGCGCCGGCACATCGCCTTGATCGACCACGATGCGCCCCAGTTCGCTGAGGCGTGTGTTGAGTCCGGCGATGCGGAATGCGGATGGGCCCATGTCGACGCCGCGCCGTCCAGCGCCGAGGTCGAGTGGCACGCCGATAACATGAACGGGTTTCACAGTAAGTGAATCCTATACGGTGCGAGGGGGCGACGGTTCGGAGATGGTCCGGTACGGCAGTCCGTAGTCCGGACCATCGGTCCGATCCTCGGACCCTCGTACTCTCGGACCGGACCGTCGAACCTTCGCACCCTCGACCCCTCGGACCGTTGTCCGTCATGCGCGTGCAGAGACATAGTCGGCGGCACGTGCAGCGGTGGCGCGCCCGTCACTGATGCAATCCGGTATCCCAATCGCCCTGAACCCGCTCCCGGTCACAAAGAGTCCGGGAGTCGTCGCCAGGCGCCGCTCGATCTGCGCGATGCGCTGCAGGTGTCCGACTTCGTACTGCGGGCTGTGGCGCGTCCACCGATAGAGGCGCGCGATTAGTGGCGGGCCCGATATCGCCAGGAGATCGGCAAGTTCGCGTTGTGCGGTGTCCACGAGCTCGCTGTCGGACGCCTCGAGGCGGCGAGGGTCGCGGCCGCCGCCCAGGAATCCGCGGATGAGCACGTGCCCGTCGGGGGCGCGAGCCGGCCACTTTGACGACACCCATGTGCCGGCGAGCAGCGCCATCCCTTCGGTGCGCGGGACAACGAACCCGGTCCCCCGCAACGGGTGGGCAACCTGACTGCGTGTGTATCCGAAGGCCACGGTGGCCGTGGACGCGTAGGGAACGGCGTCACAGAGATCGGCCAGTGCCGCATCCGTCGAACGCAGTAGTGAGGCCGCGGCGTACGCGGGCACGGCAAGCATCACGCTCCGTGCGTGAATCTGCCCGCCGGTCGAGTCAACCGTGTAGGTCGTCGATCGCAGCAGCCCTGTTGCGCGCGCGCTGGTGAGGACGGTTCCAGGCGCGAGGGCGCGTGACAGTTCCTCGACGAGTTCGCCGACGCCGCCGGGCAACGACACGAATGCCCCCTGTGGTGACGGCCGGACACGCAGCGCTCTCAAGGCTCGAATCACGCTTCCCGACTGACGCTCAGCGTCCACGAGACGGGGGAAGAGGGCGCGGATCGACAGTCGATCGACGTCGCCGGCATGGATTCCGGCCAGCAGCGGTTCGGCCAGGTAGTCGACCGCTTCGTCGCCGAAGCGCCGGCGGACGAACGCGCCGATCGATTCATCTTCATCGCTCGAGCGGCGAGGGATGAGAATTTCGCTCGCCATCCGAACCTTGCCGGCGAGGGAGAAGAGGTCGGCGGGAGGGGAGGTGTCGCTCACGGCGGGCGACCGTAGCGGAGCCGCTGACCGTCCGGTCAGTGCGACCGGGCGGCAGCACGGTGCGCCCAGGCCGTTGCGAGCGCAAGCAACCTGGGTAGCGT
>JALDXQ010000058.1:0-39099 GCA_032156805.1 Acidobacteriota bacterium
GTTTTGGAAGAAGTGGTCGGGGCGACTGGATTCGAACCAGCGACCTCTCGGTCCCGAACCGAGCGCTCTACCAGGCTGAGCCACGCCCCGACGCAAGAGCAGAACGCCTAGTGTAGCATGCGGAACAGCTTCGGTGCCCGCAACTGCGAGTCTTGAGCTCGAAGCGTGTTGAAGACTACCGTATAGTGCCATGCCGATTTACGAGTACGAGTGCCGTGGGTGCGGACGCCAGTTTGAACAGCTCGTACGCACCGGAGATACCCCTGCCTGCCCGTCATGCAGCGGACAGGACCTTCAGCGCCTGCTCTCGCATACCGCCGTCAGCACCGAGCACACGCGTCAGAACTCGTTCAACAAAGCGCGTGCACGGGCCAAGCTGGTGCAGCGCGACAAGGACGTCGCGCAGGCCGAGTACGAGCGCAAGCACCACGAGGAAGGGCACTGAGGAATTAACGGGTCGTCTGTAGCGTCAGCCCTTCGACGTACGCCAGCGCGTCGTGGGCCGTCATGTCCGGCTGCAGCGGCGTGATCGATATGTAGCCGTCGCGCACCGCCTGGTAATCAGATCGGTCGTGCGGCTCCCACTCGTTCTCCCCTTCTTCAATCCAGTAATACTCCCGGTGGCGCGGATCCATGCGGGCATCGACAACCGTCACGTGATTTCGTTTGGCCTGCACCGTGACACGAAAGCCCTTCGTCGGCCCCATCGGCACGTTGATATTGAGCAGGGTGAATTTCGGCAGGCCACGCTCGAGCACTGCCTGCGCAACGGTAGCCGCCGCCGTCGCTGACGGCCCGAACTCACACTGATCCTTGATGCGCTGGGTCGAGACCGCGATGCTGGGAATGTCCAGCAACGCACCCTCGAGTGCTCCCGACACCGTGCCCGAGTACGTCACGTCGTCGCCCAGATTCCAGCCTTTGTTGATGCCGGACACGATCAGATCGGGCTTGCCCTTGATGACCTGGGTAATCGCCAGGTTGACGCAGTCGGTGGGCGTTCCGTCTATCGCGAAGACGTTGGGACCGATGGCGTCGATACGCAGGGGCCTGCGCAGCGTGAGTGCGTGCCCGATGGCGCTCGCCTCCTGAATCGGGGCGACCACGGTGATATCGCCAAGGTGCTTGAGTGCATCGGCCAGAGTCTTGATTCCCTCGGAATGCACACCATCGTCATTGGTCACCAGGATACGGGGCATGTGGACTTGATCTTAGCAAGTGCACAGTCCAAAGTGTTAGGTGATAGGCCGGTCGAACGTGAGCAAGACCCTGCAAGACGCGCTCGGCGCACGAACAACGGACGCGGCCCCGGAGCTGGTCGAACGTCTCGATAAGGGCCGCCTTCGCTGCTTGGCGTGTGGACATCAATGCCCGATACCAGATGGCGCATCCGGCGTGTGCAAGGTGCGCTTCAACGAGGGCGGCCGGTTGCGTGTGCCGTTTGGCTACGTCGGCGGCGTGCAGTGCGATCCGATTGAGAAGAAGCCGTTCTTCCATGCGTACCCTGGCGCCTTGGCGTTCAGCATCGGCATGCTCGGCTGTGATCTTCACTGCAGCTATTGTCAGAACTGGGTGACCTCACAAGCGCTCCGCGACCCGGTTGCCGGCGCGCCGCCGAGAGATATCAGCCCCGTCGCGCTCGCAGAGGAAGCGCTCGATCTTGGCGCCAGGGTCGTCGTCTCCACGTACAACGAGCCGCTCATCACCGTCGAATGGGCCGTGGAGATTTTCAAGGAAGCGCGCCAGCGCGGACTCTCGACCGGCTTTGTCTCCAATGGCAATGGCACGCAGCGCGTGCTCGAGTACCTGCGGCCGCACATCGACCTCTATAAAGTCGATCTCAAGAGCTTCAACGATCGCCGGTATCGTGAGCTCGGTGGGAGGCTGCAGCCAATCCTCGAGACGATCGCATGGCTGTCAAAGGAGGGCGTCTGGGTCGAGATCGTGACGCTCCTAATCCCGGGCTTCAACGACAGCGACGAGGAACTGCGAGGTCTGACGACGTTCCTCGCCGGGGTTTCGCCGGACATCCCGTGGCACGTCACAGCGTTTCATCCCGACTACCGTATGAACGATGTGGGTGCGACGACGCCCGCGATGCTGCAGCATGCGGCACGCATCGGTCACGACGCCGGGCTCAGGTACGTGTATGCGGGCAACCTGCCGGGACGCGTCGGTGATCTGGAGCACACCTTCTGCAGCCAGTGCGGCGAGCTGCTGGTGGCGCGTCGCGGCTATCTGATTCAGAAGTACGCGCTCACTCCAGAGGGCGGCTGCCCTGCCTGCGGCGTCCCGGTCCCAGGCCGCTGGGGGCGCGCCTTTGGCGGCCAGCGCACGTCCACGCCGTTTCTCCCTCACGATCGCAGGCGTTTGTCGGTGATCTGAGGTCCGGCTGAAGCCGGACATTACGACGGCGCGCGAGCCGGACCCACGTCATAATGAATGCAGTGATACTCGACCGACACCAGCGGCCCCTCCGAAACCTCCGTCTCTCGGTCACCGACCGGTGCAACCTGCGCTGCAGCTACTGCATGCCCGAGCCGGAATACGTGTGGCTGCCGCGCGAAGACATTCTGCACTTCGAGGAGATCGAGAAGCTCGTCGACATCTTCACGACGCTGGGCGTGGACAAGGTGCGACTGACCGGCGGCGAGCCGCTGCTGAGGCGCGATATCCCGGAACTCGTGCATCGCCTGGCAGCCCGTCCGGCCATCCGTGACCTGGCGATGACGACCAACGGCGTGCTGCTCGCCTCGCAGGCCAGCGCGTTGCGTGATGCCGGCCTCCATCGCCTGACCGTCAGCCTGGACACGCTGCGTCCCGATCGCTTTCAGCGGCTCACTCGATTCGACGAGCTCGGACGCGTACTCGACGGTATCTCGACTGCTGCTCCCCTCTTCCCCGGACTCAAGATCGACACCGTCGTCATTCGAGGCGTCAACGACGACGAGCTCGTCGACTTGCTGGAGTTCGGCCAGCGTTACGGTGCCGAAGTACGGTTCATCGAGTACATGGACGTGGGAGGCGCAACGCACTGGTCGATGCCGCGTGTCGTCTCACGGCGAGAAATGCTCGAATTGCTCGCCGCCCACTTCGGTCCGATCGCCCCCGTCGTGGAAGAGTCGTCCGCGCCAGCCGATCGCTACACCCTGCCGAATGGCACCACGTTCGGGATCATCTCCTCGACCACCGAGCCCTTTTGCGAGAGCTGCGATCGAAGCCGGCTGACGGCAGATGGTCTCTGGTATCTCTGCCTCTATGCCGCACACGGCACCGACCTGCGCCGCCCGCTGCGGGCCGGCGTCAGCGTCGATCACCTGATGCAGCTGATTCGCGCGACGTGGGAAGTGCGAAGCGATCGTGGCGCAGAGGAACGCCTCGCTTCACGGGATCGGTCGCCCCTCATTCCTGTGGATCGGCTACGACGAGACCCGCACCTCGAGATGCATACCCGGGGCGGTTGAATGAATTCAGAATTCAGAATTCAGAATCTGACTTCTACGCCGTCGTCATCTGACAATGCTCGTCGAACGCCTGCTTGAGCATCTCGGCGATCGATCGGGCGTCGCGCGTTTCGATCTGGCGACGCTCGAGCATGTAGACCAGCTTGCCGTCGCGCAGCAGCGCCACCGACGGTGACGAGGGCGGATACGGCAGGAACGCCTCGCGGGCGCGCGCCGTGGCATCGAGGTCGGCGCCGGCAAACACAGTCGCCACGACATCGGGCTTCCGATCGTGCTGCAGCGCCATCACGATGCCGGGTCTTGCCTTCCCTGCGGCACACCCGCAAATGGAATTCACGACAATCATCACGGTCCCCGACGACGCCAGCGCGTTGTCGACGTCCGAGGGCGAACGCAGCTCGCGCACACCGGCACTGGACAGCTCGGCGCGCATTGGGGCGATAAATTCTTCTGGATACGGCATGAACGCATTGTAACTGGTGGCGTTCCCAAGTCCCAAAAACGCGCAACGACGGGTCTTCAGACCACCGAATGCGATTTACGTCTTGTCGGGCAGATGCTGCTTCATGCAGTCCGGGCAGATGCCGTGGCTGAAGCGCGCGTTCGAGTGCTCCGAGAGGTAATGTTCGATCTGATTCCAGTAGTCACCGTCGTCGCGGATGCGCTTGCAGTACGCGCAAATCGGCAGCAGCCCGCTCAGCGTCCTGACGCTCGCCAGCGCATGCTGCAGTTCGTTGACGCGTACGCCCAGCGCCTGCTGCAAGCTCAGGATACGGCGGCCGATGCGCATCCTCGCGCGCAGTTCGTCCCAATCGAACGGCTTGGTAATGTAGTCGTCGGCCCCGCTCTCGAGGCCGGCGATCAGGCTCTCCCTCGATGTGTTCGCGGTGAGCAGGATCACGTACATGCCCGCGAGCGCCGGGACCTCGCGCAGATCGTGACAGAGCGTCGGACCATCGATCCCCGGCATGCTCCAGTCGATGATCGCGAGCATCGGCGGCGACGGCTCCTGCATGGCCTGCCACGCCTCGTGTCCGTCGACACACTCCACCACCTCGAACGACCAGCGCTCGAGATGCTGGCGCAGGGCAAATCGGAGCACGGAATCATCGTCTGCGACCAGAACGCGCATGAGCCCCGCGTCGGTTCCCGACGGCATGCCTATGACGCTCCCAATCGCTGACGCCTGAACGCGGCCTTGATCCGCGACGTGAGGACCGTCGGCTCGAATGGCTTCAGGATGTAGTCATCCGCTCCAAGGTCGAGCACCTGCTTTTCGACCACCGGCCCCTCTTCCGTGGTCACGACGACAATGGGCGTCGTCGCGTGCTGCTCCTGTTTGCGAAGGGCACGGATTGCGCCGTATCCATCGAGCTCGGGCATCAACAAATCCATCACGACGAGATCAACATCCTGCGCGCCGACGATGTCGAGGGCATGGCGTCCATTGAATGCCTCGATGACGCGATATCCATCGCGCTCGAGCAGCATCCTGACGAGTGTCCTCGTGGTGGCCTCGTCATCGACGATGAGCACCGAGGGTCGCGCCGCGACCGCGTCCCTGGACGGCCCGTTCGTGGTCTCCGCGGGAAGAACGGTGCCCGCCTCGGCGTAACTCGCGAGGGCGGCGCGAAGATCCGTTCGACACGTCAACATAGCGACGGTCCCGCGGCCTGTCGACATGCTCACGGCTCGATCGGCCTCCGGGTTACACGGAGTCGCTGTCACGTAGCGAACCTCTTTGTCGTCTACCGCGAGCGGCAGGACTTCATGGCGGCGGAGAATGCTGGGTGGAACGAGATGCCGCGCCAGGGGGCTCGGCTGCACGTTGCGGAGATCCGCAAACGGGAGTTGTGCCGCGGTCGCAAGCAGTCGATACGCCGTGGGCTCGTCAATGAGTCCGAGCGCCACGACCGCGTCCTGCAGTGCGAGACCGGACGTGAGCGAATGCTGAAGCGCACGCTCGAGTCCCGCGGCAGCCATGACCGGCTCACGACCGAGCGCCTGGCGGAACGCCTCGAAGACCCGCGCCGCTCGATCATCCGCCGGCGAAGACACTAGGCAGCCTCGCTCCCGGTTCCTGGTGACTGAAACTCGTGGAGGCGCGCGGTCAGTGCCGCGATCTCGCGCTCGAGGCGATCGAGCGCGAGTGGTGTCTCGTCGAGCCGACCTTCTCGTCCCATGGATTCCAGTTCGAAGGCTGTTGCCGTCGGTCCGCCGTCGATGAAGTTCGACAACGATCCCTTGAGGGCGTGCGCCGCGCGCCGTACCTCGTCTGCGGACCCTTCTGCGACTGCCGCGTGCAATCGTTGCAACATGCGCGGACACTCGTCGATGAAAATCGCAGCCAGCTGTTGTGCCAGTTCCACGTCGCCGTCGAGGCGAGCCAGCATTCGGGCCGGAGTCCACTCGATGCCGAGCTGGGCGTTTGCGGACGTATTAGCCATCGTAACTCCTCAGGATGCGAGACCCATCTCCGCGTCGCCAAGCGAGCCGAGAAACGCGTCGACGTACTGGCGCGAGAATTTGCCGGCCTGGGCTTGACGGACGAGGTACTTGCCGGCCTCTTCAGGCGTGAGTGCCACTCGATATGGCCGCACGGAGGTCAAGGCATCGAAGACATCGACAATGCCGACGATCTGGGCGAGGAGCGGAACCTCGTCGCCGCGAAGCCCCGACGGATAGCCGCTACCGTCGAGTCTTTCGTGATGCGACATGACGATGGGCCGGACACGCCGGAGTGACTGCAGAGGTGCACAGAGTGAATCGCCGATTTCAGGGTGGCGTTTCATCAGCGCAAATTCATCCGCCGTCAGCGGGCCAGGTTTCAGCAGCACCGCATCCGGCACGCCGATCTTGCCCACGTCGTGCAGGTATCCGCCACGATGCAGGGCGTCGAGGTCCTCGCTTCCCAGGCCAAGCAAACGGCCGAGCCGGACCGCGTGCCGCGCCAGTCGCTCGCAGTGGCCGTTGGTGCTGGGATCGCGCGCTTCAATGGTCAGCGCGAGGGTGACAAACGCCGCCTCAGCTGAATCGAGCGCATCAATGAGGTGCTTCATCCGCGACAGCGAGCGGACACGCACGCGCAGTTCCTGCGGATGCACAGGCTTCGACAGGAACTCGTCTGCGCCTGCTTCGATGCCGCGAATGCGATCGTTGAGATGCGTCTGGCCCGTCACCATCACGACCGGCGTCAGCCGGGTGGCTGGGTCCGCTTTGAGTCGCCGGCAGACCTCGAGGCCACTCATCCCGGGCATCTCGACGTCGAGCAGGATGACATCGGGCCGATCCCGTTGCACCGATTCGAGCGCGGTTCGTCCATCGTGAGCGCTGACGACATCATGCCCGTCAGCGCTGAGGAGCCTGGCAAAGAGCGATCGGACGCTCTCGGTGTCGTCGGCCACCAGGACGCGGCTGCGTCTGTGGCGATGCAGGCCGTCGATCATGATGCCTGCTCCAAACCATCGTCGCTCGACAGCGGAAGTCGTGGTCCGGCAGGCGTGCGCTGATGCAGGCCGTGCCGCTCCAACTGGCGATAGAACGCGCGCCGGCTGATGCCGAGGAGCCGCGCCGCCACGGCCTTGTTCCCCTGGACTTCGTCGAGTGTCTTGATGATGTGGTCGCGGGCGATGACCTGCAGCGGCAACGTGGCGTCGCGTCTCGGAGCGACTCGCGCGATGCGAGTTGGCGCCGCCTGTAAGGCGCCGAGCAGATCTCGCTCTGACACGAACTCGCCTTCGGCCAGCATGCATCCGCGCTCGATGACATTGCGCAGCTGGCGCACGTTCCCTTCCCACGGCGCCTCGACCAGGATTCGCTCGGCACCCGCCGTCACACCGGTGAGCGCCTTGCCGAAGCGCTGCGAGAAGGCCCGAACGAACGCGGAGGTCAGAAACGGAATGTCTTCGCGCCGATCGCGGAGCGGCGGCAGATTGATCTGCGCGATGTTCAGTCGATAAAACAGGTCGCTGCGGAATCGGCCGGCTTCGACCTCGACACGGAGGTCGCGATTGGTGGCCGCGACCAGGCGTACATCGACTTTGCGAGTCTCGACCGCGCCGACACGCTGCAGTTCCCCGTTCTCGATCACGCGCAGCAGCTTGGCCTGCACCGAGAGCGGCAGTTCACCGATCTCGTCCAAGAACAGCGTCCCGGCATGCGCCGCCTCGAACAGGCCGGCCTTGGTTTCGGCGGCACCAGTGAACGCACCGCGCACGTGACCAAACAGCTCACTCTCCGACAATGTCTCCACGACGGCGGAACAGTTGACGGTGATGAAGCGCTTGGCGCTGCGCGGCCCGAGGTGATGGAGCGCACGAACCGCAAGCTCCTTCCCGGTTCCGGTTTCGCCGGTCACGAGCGCCGTGCGTGCGTGCGGAGCCAGCCGGCGCAGCAGCGTGAACACGTCCTGCATGGCCGGCGCGCGGCCGATCATTCCGCAGAACTCCAGGCGTTCCGCCATCTGGCTTTCGAGATCGAGAAGCGTCCGGCGTCGTTCCGCGTCAGTGCGCGCCGACGACAAGAGGCCGCGAAGCCGCGGGAGATCGAAGGGCTTGGTGAAGTAGTCTTCGGCGCCCAGCTTGACCGCTTCGACGGCGCTGTCGATCGTGGCGTATCCGCTCATGAGCACCACGCGGCAGCCGTGGCGGACATCGCTGATCGCGCGCAGGACGTCGAGGCCGGTCACACCCGGCATCTGCAGATCGAGCAGGACCAGGTCGGTCGGATGTGCGGACAACTGGCGCAGCGCATCCTCGCCGTTGATGGCGGTCGCCACGTCGAAGCCTTCCTTCAACGCAATGGTGCCGACCAGCGTCAGAATTGCGCGGTCGTCGTCAACGATGAGAATCCGTGGGCGCGGGGCCTGCATTGTGGTGCCTGAGCGCCCGGCACACGCCGGGGCTCACACCATCAATCGGAAAAGGCGGCGCACACTTGAGACACACCTGCCAGGCGGGCGGTCTGGACACACTTGCGCGGGATTTCCCATCCCGTTGCCTAACTGTCGCCCCAAATCTCGCGCAGCCGGGCGTCACGTCCGCAGGTCCACCGGTAGAAGCGGTACTGCGCCGAGTGGGTGGTGTGGTAGTCCTGGTGATACGCCTCCGCCCGATAGAACGTGGTGGCCGGCGTGACTTTCACGACGATCTGCTGTTTGAAGCGGCTTTGCACCCGCTGGCGGGAGGCCTCAGCGGCCGCCCGCTGCGCGTCGGAGTGGACGAAGATTTCCGGCCGGTATTGATCGCCGACGTCGCAAAACTGTCGATGCGCCGCGAACGGATCGACGTTGCGCCAGAAGGTATCGAGCAACTGCTCGTAGCTGACCACCGCAGGATCGAAGACGATCTCCACCGCTTCGACATGACCGGTGCCGCCGCGCGAAACCTGTTCGTAGGTCGGATTACTGCTCCGTCCGCCCAGGTACCCTGACGTCGTCGAGACGACGCCGCGCACCTTGTCGAAATCCGCCTCGACGCACCAGAAGCAGCCGCCGGCGAAGGTGGCTTTCTGGAGTCCGGCCTGCGCAACCGCGGCGGTCGCCGCGGCCGGACTGCCAGCGTACATTCCCACGAGCCCGCCGCGCAGCCACACATAGCCCACGGCGAGCGCAACGGCCGCGATCAGGATGAGGCGCTGCGCGCGCATAGTGACTCCTCCATCAAATGACTCCCGACCCCCTGACGAAATTGAGCGCGAGGCCGTTGATGCAGTAGCGCAGTCCGGTGGGTCTCGGTCCGTCGTTGAACACGTGGCCGAGGTGACCGCCACACTGGCTGCAGTGGACCTCCGTCCGCACCATCAGCCAACTCCGGTCGATCGAGGTACCAATAGAGCCGTCCAGCGGACGCCAGAAGCTGGGCCAGCCGGTGCCGCTCTCGAACTTGGTATCCGAGGAGAACAGCTTCTGGCCGCAGCCGGCACACACAAACACGCCGCTTCCCTTCTCGTCATTCAGCGCGCTCGAGAAAGGGCGCTCAGTCCCATGCCCGCGCAGGATCCGGTAACGGTCGCTGCCCAGGGCGCCCCGCCACTCGTCATCGGTCTTCTGCACGGAAAACGCCCTGTCAGGTGCGGCCGGCGCGGGACCCGTGCTCGCAAGCCACAACGAGAGTGGTCCCAATGCCCCTGCCGTCGCCAGCACGATCATCGCCTGCCGCCTGGAAACGGTCATGCACGCCTCCCGTCTTTAGACGTCTCGTGGCGAGCCTCGGATTCACTCGAGACTAACGCAGTTCCGGTCCGTGAGCTCGCAGCCATTGCCGCGCTTCGCGAAACCTCGGGCATGCCGCCGCGACCAATCGCCAATAGGCCGGTGAGTGATCGAGCCGCTTGAGGTGCATGAGCTCGTGAATCATCACGTAGTCGCGCACCCACTCGGGCATGGCGACCAATCTCCAGTTCAGGCAGATGTGTCCATCGCGGCCGCACGAACCCCATCGCGTCCGCTGATTTCGAATGCTGATCCGCCTCACGGGCAGGCCGTGCTCCTCGGCAAGCGCCTGCAGCCGCGCCGGCAGCTCCTCGTGAGCCTGCGCCCTGAGTCGTTCGCGATCGTCAGCGGAGAGCCGCACCTGACGCAGCACGGCGCGCTGCCGCTGCACCCACTCGAGATGACGGCGCGCGAACGCATCGGCTTCCCGTTGTGAGCCGCCGCGCGGAATGGTGACGCGTAGCCGGCCATCGTGCTCCACGCGCAGCAGGTAACGGCGCGCACGGCGATGGCGGACGAAGTAGATGGGGGCGATGGCGGTCACGACCGCCGGGACAACGCCGGTCGCCACGCGGCCCGGCGCGTCCGCCGCGCTGAACGGAAGCCCCAGCTGCACCTCGACAGAATACCTGATTCAGGAAACGGGCTTGACAACACCCGAACCCTTGATGTTATTTTTATCGCACTAGTGCGAGGTATATAACATGGCCGACAGCCTCCATACGGTGCTCACCAGGCGCGAGCGCCAGATCATGGACGTCCTCTTCCGGCGCGGCCGCGCCAGCGCCGCGGAAGTCATGGACGACCTCCCCGGCTCCCCGAGCTACTCGACGGTGCGCACCCAGCTGCGCGTGCTCGAAGAGAAGGGCCACGTGCGTCACGAGGAAGAGGGCGTGCGCTACGTCTACATGCCCGCCGTCCGCCGCCACGCCGCGCGCAAGTCCGCGCTCAAGCACCTCGTGGACACCTTCTTCGACGGCTCGGCGGAGAAGGCGGTCGCGGCACTCCTCGGCGGCGAGGCCGCGCGCGTCACCAGCGAAGAACTCGATCGCATCGCCGAACTCATTGCCAAGGCCCGGATCGCCGAGTTCGCGCAGAAGGCGAGAAAGGACGGCCCGCAATGATCATGCTGCTCAGCGTGACGATCAAGGTGGCGGCCCTGGTGCTCACCGCGCTCGTCGCCACTGCCCTGCTGCGCCGTCAATCGGCCGCCGTGCGCCACTTCGTGCTCGCGACCGCGTTGGTCTGCTCGCTCGGCGTCCCGCTGATGGAACGAGTGCAGCCGGCATGGTCTATTCCCCTGCCCTCGCTCTGGTCGACATCGTCTGACAGTTCGTCACTGCGATTCGTCAGCACACCACCCGATTCAACGGCGGTCGCTCGTCCCGTCATCGCCAGCAACAGTCCGGGCAAGAGCAGGCCCTCCTTGACGACCGTGCTCGTTTCGATCTGGATCGGCGGCGCCATCATCGGATGTGGCGTACTGCTGGCTGGACTTCTCCGGCTGCGGAAGCTCGCAGCTGCCTCCACGCCAGTGTCTTCGCGCACCTGGCGCGACGCGGCTGAGGAAGTATCGCTGCGCTACGGAGTCACGCGATCGGTGCGGATCCTGTCGTGCACGCATCCAACGATGCTCGCGACATGGGGGCTGCTGAAGCCCACCATTCTCCTGCCTGCCGGCGCAACCGACTGGCCCTCGGATCGCGTGCAGGTCGTCCTCCATCACGAACTGGCGCACGTGCGCCGCGGGGACTGGGTCATCGCGTTGACCGCGGACGTGCTCAAGGCCGTGTACTGGTTCAACCCGCTGCTGTGGATCGCCTGGCGGCGACTGCGACATGAAAGCGAACGAGCCTGCGACGATCTCGTCCTCGCCTCCGGTATCAGCGGTTCGGACTACGCGACACATCTGCTCGCGGTCGCGCGTCAGTCGGTTGCCCAACGCCACCCCTGGTCCCCGGCCATTGCCATCGCTCATCACTCGATGCTCGAAGGGAGAGTCCGCGCCATGCTGAACACCGGGATCAATCGTGAGCCCTTGACCGTCATCGCTCGCGCGACCACGGTCGCTCTACTCGTGGCGATCACCGTTTCAATCGGGATCGTCAGCGTCTCCGGCGAGACAAGCCAGCCCGTTGGCGCCGACGTCAGCCTGACCTCACCCGCTGTGATGCCCGTCATCGCCGAACCGGCAGGCCGTCCGCCTGACGCGGCTGCTTCGGCCCCGGCCGCTCCTCCCGCGCAGCCCCAACCCAGCGCAGGCGTCATCGAAGGCGTCCTCTACGATCAGTTCGGCGGGTTGCTGCCGGGCGCATCGGTGCGGCTCACGCCGATCAGCGGGGGCGGCATGCAAAGTGGCGTCACGGATCGCGGCGGCGCATTTGCGTTCCGCGGTCTCGCGGCTGGAGACTACGAGCTCATCACCGAGCTCCCCGGTTTCATCACGGTGAAGAACGTGGTGCGCGCGGAGCCGGGCGAGAGCACACAGCGGCACATCACACTGCCGATCGGAGCGATCCAAGAGACCGTTCATGCGACCTGCTCGAGCTCCAACCGTGTGACAGCTCCGACCGGGTCGGCGTCACCTGGGCCTGCTCAACGGCAAGCCAGCGCCGCTCAACGCGGAGTGCCGCCGAAAATGGCCGGCAGCACCTTTACCGGCGGGATCGGTGGCCAGATTCAAGCTCCACGAAAGATCGCTCACGCCAACCCGGTCTGTCCCTCGACAACGGAAGCGGGATCGACGAGCGTCCAACTCACCGGGCGAATCGGGATTGACGGACTGACAACCGATCTTCGGGCCGTCAGCACGGACGCGCCGGCCGCCTATGTTGCCTCCGCCCTCGAAGCCGTGCGGCAATGGGCCTTCAGCCCGACCCTCCTCAACGGCTCGCCGATCGAGGTGAACATCACCGTCACGATCACTTATAGCTGGTCGAATTGAGCGACGGCTCGTGCCGGCGGGTCTGAAGGCCCGCCGCGACGCCGCGTTCCACCGGAACTATCAGCGGAAGTTCGAGACGAGATACGCGTCTGTCTGTGCCGTCCCGCGCGCCACGATCAGATCGTTGCCGTCAGGCGTCCGGCGTCCGCGCACGATGTCGAGTGTCGCCAGATCGGTGACCCGCACGGGCGGCTCGCCCGATGTCGGCTGCAGCCAGACGTTGGTTCGTTCAACCGTGGAGAACAGGATCCCGTTGCCGTCGGCCGTCCACTCCATCAGGCCATTCGCCGTCGCCGGGGCAATGGTCCCCAGCTCGCGAGGCGGCCCCGATCCGTCGAGCGGCATCGTCACGAGCGCAAGCCGGTTGGCGCCAGGCGCTACGTTGATCCCGGCGAGAAAGCGACCGTCCGGTGAAATCGCCGGGCGGTCGATGCCGGCGGCAATCAGCGTCGGCTCGCCACCTTCGATGGAGATGCGCCAGGTCGCCGTGGCTGTCCCCGCTTCGCCAACCGACGCGCACACGACGAAATCTCCCTGCGGTGTCACGGATAGCCATGATGGCCGCGGCAGGTGCGCCAGCAGCCGTGCCCCGCTGCCGTCCACGTTCATCCGCCAGATACCAGTCTGGCCATCGCGGTTGGACACGAACGCCACCGTGGATCCGTCGCGTGTGACGGCAGGCCAGAGATTCGTGCCCTCTCTGGTCAGGATCCGGCGGCCGCCGCCGTCGCGCTCGAGGAGCACGAGTTGCGTGTTGCCCCGCTCGCCCGAGCTCACAATCGTGCGACCGTCCGGCAGCGGTGCGATGCCGAGCAGCCCGTCGTAGCGCTCGGACGCAAGCCGCTGCGGGCTGCCGCCATTGCGCAGCGGAATCCGCCAGAGGGAGTAGGCGGCATCGAGTCCGACCGAGACGAACGCGCTGCCGTCGGCGCGCACCGACACGTTTCGGTACTCGAGGAGGTCTGGCGTCACCCGATGCGGCTCGCCACGCGGGTACGGCTGGAACCAGACCTTCCGTGGGTACTCGCGGAATTGATCCGCCTGATCGGCAACGAACAGGATGCCGGAGCCATCCGGCAGCCAGGATGTGAACGTCACGTCCCGGAAGCGACTTGGGAAATCCTGGCGGCTTCCTGATTGCACCTCGAAGATCGCGAGCATCGCATCCCCCGTGCTCGCGTTGTGCACGGCGGTCGAAATCCGCTCGCCGTCCGGCGACCACGATGGCGCGGCAAAGAATGCCGGGACGAAGAACTCAGGAGCGTTCACGCTCGCGAGCACGCGAATGCTTTCACCAGTGGCGTCGGCGACCATCAGCGACGTGGTACCCGGCTGCGGGAATCCGGTTCGATAGAACGTGAGCTGCCGGCCGTCGCGGGAAAAACTGGTCGTGCTGTCGATCCAGTCGAGGATTGGCGTGGACGCACCACCCTCGATGCTCACGGCAGACAATCGACCGCCTGGATTCTGCGCGGACTTGGTCGCATAGAACAGACGAGAGCCGTCGGGGGTAAAGGCGATCCCCCAGTAGCCGACGGCTGCCGCGGGCACGAGCTCGATCGTCTGGCCATCGGCAATCCGCCGGAGTCGCAAACCCTGCCTGCCGCCCGCTGAATCAACCCATGCGAGATGGCGTCCGTCCGGCGAGAGCGCCGCATCGATTGCAGATCCGATCGTCGTCAACCGATCGATCGACACGCTCGGCGACGACGGCGAGGTTGCTTCGCGTTCACCGACGAACCACCACCCAGCGAGAGCGGCCACTGCTACGACTGCAGCCGCTGCGGCCCACGCGTACCGCCGATTCCCAGGTTCAGGTGGCACGACAACGGCCGGCTCGTCCATCTTTCGGCGGACTTCGCGCAGGTCTGCCGCAACCTGGCGCATCGACTCGTAGCGCTGCGCCGGGTCCTTGGCGAGGCAGCCGCGACAAATCCGCTCGAGGCCGTCTGGCACGTCCGCAACGTGCGTCGACAGCGGTGCGGGTTCGTGCTCCACGATCTGCTTCAGCGTGGCAAAGGCGCTGTCGCCCAGAAAGGCGCGCTTCCCGGTAATCGCTTCGTAGAGCACGCAGCCGAACGAAAACACGTCGGTGCGATGGTCGGCCGGCTGCCCCTGCACCTGCTCGGGAGACATGTAGCCAAGCGTTCCCAGTAAACGTCCACCGTTGGTTGCTGTCGGCTCCGCGTTCCCCTGCGCGCGATCCTGCATGAGATCGGCGCGCAGCTTCGCGATGCCGAAGTCCAGTACCTTCGCGTAACCGCCTTCGGCGATCATGAGGTTCTCGGGCTTCAGATCGCGGTGAGTCACGCCGGCGGCGTGCGCCGCGTCCAGCGCATCGGCCACCTGCGCCAGGAACTCGAGCGTCCGCCTCAGCTCCAGCCGCTTGCCATCGAGCGATGCGCGCAGCGTTTCGCCCGCGACGAGTTCCATCGCAATGTAGAGCACGGGCGGACCGACCGGCGACCCGTTCCGCTTCGGCGAGCTCTCACCGATGTCGTAGATCGCAATGAGATGCGGATGGTTCAGGGCCGACGCCGCGCGCGCTTCGAGGACGAAGCGTTCGAGGCGATCGGAGTCACGAGTGACGTCCTGACGAAGGATCTTGAGCGCCAGATCACGACCGAGGACAGCGTCCCGTGCAAGGTAGACCTCGCCCATGCCGCCCCGGGCAATCAGGCGAGTGAGGTCGAAACGCCGGATCGTGGTGTTCGAGAGGTCCTCGTCAGCCATCAAGACGGAGCTATCTTACCGGACCCCGCATCGAAACCCGGACCTCCCGGATTGGGATTGATAGGCCGACGTGTGAGGGCGCATGCACGGCTCAGCCACGGCATTCGTCGCTATCATGGATGCATGCACACGACCCGCTGCTGGCTGCCACTCGTACTGATAGCCGTCTTCGCGCCCTCGTTGTCGACACGCGCCCAGGAGGGAGGACCGACCTCCGCAGAGGCCAGTCGAATCCGCGAGTCGATCACTGTCCTCAACGAAATAATGACGACATCGGACACCGCGATCCCCGCCTCCATTGCCAGCAAGGCAGAAGGCATTGCCATCTTCCCGGGCACGCTGAAGGGCGGATTCATCTTCGGGGGCATGCGTGGGCGCGGCATCCTGAGCGCGCGCACGGAGGGCGGGTGGTCGGCCCCGACGTTCATGACGTTGACCGGCGGAAGCATTGGCTTGCAGATTGGCGGCGAGGCCGCCGATCTCGTCCTCATCATCATGGACAGGCGCGGGCTCGAACAGTTCGTCCGCAATCAATTCAAGTTCGGCGCGGATGCCGCCGTTGCAGCCGGACCGGTCGGGCGTGACGCACAGGCGAACACCGACCTGCAGCTGCGGGCAGAGATCCTCAGCTATTCGCGTTCGCGCGGCCTCTTTGCCGGCGTGACCGTGAACGGCAGCACCGTGCGCGCCGACCTGGATGCCAACGAGCGTTTCTACGGAAAGCGACTGACCGGCCCCGATCTCGTGCTGAGCAACAGCCCGATCGAGTCGTCCACGCCGGTCCCTGAATGGCTGCAGACGCTCAGCCGCCACATCATTCGATGACGCGTCTCACGCAGTGTCCGGCTTCAGCCGGACCTGACTGGCCGGACCTGACTATTTCAGACGCTGCTCCATGCGTTCGGCGAGGGTCCTGAGCACTTTGACTCGCGCGAAGTTCTTGTCGTCCCCTTCAATGAGCGTCCATGGCGCGATCTTCGTGCTGGTTCGCGCCACCATGTCGTTCACCGCAACGGTGTAGTCCGCCCACCGCTTTCGGTTGCGCCAGTCTTCGTCGGTGATTTTCCATCGCTTGTAGCTGGTGTGGCTGCGGTTCCGGAACCGCCTGAGTTGTTCGGCCTTGCTGATGTGAATCCAGAACTTCATGACGAGGATGCCGTTGGTGACCAATTGCTCCTCGAAGTGATTGATCTCGCCGTAGGCGCGCATGTACTCCGCCTCGCTGGCAAACCCCTCGACCCGTTCCACAAGCACGCGGCCGTACCAGCTTCGATCGAAGATCGTCAGCCGTCCCGCGCGCGACAGGTGACGCCAGAACCGCCAGAGGTAATGACGCGAGCGCTCCTCATCGGTCGGCGCCGCAATCGGAATGACCTGGTAATCACGAGCATCCAGGCTCGCGGTCACCCGGCGAATCGCACCACCCTTCCCCGCGGCATCCCAGCCCTCGAACACGATGATGGTGGAGACGCCGCGCTTGCCGGCCCGTCGCTGCAGTGCATTCAGACGTGACTGCTGCTTGGCCACCTCTTTGTCGAACTCCTCGTCACTCAGCTTCTGACTGAGATCGAGATTGTCCAGGACGTTGAACTGTTGTTCGACGCGCTCGAGAGCGGTGACACGGTTTTCGGCCTGTGCCTTCTGTCGATCACGAGTTGGCCGTTGGGCGGAGCGGCTGTTGCGCTCGAGCCCGCGACGAATCGCGTTGAGCAGCTCCGTGACCACGACGACGGTGCGGTACCGTTCATCCTCACCCTCAACGATGAGCCACGGCGCCTGGTCGGTACTGGTTCGACGAATGGCACGATCGGCGGCAGACACGAACTTGTTGAACATCGCCCAGTGCTTCCACTGCGTCTTGGTCACGCGCCAGCGCTGGAGCGGATCTTTCTCGAACTCCTTCAGCCGTTTCTTCTGAGCGGCCTTGCTCAGGTGCATCCAGAACTTCACGATGACCGCGCCATCGTCGGTCAACGCCCGCTCGAACGTGGCCACCTGATCGAGCAGCGAGTCGAACTCCGCCGTGCGGATGCGGCCTGCCACGCGTTGAGTGATCGGCGACGAGTACCAGGCGCTCAGGAACACTGCAATCCGGCCGCGCGGAGGCAGGTCGCGCCAATAACGCCAGAGTCGCGGCCGCTCGCGTTCCTCACTCGAGGGTTCGGTGTAGCCCCGCGTGATGATCCAGCGCGGATCCATCCACTCGTTGAGCAGGTTGACGGTCTCCCCTTTGCCGGCCGTGTCGACGCCTGCAAACAGGACGATCACCGGGAACGGGGCCTGCCGGAGCTCCTGCTGCACGGCGAGCAGCGCCGATCGTAGTGCCGGCACCTGGGCCTTGTAGTCGCTCTTTGCGAGCTTCCGACCAACTTCGGCGGCTTCGAACATGGCTTTCAAGTGTACTGATTCACGCCCTCGCACTACGATGTATCAGTGACCGATGTCATCCGAGTCGCGGCGGACCGCCCGGACCCTGCTGTCATTGCTCGTGCCGCCGCGTGTCTCCGCGACGGGGGCCTGGTGGCGTTTCCGACCGAGACTGTTTACGGCCTCGGCGTGAACGCACTCAACCGGCCGGCCGTGCAACGGTTGTTTGCCGCGAAGGAGCGCCCGGCAACCGATCCGCTGATCGTCCACGTCGGCTCGATCGATTCGTTGACGCCGCTGGTCATGAAGGTTCCCGAGCAGGTGCGGGTCCTGGGCCGTCATTTCTGGCCCGGACCGTTGACGCTCGTGCTGGCGCGCTCATCGCAGGTGCCCGACGAAGTGACCGCCGGCCTCCCCACCGTCGCCGTTCGCCTCCCGATGCACCCTGTGGCGCGTGCGTTGATCGATGCCGCCGCGGTGCCCGTCGCAGCGCCAAGCGCCAACCTGTTCTCGCGGCCCAGTCCGACTCAAGCCTCGCATGTGCTCGCCGACCTTGTTGGCCGCATCGATCTCATCGTCGACGCTGGCCCCACCACGATCGGGGTCGAATCCACGGTACTGGACCTCACCAGCAACCCTCCCACAATCCTGCGGCCAGGTGCTGTCACACTCGAGATGCTGCAGGAAGTGCTCGAGCTTGTGACGGTTGCGGAATTCGGCGCTCAGGATCGCGAACGTGGAAACACACCGTTGCTGTCTCCCGGCATGTTGGAGAAGCACTATTCACCACGTGCGCCGCTGACGCTCTTCGAAGGTGCCGCGCACAGTGTCCTTCCGAAGCTGGTCGCGGCGGCCGCCGCGGCACTGGCGGCGGGACACACCGTCGGCATCATCGCCGCGGACGAAGATCGCGATGCGCTCGCGCGGCTCTCTTCTGATTCGCGGCTGTTCTCACGCCTGATCGGACGACAGGACGCGCCAGACGTGGTTGCCGCGCGGCTCTACTCCACGCTGCGCGAGCTCGATGAGGCGGGGGCCGACGTGATTCTCGTTCGCGGGTTCTCGAGCCACGGTCTCTGGGCCGCCGTGCAGGATCGACTTCGGCGCGCCGCTGCCGGGCGAATCATTCAGGCGTGATGTGCCTGACCGGAAGCCAACCCTCTTCGAAGCGGGCGCGGGCGAGAAGCGTCAGAACCATCCCGTAGCTCCGCACGCCTTCCTCGACTCGATTCGCCTTGAGGTAATGGTCGTACACACGCCAGCCCGCATCGCGCAGCAACGGCACTTGTCCCCTGCGCATGCGTTCGCTGACCGCCGCGATATCGCGGCGCGGACCTTCTGCGAGCATCGAGGCCAGTTGACGTCGACCGTCTGTGCCGACCTCAGAGTTGATTTGCCAATACAGGAATAGCCAGCCGCTGTAGGCAGCCGGGGTCGCGGCACGAATACACGTCAGGAACCCGACGAAGCTCGCTTCCGACTCGTCCGCGTATCCAGCCAGATGAGCCCACTCGTGAGCGGCAACGAACGGCAACTCGAACGGCAGGAGATCCGGATTGGCCAATGCCTCGAGACCAAACGGGTTCACCATTCCATCCACGCTCGTCCATCGGAAGTACGGGCCGAAGATGGATGACTTCATGCGTCCCGGTTCGGCCGGTGTCGCGTCAGAGAGTCGCAGCAGGACGGACGAAAACGCGTTGCGCATCCGGTGCTCCCGCCACGGTGATGTTCGCCATCCCTCCGAATGAGCCGCAGTATGTAGCTTGTTCAACTGCTCCACGGATATCCGGCCAAGCTCGAGGACAGCTTGCGATGAGGCGGTGGTACGATCGAGAATCAGGCGCTCACCCATCGACACCCGCCTGTAATTGAGGCCCCAGACCGCAAGGAACAGCAGGTACACAAAGGCGCTGGCGATGACCAGTCGCGCTCCCGTCGCAAAGACCGGCGTCCACGACCTCTTGCGTCGTGCCTGAATAACGGCTCGCACCAGCATGACGACCACAGCGCCGAGCGCAGCCACCGCGAGCACGTCGAGCAGTGCGAACGGCACCAGGTTCGACACCGGTGTCACGACCTGCTGGATGAACGGATAGATCCCGGTCGAGTACCAGCGCTCGACGAGGTGCGCATCGATCGGCGCGAAGCCAGCCAGCAGCGCAAGCGCCACGATGAGGAGCCCGAGCAAAACCCGCATCATGGTCATTATCATCGGGGCGAAAGGGTCAGACCCTTGAGTGGATCTGTATCAAGGGGTTTGCCCCCTTTCGCCGGTTACAATTCGGGCGGATGCGCCTGGCGCTCTCTGTCCTGGCCGCTCTCCTGTCCGTCGCGATCACGACGACGGCACAGGTGTACTCACCATCCGCGTTCGAGCGTGGGCGCATCGCCGGTTACGTGATCACCTCGTATACCAAGCTCGTCCCGTATGCGGAGGTCACGCTGGGACGAATCAATCACGACGGACTCAGAGTGGAGACGTGGTTCACCAGAACCAACCACAAGGGAGCGTTCGTCTTCAAACATCTCGAGGAGGGACGTTATCGGCTCTCCGCCTCGAGCTGGGGATACACCAGCCGGCGCATCGGCGCGGGAAGCGTCGAGTTCACGCCACGCTTCGACACCGGACCTGAGGTCGATCTCGGGCCCGGTGCGCATGCGGACCTCGACGTCGTGCTGCGTCCGGCGGCGGCCATCTCCGGCCGCATCGTTCTCGCGGACGGTCGTGGTGTGGCTGATGTGCAGGTCGTTGTCGGTCACCGAACGACGGACGGCGCCACGCTCTTGCCCGAGACGATGACCTCGAGTGAATACGACGGGTATTACCGGATCGCCGGGTTGCCGCCCGGCGAATTTCTCGTAGCGGCACTTCCCAGAGGCGCGCCTCCGGATCTCGACTGGACGTGGTATCCGGACGCGGCCGACGCCGAAGTCGCCGCCAGCGTGGTTCTGCTCGAAGACATCGATGCGAAGCACATCGACATCGCGCTACCGCCGGCCCCCCAGTTCAGTCCCTTCTTCCTGCCGCGCGCGGGGCGTTAGTCGCGGCCGTGATTCATCCGCGCGGCGTTGGGCCGCACAATTCGCCGCTATGCGCCTGGCGGTGCTCGGCATCGCTGCCTTTCTCTTCGTCACGACGCGCGCAGGAGCAGTCTCCATCCGGCTCAGACACTGGACGCATCACCGGCCAGGTCGTGACCTCGCATGCGCTCGACGGGCTCCAGTGCGGCCGCGCGCTCAAGCGCGTCCCGCGCAACGGCCGCGTGCGTCCGATGAACAGGATCAGCGTGGCGCCCGGCGAGACGATTCGCGATATCGAGATCGTCGTAGGCCGGTAAGGACCGGCGTCCCTACTTGCAGAACGGCTCGCCTTTCTCCTTCAACCTCGCTTCCAGCTTTTCCGTGCAATCGCATGTCGAGCAGGCCCAGTACTCGGTGCCGTTCTCGTGACGGCACCGGCTGCGCGCATGGGCGTCCTTGATCGATTGAAGGTCGAAGTAGGCTTCCCAGTAGGGGCGCTCCTCATCCAGCGGCGTGGCGCAGAAGCAGGTCTCGACCCACTTGACCGAGCCGTCGGGCAACTGACGCGCATGCGCCATGTCGTGGAGGTACTCGTCGCCGGCGATGGAACCCGTGCCGAGCGTCTCCTCACGGATGGCGCGATCGAGTGCCTCCCGCCGGCCAGGCTTGACGCGGGCGGTGACGAGGTAGCGCATGAATTGATGTTACCCTTTCGCCCGATACGCGCGCCTGCCCCCGGGGGCGATGCGGGCGCCTCATCAGCGGCGGCACCGTGGTGGATTCAGGTTGATCGAACGTGGCCTGCAAACGATATCATCAAGGCGATTTGTCGAGGAGGCGACCGCCGGGGACCATGACTGTCACGCGTACAGTCGCCGTCGCGGCAATCCTATTACTGCTCACCCTGACGGTCGCTGCGCAACAACCGCAGGCACCGGCGCCCTCGGGCCGCGGGCGAATCGGTGGCATCGGCATCGGCGCGTACCCGCAGCGCACGGTCGACGATCAAGCAGCCGTCGAGCGCGGCCGCGCGGCCTTCAGCACCAACTGTGCGTTCTGCCACGGCGCCGACATTCGCGGCGGTGACGGCGGACCGAGCCTGCTGCGCTCGTCGCTCGTCCTCGACGACAAGAACGGAGAACTGATCGGTCCGGTGATCCACGCCGGCCGTCCCGATCGCGGGATGCCAGCGTTCGCGATGACGCCCGATCAGATCGCGGACATTGCGGCCTTCATGCACAGCTTCCGCGTCGCCGGCTACGACGCCTCACGCGATCGCCCGGCATCGATCCTCGTTGGCGATGCCGCCGCGGGCGAGAAGTTCTTCGCCTCGACGTGCGCCTCGTGCCACTCGGCGACCGGTGATCTCCAGGGGGTGGCGACACGCATTGCCGAGCCTCGCGTGCTGCAACAAAGCTGGTTGATGCCGGGCAGTTCCGTCGCAAGAGGCGCACCACCGCCTGCTCGTGCGCGCCCGCCAATGGTCACGGTCACGCTGCCATCCGGAGAAAAAGTGGAAGGACACCTCGATCGCACAGACGACTTCGCTGTTGCGCTGAAAATGGCCGATGGCACCCGGCGATCGTTTCGAACCGGACCGGGCGTCCAGGTGCACATCGCCGATCCGCTTCAGCCCCATCGTGATCTGCTGCGGACGTACAAGGATGCGGACATCCACAACGTCACAGCCTATCTGAGCACGCTCAAATGAACGGTCCACTACCGCGGAACGGCGCGAGATTGCAGTGGTTCGTCTGTCTGCTGGCGTTGCTGGTGTCGGGCGCGCTCTCGGCGCAACACAGCGGCCTGGATCCTGCGGAGATCCTGAAGCCACTCTCCGACTCGTGGCCCACCTACTCCGGCGACTACTCAGGGCGACGCTACAGTGCCCTGAAGCAGATCAATCAGGCGAACGTCCAGAACCTCGGGCTGGCATGGACCACTGCAGTCACCGCCGGCCCGGGTGGTTCGACAGTGGCTCCGCCCTTCGGACCCGCCCCGCCCGAGGTCATCGAGGACGGTGTCGGTGACAACGAGTTCGTCGGCGCAACCAACATCAAAGGCTCAGTGCTGGCCGTCAACGGTGTGCTCTACGTCACCGCGCCGGACAACGTCTGGGCGCTCGACGCGCAGGATGGTCACCTGCTCTGGCGATTCTTCTGGCGCACGCGCGGTGGCACGCACATCGGCAATCGCGGTGCAGCGATGTGGCGCAATTACCTGTTCTTCGTCACGCCTGACGACTATCTCATCTCGCTCGACGCACGCACAGGCCGGAAGCGCTGGCACAAGGAGATCGCGAACTTCAACCAGCAGTATTTCCTGACCTCCGCGCCGGTGGTCGTCGACAACCACGTGATCGTCGGGACCGGCAACGATCTCGACTCGCCCGGATACCTGCAGTCCTTCGATCCCGAAACAGGTGACCTGCAGTGGACCTTCTACACCGTCCCGATGAATCCTGGTGACCCGGGCCTCGAGACATGGAAAGACCTCGACGCCGCGCGCAATGGCGGCGGGCATCCGTGGCTGCCAGGTGCCTACGATCCCGAAACGCGTCTCTACATCTTTGGCACCGGCAACCCGACACCCGCCTACACCTCCGCTCCCCGTGGATACGGCGACAACCTCTTCACCTGCTCGATTGTTGCCGTGCACGTCGACACGGGAAAGATGGCGTGGTACTTCCAGACCTCGCCACATGACACGCACGACTGGGATTCGGCTCAGACACCGGTGCTCGTCGATGGCGAGATCGGCGGGCGTCGCCGCAAGCTCGTCGTCACGGCAAGTCGCAATGGCTATTACTTCACGCTCGACCGGCTGACTGGCGAGCGCCTGGTCACGAGCAAATTCTCCGAAACGGTGAACTGGGCCAGCGGGCTGAACGCCAAGGGACAGCCCGTTCGCATCCCCGACAAGGATCATCACGTCGGCGGCGCGCTCGTCTCGTCGAACAACGGTGGCGCCACCAATTGGCCGCCGCAGGCATTCAGCCCCGACACCGGCCTTCTCTACGTGCCGACAGCAGAGAACTACGCGATGTACTACCTGACCGAGCTCGATCCACGCGGCGCGATGGGCCTCGGCGGGAAGGACGAGATGGCGGTCGGCGGTGTGGGCAGCTACGTCACCGCGCTCGACTACAAGACCGGCAAGACGGCCTGGCGGCACAAATTCCGCACGGCAACCAACGAAGGACGCGGCGGCCCAGGTCTCCTGGTCACCGCCGGCCAGCTACTGTTTGGCGGCGATGTCTCAGGGAACTTCATTGCCTTCGACGCGGCCAAAGGCCGTCCCCTGTGGCATGCACGTGTGGGAAATGTTTCGAATGCACCGCAGACCTACATGGTCGACGGCCGACAGCACGTGCTCGTCGCCGCAGGTGACCGACTCTTCTCTTTCGCACTGTATTGATGCGACGAGGCACGGCCATGTTGACTCGACGTGAGTTCGCAGCTCTGACACTCTCCGCGGTTGCACTCCCCGGCCTCGCCCGCGCCCAGACGATCTCGGGAGTGCGCCTGGGCATCCAGACGTTTTCATTTCGTGAGTTGATGCGTCCGCCTGGAGGCGACCTGGTCGAACCCGTCATTGGAGCGATGAAGGCGTGCGGGCTCACCGAATGTGAGCTGTGGGCGCCGCAGATCGAACCGGCCTTTTCCAGTGGCCGAGGCGCGGCGCCTGAGCAGGTGCAGAGAGATCGCGAATCCTTGCGGAAGTGGCGGCTCGAAACACCGCTCGATCATTTCCGCGCGATCCGGAAGAAGTTCGAGTCGGCCGGCATCACCCTCTACGCCTTCAACTACAGCCCCAACGGCAGCTTCACCAGCGAGGAGATCGATCGCGGCTTCGAGATCGCGAAGGCGCTGGGCGCCGAGATCATCACCGCTTCGGCAACGCTCGAGGCCGCACGGCGCATGGCGCCGCTTGCCGACAAGCACCGGATGGTCGTCGCAATGCACAACCACTCGAACACGAGCGATCCGAACGAGTTCGCAACCACCGATAGCTTCGCGGCCGCAATGAAGATGTCGAGCTACTTCAAGATCAACCTCGACATCGGCCACTTCACGGCTGCCGACTATGACGCCGTGGCCTACCTGCGCGAGCACCACGGGAGCATCACGAACCTGCACATCAAGGACCGGAAGAAGAACCAGGGTGACAACACACCGTGGGGCACTGGCGATACGCCGATTCGGGATGTTCTGCAACTGCTGAAACGCGAGCGGTGGCCGATTCGCGCCTACATCGAGTACGAGTACAAGGGCACGGCTGGCGCCATCGACGAAGTGAAGAAGTGCTTCGATTTCACCCGCAAGGCTCTCGCCTGAAGAGGGACGCCGAGTGCAGCTGACGGTCCGCGTCAAACTCTCGCTGCTGATGTTCCTCCAGTACTTCGTCTGGGGGGCATGGTCGGTAACGATGGGAACCTGGCTCGGCCAGACGCTGCGTTTCTCTGGCGAGCAGATCGGGCTTGCCGCGGGCACAACCGCGTTGGCGGCAATGATCTCGCCGTTCTTCGTCGGGATGATTGCCGACCGATTCCTTGCGACAGAAAAGATCCTCGCCGCGCTCCACGTGCTCGGCGGCGTCATCCTGTTCTTCGGCTCGACGATGAGCGCGTTCGGCCCGTTCTACGTGGTGCTGCTCGCGTACGCGTTGTGCTACATGCCGACGCTGGCGCTCAGCAACTCGCTCTCCTTCCATCAGATGAAGGACCCCGCGCGCGAGTTTCCCGCGATTCGCGTGCTCGGAACGATCGGATGGATCGCGGCCGGTCTGATCGTCGGCACGCTCGGACTCGAAGCGTCCGCCATGCCCATGCGCCTGGCCGCGGGCGCCTCGGTGGCGCTCGGCCTCTTCTGCCTCGCCCTGCCCCACACGCCGCCGGCACGACGCCAACGAGCCTCGCTGGCGGATGCGCTCGGTCTCGGAGCACTCAGTCTGCTTCGCCAACGATCGTTCGCGATCTTCGTCCTCGGCTCGTTTCTGATCTGCATCCCGCTGCAGTTCTACTACGCGTTCGCCAACCCGTTTCTCAACGAGATTCAGGTGAGCAATGCCGCCGGAAAGATGACGCTCGGCCAGATGTCGGAGATCGGGTTCATGCTGGTCATGCCGCTGTTCTTCCGGAGGCTCGGTGTCAAGAACATGCTGCTCGTCGGCATGGCCGCGTGGGCGGCGCGCTATCTGCTGTTTGCGTACGGCAACAACGGACCACTCGTCTGGATGCTGTACGGCGGCATCCTGCTGCACGGCATCTGCTACGACTTCTTCTTCGTCACCGGACAGATCTACGTGGACCAGAAGGCGCCACCTGACCTGCGCGCCGCGGCTCAGGGGCTCATCGCATTCGTGACGCTGGGACTTGGGATGTTCATCGGCTCCTGGGTCTCTGGCCGCATCGTCGATGCATTCGTCCTCCCCGGTGAAGGTCACGCATGGGAGCGCATCTGGCTGATTCCTGCCGCCAGTGCCGGCGTCGTGCTCGTGCTGTTCGCGCTGTTCTTCCGATCGGAGAATGTCGTGTCGGGTCCCGAGACCCGCCGGCGAAAGGGTGAGATCGATCACGGCAGGTCTGAAAGACCCGCCTCTTTGATGTCGTAGATTCGCGTTCGACTAGAACTCGTTCCACCTGGAATAGGCCGCCGAGATCGCGATGAGCCCCATCGCGTCCGCACGCAGCGTCCGGCCGCCCATGGTCACCAGACGGCACACGACCCCAGCCGCTTCGATTTCCTCAGGCGTCCATCCCCCTTCCGGCCCGACAACGATTGTTGCCGCACTCGGCGATTCGACGGCAAGCTCCGTAAAAGGGACAGCGGCCTTCGCCGCGCCCGGTTCGACGAGCATGATCGAAGGGCCGGAGAGCCACTTGTGCAGTTGAAAGTCGATCAGCCCTTCGAATGTGAACGGCTCGAGGATGGCTGGAACGACCGCCCGGCCGCACTGCTTCGCGGCCGAGATTGCGATGCGTTCCCATCGATCCTGACGGCGGCTCTTCTCGAGGATGGCGGCGGTCGTCTCGGTCCTGGCCGTCAGGACCGGACGGATTGCCTTGGCGCCAATCATGACCGCGTCGCGGATCACATCGTCCATCTTGTCGCCCTTCAGCACCGCCTGCGCGAGCGTGATTTGAAGGGTGGCTTCGGGCGCCGGTTCGCGCGCGTCTCCAAGCCTCACGCGTACGCCGTCTTTCGCGGCCGCCTCGACGACCGACTCGAACTCGTCGCCGCTTCCGTTGAAGACGCGGACGGCTGCTCCTGCGCCAAGTCGTAGTACCCGAGTCAGATGCTGCCCCTCCTCTTCGGGCAGCGTCACGAGTTCACCCGAGGCCTGCGCCTCGGGAGCAAAGAATCGCGGATGCACGCCGTGATTATAGGGCTCAGCTCCCCCTTGACAGTCTAGAGGAGCATTGGCGTATGCTGTCTACTCTAGATTGACTAGATGAGTGAGTGATCGAAATGGCAGGCGAGAAACAGAGCGGACTGGTTCAGGGCACGCTTGACATGTTGATCCTGAAGACGCTGGCTCTCGAGCCGATGCATGGCTACGGGATCGGCGTGCGGCTGGATCAGATCAGTAAGGGTGTCTTCCAGGTCAACGCCGGGTCGCTGTTCCCTGCGTTCCGGCGTCTCGAACGCGATGGCCTCATCAAGGCCGAGTGGCGCGCGACCGAGAACAATCGTCGCGCCAAGTACTACGCGCTGACCCCGCAGGGTCGTGCCCGCCTCGCCCGCGCCGCAAAAGACTGGGAAGCGCAGACTGCGGCGATTTCCCGCATCATGCGTGCCTCGCTCGGTGAAATCTGATGAGACGTCTTCTCCACGGCCTGCGCGCACTCCTCCACCGCCGCGCGTTCGAACAGGATCTGGACGACGAGCTCCGCTCGTATATCGACACCGCTGTCGAGCGGAACGTGGCGTCAGGCATGACGCGGGAGGACGCCGTGCGTGCCGCCAGGATGGGCCTCGGCAGCGTCGCTGCCACGAAGGATGCCGTTCGCGATGTCGGCTGGGAATCGTATCTCGACAACGTCTGGCAGGACATCCGGTACGCATTACGAGGCCTTCGGCGATCGCCAGGCTTTGCCGCCGCTGCGATCGTGACACTTGGGCTCGGCATCGGCATCAACACCGCCGTTTTCAGTGTCGTCAACAGTCTCCTCCTGCGAAAGCTCCCCGTTCCCGAGCCCGACAGGCTTGTGACGATCACGTCTCCCACCGCGCTCAACATGGGCTTTCAGGGTGGGCTGGGCTGGAACTTCGCGATGTGGGAGCGGTTCCGCCAGCACGCCGGACGCTTCGATGGCACGTTCACCCGCGTGTCGCGCCAGCTTTACCTGACAGGTGACGCCGATCGCGCGCCGGTTCAGGCGCTCTTCGCCAGCGGCGAGTTCTTTTCCACGCTGCGCGTGCGCGCGCAACTCGGACGCACGTTCACCACGGCCGACGATGTGCGGGGCGGTGGGCCTGGTGGTCCGGTTGCCGTCATCAGCCACGGGCTGTGGCAACGCCGCTTTGGCGGAACGAATGTCATCGGCAGACCGATCCAGGTCGAAGGAGTCGCCTACACGATCGTCGGAGTGACTTCCCCGACGTTTCTCGGCATCGACGTCGGCCAGCCTTTCGATGTGGTCCTGCCGCTTGGCACCGAGCCACTCATCAACGGTCAAGGTTCGCTCCTCGACACACCCCAGGCGCTGATACTGCAGGTGATGCTGCGGCTCGGCCCGGCGCAATCGCGTGAGGCAGCGACGACGATGCTGCGCGAGCTGCAGCCCGAGATCCTTGGTGCCTCACCAGAGCAACTGTCACGGATGCCGGTCTGGCTTCGCGAGCCAATCACGCTCGCCCCGGCGGGCACCGGTCTCGCCGACGTGCTGCGGCGCGAGTATTCACGGTCTCTCCTGACTTTGCTGGCGGGAGTCGGCCTGGTGCTGCTCATCGCATGCGTAAATCTCACCAATCTCGTGCTGGCTCGCATGAGAGCACGAGAACGTGAGCTCAGCGTCAGGCTGGCACTCGGCGCATCGCGCTGGCGTCTTGCGCAGCAACTCCTTGCCGAAAGCTTCGTCCTGGCACTGATCGGAGCTGTCGCCGGTCTCGGGATCGCACTCTCGGCCAGCGGCGCGATGGTGAAGCAGCTGTCGACTGAATCAGCGCCGATTGTCCTCGGCCTTCCGCTCGACTGGCGCGTGCTGGCGTTCACCGCCGCAGCGACGCTGGTGACGGTACTGGTCGTCGGCACTGCTCCGGCCTGGCGGGCAGCCAGGCTCGTGCCCGTTGACACGCTGACACGTGCACGCCAGCGCGGACCGGGCCGGGCCACTCTCCCACTCTGGCGGAGTGCATCGGCCGGGCTCGTGATCGCCGAAGTCGCCCTGTCACTGGTGTTGCTGATCGCGGCCGGCCTCTTCATCCGCACGCTCGGACGGCTCGCCGATGTGCCGCTTGGCTTCGACAGCGAGCGCGTCCTCGTCGCTACCGTGGACACGTCGCGGGCCAACGTCGCACCCGCAGAGCGACGCGCCTTCTTTCACCGGTTGGTCGAGCAGGTCTCAACACTCCCGGGCATCGCACACGCCTCGGCCTCCTCCGACACCCCACTCGACGCTCCAGGTTCCGTCGCGCTCGCAGACGTCGTCGCGATGACGATCGTCGCGCCCGGATGGTTCCAGACCTACGGCATCCCCATTCGGAGCGGCCGTGACATCACGGAGGAGGACAGCGCGACGGCGCAACCGGTCGTGCTGATCAACGAAGCGTATGTCAGGCGCTACTACCCGAACCGGTCTGCGCTCGGCGAGCAGGTCCAGGGACGGGTGGTGGTGGGCGTCACCGGGGATGCCGTCTTCGGGTCGATACGTTCCGGCATGCGGCCTCGCATGTATATTCCGTTGGCGCAATCGGGTCGAGCGGGCACGCCGGATCGGACGCGCATCAGCCTCAGCCTGCAGTCGACCGGGCCGTTTCCAGAGCGATGGGCGCCGAGCGTCGCGGCCGCTCTCGTGGCACTCGATCCGAACGTCACGTTTGCGTTCCGTCCTCTCAGCGACTATGTACACGCCTCGCTCGCACGCGAGCGCCTCGTGGCGAGACTGTCGGGTTTCCTCGCCACTCTGGCCCTGACCCTGGCCGTCGTCGGCGTCTTCGGCATCGTCTCGTTCGCGGTGAGCCAGCGCCGGAGTGAGATCGGCGTCCGCATGGCGATCGGCGCGCAGCGCTCCGATGTGATTCGCCTGGCACTTGGCCAGACGATGGCCCTGATCGCCGGCGGTCTGACCCTCGGGCTCATCGCTGCGGCGCTCGTGACGCGCTATCTCGGCTCGCTGCTCTTCGAGGTCACCGCTCTCGATCCCGTCAGTTTCATCGCAGCGGTGTGCCTGCTCTTACTGACGGCAGGCATGGCTGCGCTCCTACCAGCTCACCGAGCAGCCCGGATGGATCCGACGAGCGCGCTGCGCTGCGAGTAGAGGACTCGAGACCGTGCTGCTACGAAGAGTCACCGCCGGCCTCCGCACACTTCTGCGTCGCCGCGAGACCGAACAGGATCTCGACGAGGAGCTTCAGGAGTATCTCGAGGCTGCCGTCGAGCAGAACCTCGCTGCCGGGATGAGCCCCGAGGAAGCCCGGCGTGCGGCACGGATCGCGATGGGCAGCCTCGAATCCACAAAGGAGGCAGTGCGCGACGGCGGTTGGGAATCTCGTCTCGAGAGCATCTGGCAGGACGTCCGCCACGCGCTGCGCGGCCTGCGCCGGTCGCCGGCGTTCGCGGCAGTTGCCATTCTGACGCTGGCGCTCGGCATCGGCATCAACACCGCGATCTTCAGCGTCGTCAACGGCCTGCTACTCCGCACGCTCCCGGTCAGTGAACCCGACCGACTGGCGTTGGTGTCATCGCGAAGAGCGCTCGAACTCGGATTTCCCGCCGGTTGGAACTATCGCGTCTGGGAGCAGATTCGACTTCAACAGCGCGAGTTCGACGGGGCCATCGCCTGGAGTGTTTTCCCGCAGCGACTCGATCTCGCACGGAGTGGCGAGCGGCAACCGGCCGATGGGCTATTCATCAGCGCGGACTTCTTTGAAGAACTCGGCGTCCCGTTGCTCGCCGGGCGGGCGTTCAACCCGTCCGAAGATGTACTCGGTGCACCGGATACACGCGTGGCCATCATCAGCTATGGGTTCTGGCAACGACGCTTCGGCGGCGCCGGCGATGTCATTGGCCAGACGCTCTTCGTCAATCGCGTTCCGGTCACCGTCGTCGGCGTGACATCCCCGGCATTTCTCGGCCCGGAAGTCGGACGCGCATTCGAGATCGCGCTGCCCATCGGCGCTGCCCCGATCGTCCTCAGCGAGCCAGAGTGGGCAGAACCTACCGGTCGCTCGTACCTGGCCGTGATGATCCGACTGCGATCGGTCCAATCGCTCGCCTCCGGCACCTCGCTGTTGCAAGGCATGCAACCGCAGATCATCCGGGCCGCAATTCCCGCGGACGGCATCGGGAGCCAGGTGCAGGAGGATCTGATCCTTGACCCGTTTTCGTTGATACCGGCATCTGCGGGAACGTCCGAGCTGCGCCGTGAATATTCGCAATCCCTCATGACGGTCCTGGCGATCGCCGCGCTCGTCCTGCTCATCGCGTGCGCGAACATTGCGAACCTCCTGCTCGCCCGCTCCGCCGCGGCCCGCCGCGAATTGGGTGTGCGGCTGGCACTTGGTGCGCCGCGTCGCAGGCTGATCCAGCAACTCCTCGTTGAGAGTCTCCTGCTCTCGGGATTCGGCGCGGTCGCCGGTCTGCTGCTCGCCAGTTGGGGGAGCCGGCTGCTGGTTGCACAACTCTCGACCTGGTTCGAACGAGTCGTGCTCGATGTCTCGATCGACTGGCGCGTGCTGGCATTCACGGCAACCGCGTCGATTGTGACCGCACTTCTCTTCGGCACGATACCTGCGATCCGTGCTTCACGTGTTGCACCTGGCGCCGCACTCAAAGACTCCCCCAATCATCTGCGCGGTGGGCGGGTGATTCGTGTCCGTGGTGGTCTGGTCGCAACTCAGGTTGGACTTTCGCTCGTCCTCCTCATTGCCGCGGCCCTCTTCATCCGATCATTCGAACGAATCGTGGACCTGCCGCTTGGGTTCCAGGGCGATCGCGTGCTGGTCGCCGATGTGAACACAAGCCGCGTGCCGTTGACCACTGCCACGCGCGGAGCATTTTTCCAGGAACTTGCTGACACGGTTCGCGCGATCCCGGGCGTGTCTCATGCCGGCGTCTCACTCAATACGCCAGTCAACCGTGGTCCCACGGCAATCACGAGCTTCATTGCGGTGGGCAGCCCTGAGTTGCCCCGGGCCGACCGGCAAGCGGTCGTGAACCTGGTCACACCCGGGTTTTTCGAAACCTACGGTATGACCCTTCGCGCGGGCCGCGCGATCGACAGTCGCGACACGGCCACCGGAGTTCCAATCGCCGTCGTCAACGAAGCGTTCGCCCGCATGTTCTTTCCGAAGCAGCAGGCACTTGGCGGGCGGATCCTCAACGACCGGCCTGATCCGAGCGAGCCGATCACGATCGTCGGCATCGTGGCAAACGCCGTCGATCAATCGCTGCGCTCCGACCCGTTTCCAACCGTCTACCAGCCGCTGGTGCAATTCACAGTACCGGTTCCGCTTCCAGACTTCAGCCTGAGTGTCCGAGCCGCGTCGGGTTCGCCCGCGCTCCTGGCGCGCAGCGTGTCGGCAGCGCTCACGTCGTTCAATCCCAATCTCGCTTTCGGCTTCAACCCACTGACTGACCAGCTCGAGGCGGCACGCCAGAAAGAGCGGCTCGTCGCATGGCTGGCGGGATCATTCGGGGCGCTTGCTCTCCTGCTGGCCGCAATCGGATTACACGGGGTCACGTCGTACACGGTGGAGCGGCGGCGAACCGAAATCGGCATTCGCATGGCGCTCGGAGCGCAGCGATATAACGTCGTGCGACTTGCTGTCCGGCAGACAGCGCTGATGACAATCGCCGGCATTGCCGTGGGAATGGCCGTAGCGGCCGCCGTCACGCGCTACCTGGGGGCGCTGCTCTTCGGCATCACGCCTCTCGATCCGATCTCGTTCATTGCCGCAGCCACACTGCTCGGCGCCGTCGCTCTGTTGGCGTGCTACCTGCCAGCTCGACGCGCGGCAGCGATCGATCCGGTCAGCGCGCTGCGCTGCGAGTAGGGTCCGGCTGAACCCGGACACGGACACTACGTCCTGTCCGCGCGACCGACCCGCGTCAGCACCGATCGCACCCTGCTATACTCCCCTCACCCTCGATGTTCTTTCGCGGACAACAGTTCGGAAAGTACCGCATCCTGTCCTCGCTGGGCAGTGGTGGCTTCGGCACTGTTTACCTCGCCGAAGATACGTGGATCGACAAAAAGGTCGCCCTCAAGGTTCCCCACAAACAGAACCTCGATTTCAGTCAGATGCTCAAGGAGCCGCGGCTGCTGGCCTCCATGAGCCATCCGAATATCGTCACGGTGTTGACCGCCGAGAAGCAGGACGATGTGTTCTTCATCGTCATGGAGTACGTGCCGGGCGAAACGCTCGAGCACCTGATCATCCGCGAGGGGGTACTGGATCTCCCACGCGCGCTCGATTTCAGCTGTCAGATCTGCAACGCGGTCGATCACGCACACACGGCCGGCATCCTTCACCGGGATCTGCGCCCCGGGAACATGCTCGTCTCCGAGAGCGGCATGCTCAAGGTCACTGACTTCGGGACGTCCCGCTTCCTCGAGATCGCGGCACACGGGACGACGGTGATTGGAAGCCCGCCCTATATGGCGCCCGAGCAGTTCCAGGGCAAGTCGGTCTTCGCGAGCGACATCTACTCCGTGGGCGTGACGATGTACCAGATGCTCACCGGGTCGATGCCGTACGACACGCCGGCACCGGCGGACATCGCGCGACTGGCGCGCGGCGAGCTCCTGTCTGCTCCTCGGATCAAGAACCCGAAGATTCCCAAGGCGATCAACGACATCGTCCTGCGCGCGATGGCGCCGGAGCCGACGGCGCGGTATCAGCGGGCCTCGGAACTGCTGAATGACCTGCTTGCGGCGCGCGAGCCGGCGCCCCGACGAGTTGCCCGCCGAGGCGGCGTGGCCACCGCTGATGCGACCGTGGCCGAGATCCAATCCCGTCTGAAGGCACGCGAAACGCCGCCCGCCCGCTTTTGCTGGCACTGCCGCAAACCTCTGCACGCCCGAGCGGATCGCTGCCCGTTCTGTAATGAGAAGCAATAGCCGGCAGTTCAATGTTCAGGGTTCAAGGTTCGTGTTCATGGTTCAGGTTCAGGGTTCTGTGTTTAGGGTTCTGTGTTCCTAAGATGTCGTAACACGGCATAATCCCCAGGACGTCGAACCCCCGAGAACGCGGAACAGGAACACTGAACCCTGAACTTTGAACTCTGAACGGCTATGCAGATCCTCTTGCTGTCGATGCCAGATAGCTTCGAGCACACCCCGACGATCGCGGTCCGCATGCCGAACGGCGCGCTCGCCTCGCTGGCGGGCAACGTCGATCCGCATCACCAGGTTGCGATCGCCGATCTCGTGCTCGTGCAGTCGTCGGTGCAGGCCACCGTCGTCCGCCTCGTCGAGGAGTTGCAGCCGCGGCTCGTCGGCTTGTCGGTGATGACGTTCCAGCGCGGAACAGCCAGGCGAATCATCTCGCTGATCCGGGCCATCAAACCGGACGTGCTCGTGGCCGTAGGCGGTTACGACCCGTCACTGGCGCCTGAAGCCTGGATGGACCCGACACTTGGCGTCGACTTCATCGTGCGCGGCGAGGGTGACTTGACGTTCCGCGAACTGGTGCGTGTACTCGAAGGCAACGGCTCGCTCTCGACGGTTCCGGGGCTCTGGTTCAGGAGCGACGATGGATTCCATCGCAACCCTGCACGTCCGGTCGCATCGCTCGACCACGGAGATGTGCGTCCGCCCGCTCGTGCCGGTCGCGTGCTGTCGGGTTACACGATGATGGGGCGTCCCATCGACGTCATCGAAACCTCGCGCGGATGCACGTTCGACTGCAGCTTCTGCTCGATCATCGAGATGCGCGGGCGCAACTTCCACCGGTTCACGATCGATCGCGTCATCGCCGACATCACCGATGCGCGCGACCGCGGCGCCCGTTCGATCTTCCTCGTGGATGACAACATCACGATCGACGTCCCGCGATTCGAGTCGCTGTGCCGAGCGATCATCGAGCACGGCCTGCACGACATTCAGTATCTCGTCCAGGGCATGACGGCCGCGTTCGCGACGCACGGAGCGACCCTTGCGCCGCTCATGCGAAAGGCCGGCTTCCGCTACGTCTTCCTGGGCATCGAGAACGTGCTGGCTGACGACCTCGTCTTCCTGAAGGCCACGGCGAAGAACAGCCGCCGCAAAACGGGCGGCGCACAGAACACGACGCAGGCTGCCGTCGACGTTCTGCGCCGACACGGGATTTTCATCGTCGGTGGACTCATTGTCGGCAACCCTGACGATACGCCGGCGGCGATCGAGACCAATCTCGAGTTCGCACGGAAGTACGTGGACTGGCCCTACATCCAGCATCCGACGCCCTATCCAGGCACACCGATGACCAACGACTTCCGCGAGCGCGGGCTCATCGTCAACACGCGGGTCGAGGAATACGACGGGACGTCGGCCGTCACACGCAGCACGCACCTCGACGCCGAAGAGATCGAGTTCATGCGCTGGAAGGCCGAGCGGTGGATGAAGGTCAGACACATACCAGCGGCGCTTCGAGTTCATCCTGGATTTGTCGTGCGGAACGCACGGCGCATGATGGCCCACACGTTTCGCGGAACGACCTGGCGCTCGCTGGTCGGGCTGGACAGCGCGCGGGATACATTCCGCCGATATAGAGAGATCCGGGCCCGGGAGCGGCAATACCTCGACTGGCCCGACCCGCTGGCGTCCAGCCCGCCGCCAAGCGAGTCCGCAAGCGCCGCCAGCCTGCCCGTGCACTGGGTCGCGAACCCCGGAACAAAGAACTAAGAACGAAGAACCGGCACCGGGAACACGAACCCTGAACCGTGAACCTGGAACTCGGAACAACACGTGTCGGATGTCCTGCTGACATTGGGCATTTCCCGGAATCCCGGGTTACGATCGACTTTAGGCTCTTGACTCTCGGCACTCGGCGGGCCAAGAGCCGAGAAGCCCAGAGCCGAGCGTCGATAGTAGAGCGAGGATCGAAGGGAGCGTCGTATGTCTTTCCCCGGGACCGGCAAGATCTGGATGAACGGCAAGCTCGTGGACTGGGTGGATGCCAAGATCCACGTCGCGTCACACGTCGTTCACTACGGCAGCGCAGTGTTCGAAGGAGCCCGTTGCTACGACACGCGGCAGGGCCCTGCCTGCTTCAGGCTGGACGCGCACATGCGGCGGCTGATGGACTCCGCACGGATCTACCGGATGGAGGTCCCCTTCGATCAGCAGACGCTCACCGATGCCACGCTGGATCTGATTCGAGTCAACGGGTTCAAGGCCTGCTATATCCGTCCCATCGTCTACCGGGGTTACGACTCGCTTGGTGTGAACCCCGCTCCCTGTCCGATCGATGTGGCCATCATGCTCTGGGAATGGGGCGCTTACTTCACGAAGGAAGCGATCGAGGAAGGGCTCGACGTCAAGATCTCCACGTGGGCGCGCAACGCTCCCAACACGACGCCGGCCATGGCAAAGAGCGTGGCTAACTACGCCAACGCGCAGTTGATCAAGATGGAAGCGATCGCCGACGGCTATGCCGAGGGCATTGCACTCGATACGCAGGGCAACCTCAGTGAAGGCAGCGGACAGAACGTCTTCGTCGTGCGTGAAGGGATCATCTACACGCCGCCCATTGGCAACTCCGTACTCTGGGGGATCACCCGCGACTCGGTCATGACGATCGCCCGCGAGCTCGGCTTCGAGGTCAGGGAACTGACGCTTCCTCGCGAGACCCTGTACATCGCCGACGAGGTCTTCTTCGTCGGGACGGCCGTCGAGGTCACACCGATCCGGTCGGTTGACCGAGTCAAGGTCGGTCGCGGCCGCCGTGGCCCGATTACCGAGGCGATCCAGCAGCGTTTCTTCCAGATCGTCAAAGGAGAGGCGCCCGATACCCACGGCTGGCTGCAGCCGGTCAACGCCCGGGAGACGGCTACTACCGGAGCCGCAAAGAGCCGATAACCTACGGGAACAGGCCAAACGGCCGGCGCATTCCCGCGCCGGCCCGATTTGGCCACCCGTAGCATGCACGTCAACGATCTACTCAAGATTGCCGTTCAAAGCGGCGCCTCCGACCTCCACCTGAAGGTCGGCACCTATCCCATGATGAGGGTCCGCGGGACCCTGATTCCCGCGACCGAAGAGCGCCGCCTCGAGCACGAGGATGTCGTGGCCATGGCCGCGGCCGTTCTTCCTGCCGGTCATCGCGACAAGTTCCGGGACAACCACGAGGTCGACCTGGCCTACAGCGTCGCGGGATTGGGTCGTTTCCGCTGCAATGCCTTCCAGCAGCGCGGCACGATCGGCATGATCTTCCGCGTCATCCCAATGCGCGTGGCCACCATCGAGGACCTCCTGCTGCCCAAGGTCCTCAAGAAGATCGCATCGGAAGAACGCGGGCTCGTGCTGGTGACGGGGACGACGGGAAGCGGCAAGAGCACGACGCTTGCCGCCCTCATCGACGAGATCAACTCGACCCGGACCACTCACATCATGACGATCGAGGACCCGATCGAATACCTGCATCGGGACAATCGTTCGGTCATCAATCAGCGTGAGATTGGTGTCGATACGCGCTCTTTCAGCGACGCCCTGCGCAGCGCCCTCCGACAGGATCCCGACGTCATCCTGGTCGGCGAGATGCGCGATCTCGAAACGATTCAGACCGCGCTGCTCGCGGCCGAAACCGGGCACATGGTTCTCTCCACGCTGCACACACTCGACGCGACCGAGACCATCAACCGCATCATCGCGGTTTTCCCGCCGCACCAGCAGAAACAGATACGCATTCAGCTGGCAAGCGTCATCAAGGCCGTCATCTCCCAGCGCCTGATGCCGCGCACCGATGGCAAGGGGCGTGTGCCGGCGGTCGAGGTGCTCATCAGCACGGCATTCATTCGGGACGCCATCCTCGACAAGGAGAAGTCGCACCTGATTCACAGCGCGATCGCACAGGGAACATCGCAGTACGGCATGCAGACGTTCGATCAGTCGATCTTCAGCCTGTTCGAGCAGGGGCTGGTGACCTACGACGAGGCGCTGCGCTGGGCGAGCAACGTGGACGAATTCAAGCTCAAGGTGCAGGGCATCCACACCACCGCCGATATGGCGCGCGAACAGATGGCGCGGGCCGGTCAGAGCAGCGGCGGACGGTCTCCGGAGATTACTCGCTTCGGGGGATAGGGTCGGGTCGCTCGTAATTCTGAACTCAGAACTCAGAGTGCAGAATTTGGGGTCCGTGGCGGATCCCGTACAACGTGAGCAGTTTCTGAATTCAGCATTCTGCATTCAGAATTACAGAGGCTCACCCCATGTCCGACGACACGTATCTCACGGCGCTGAAAATGCTCGCCCGGCGCGAGCTTTCCGAAGCGCAGCTTCGTCAGCGGCTGGCGCGCCGCCGGCACGACGAAGAGGCCATCGACTCAGCCGTCGCCCGTCTCAAAGCCGACCGCAGCCTGGACGACGAACGAGTTGCGGGTGCCATCGCACGATCGGAAACCGGCCTGAAGAAACGCGGACGATACCGCGTCACGCGTCAGATTGAAGCAGCCGGCATCGCTCCGTCGATCGCGCGGCGGGTCGTCGAGGAGACTTTCGCGGCAATCGATGCCAACAGCCTGCTGACGGACGCGCTCGCCCGAAGGCTCAGGGGAAGGACGCGCATTGAGGACGAGAGGGAATTCAGCCGCCTGTATCGATACCTCGTCGCGCAGGGATTCGAGCCCGATCGGGTCCTCGCAATGCTTCGCAAGAAGTCCGGCTAAAGCCGGACCCCGGCCTACAATAGACGAACAATGACCTCAAAGGAGATCCGCTCGTCGTTTCTCGCGTATTTCGAGAAACAGGGCCACCGCATCGTTGCCAGCTCCCCGCTCGTGCCGCACGAGGATCCGACGCTCCTCTTCACCAACGCGGGGATGAACCAGTTCAAGGACGTGCTCCTCGGCAAGGAGAAACGCAGCTACACCCGCGCCACGACCGTCCAGAAGTGCATGCGCGTTAGCGGAAAGCACAACGACCTCGATAACGTCGGGCCGTCGTTCCGCCATCACACGTTCTTCGAGATGCTCGGCAACTTCTCCTTTGGCGA
>JALDXQ010000059.1:0-39079 GCA_032156805.1 Acidobacteriota bacterium
CCCTTCTACCGCGTCGAGGACGCACGCGACCGCGAGAGCGGGGGTGTTGGCCTCGGCCTGGCCATTACCCGCCAGGCGATACTCGCTCATGGCGGAACCGCCACGGTATCGAATCACCCGGAGGGAGGGCTCGTCGTTCGTCTCGAGCTGTCGACTGCGCAGCCCCCACACCAACCACACACGGCAACTGGACACGCAATGAACGCTCGCTCGACGTAGCGCAGATCATGCGCGGGTGAGCGCTGCGTCACCCACTTGCGCGGCGCCCTCCAGATACAACGGCCAGCTCGTCAGCCGCGGGGCAAGGGGAAGATTGTTCAATTTGCAATCGTTACCACGGAAGGCACGCAGGGTCGAACCGAAAGACGGCCAGGGCGAGGGATGCTCGTCGCCAGCTGTTTTTGGCGAAATCTCACACGTCGGTGCATCGCCAACGTGCGCCGGCAGCACAGATGCCGGGCCTGGTACGCAACATGCTCCATTCGCCACAGACGTCTGCCCGGGCCGACGAATGTGAACGGCCGGCGCCTGCGGGGAGGAACCACCGTAGCCGATGACGCGGGCATGAAGGGATATTTCGTCCTCCCTGGCGGGCTACAACGAGTGGGCCGGGTGATGGTCCCTGCTTCACGCGTTCGCCATGCCTGACCTCCCAAACGAACTCACCCGTCGCCACCTCGCAAGAATCATCGATTCGACCGACGACGCCATCGTCAGTAAAGACCTCGACGGCATCGTCCAGTCCTGGAACGCCGCCGCTGAAGCGATGTTCGGCTACAGCGCGGCCGAGGCGATAGGACGATCGATCCGGATCATCATCCCTGACGACCGACAACACGAAGAAGACTTCGTGTTGAGCCGCATCCGCGCAGGGCAGGTCGTGCGGCACTACGATACGATCCGCCAGCGGAAGGACGGGACGATGGTCCCGATCTCCCTGACTGTCTCACCCATCTATGACGACAACGGCGTGGTCATCGGCGCCTCGAAGATCGCGCGAGATGTCAGCGACCTCAAGCAGGCAGACCTCGCCGCCCGGCGTCTGGCCGCGGTCGTCGAGTCGTCCGACGATGCCATCGTCTCGAAAGATCTGAACGGCATCATCCATTCCTGGAACCGTGCCGCGGAACGAATGTTTGGTTATACCGCGAGCGAGGCCATCGGCCAATCAATCCGGATGCTCATTCCTGAGGAACTGCAGGGCGAAGAAGACATGGTTCTCGCGCGGATTCGATCCGGCCAGAGCGTCGACCATTACGAGACTCGACGATGCCGCAAAGACGGATCAGAGATCCTGATCTCGTTGACGGTCTCACCAATCGTGAATGAGACGGGCGCGGTCATTGGAGCGTCGAAAATTGCCCGCGACGTCACGGAACGAGTGCGGCTGCAGGCGGTTGCGACAGAGCAATCCGTTATCGCAGGGAAGCTGAGCGAGGTTGGGATCCTGGTGGCAGCGTCGCTGGATCAAACCACTGTCGTGCAGAAGGTGACGGACGTTGCGACGGCACTGACCCAGGCTGAATTCGGCGCCTTTTTCTACAACGTGCACGATCCGCAGTCGGGCGAAGCCTACATGCTGTGCACCTTGTCGGGCGCCCCGAAGGAAGCGTTCGCCGACTTCCCACCTCCACGGGCAACGCCCGTCTTTGCGCCCACCTTCCACGGGCAGGGCACCGTGCGACTCGATGATGTGACACAAGACGCCCGGTTCGGTCAGAACCCGCCCTTTTTCGGCATGCCGAAAGGACATCTGCCGGTGCGCAGCTACCTCGCGGTGCCCGTGAAAAGTGCGTCCGGCGCGGTGCTCGGCGGGCTGTTCTTCGGCCATTCCACGCCGGGTGTCTTCACCGAGCAGCACGAACAGCTGGCCGCCGGTGTTGCGGGATGGGCAACACTGGCGCTCGAAAACTCGCGCCTGTACGCGGAAGCGCGCGAAGCGGATCGTCTGAAGGACGAATTTCTCGCGGTGTTGTCCCACGAACTCCGAACGCCTTTGAATGCGATCGTCGGCTACTCGCGGCTGCTGCGGGGCAATGTGCTGAGCGGTGAGAAAGCGGCACGAGGTCTCGAAACCCTCGAGAGAAACGCCGGGGCGCTCACCCAGATCGTTGACGATGTGCTCGACATCTCGCGCATCGTCTCCGGCAAGATTCGCCTGGACGTTCAACCGGTGGAACTAACGCTCGTCGTGCACAACGCAGTCGCCACCGTGCAACCCACCGCCGACGCCAAGGGTGTGCGCCTGCAGACGATTGTCGATCCGCGTGTCGGCCCGGTCTCCGGTGACCCAGCGCGGCTGCAACAAGTCGTCTGGAACCTCTTGTCCAATGCGGTCAAGTTCACGCCGAGGCAGGGACGCGTCCAGATACGCGTGGAGCGCGTAAATTCACACATCGAGATCGCCGTCAGTGATACAGGCGTTGGCATCAGCGCAGATTTCCTGCCGCACGTGTTCGAACGTTTTCGCCAGGCCGATGCCGGGACAACGCGCAAGACCGGTGGCCTCGGACTCGGTCTCTCCATCGTCCGGCATATCGTGGAGATGCATGGCGGGTCCGTCCTGGTGACCAGCGAAGGCGAAGGCCAGGGGGCGACATTTCGCGTGCACCTGCCCCTGATGATCGTTCATGCCGGCGGCATCCGTGAGGCACGCGAGCATCCGAGAACCGCGAAAACCATGCCCCTGGCGGGGCTTGGAGATCTGGGAGGCGTTCGCGTGCTCGCGATCGACGACGAGCCGGATGCGCTTGGTCTCCTCCGCGTCGTCCTCGAGGCGGCAGGCGCCGAAGTCGTCACCATCTCGTCCGCGAGTGAAGGGCTGGAACGCCTGCATGGCGATCAGCCGGACGTGCTTCTCGTGGACCTCGGCATGCCTGAAATGGATGGGTTCGAGTTCATCGCGCGGCTGCGCGCATCCGACGACGTTCTCGTTCGCGACATCCCGGCAGCTGCGCTGACGGCATTCGCCCGCGCGGACGACCGCACCAAGGCGCTTCAGAGCGGTTTCGAGATGCATCTTGCCAAACCCGTCGACCCCGGCGAACTCGTGGCGTCAGTCGCGACGCTCGTGCGACGGTCGTTCCGCGGGCGGTGACGCGGCACGTTATAGCCGCCTCAGAAGGCGACTGTTCCGTTCAGGTGGCGTGCTACACTGCTGCGAGCTTCTGACAGCTGCGCTTATCGACCTTCCGCATCAGATCCGAGTTCCTCGCCTCTCCTGCGCTTCGTCGCCGAGCATTCTGCTCGAGCCTGCCATCAGATCCAGATGCATCTATTGCGATGCAGGAGCACACATGAACACCAAGCTGTACGTCGGCAACCTGCCGTTTACCACCACCGAATCTGATTTGCAGGAGTTGTTCGAGGCCACTGGCCAGGTGAGCACGATCAACATCGTTCGTGATCGGGCAACCGGTCAGGCACGCGGATTTGCGTTCGTCGAAATGAGCGATGCCGAAGGCGCACGGCGCGCCATCACCGAGCTGGACAAGCACCAGTTCGGGGGTCGAAGCCTGACGGTTAACGAAGCGAAGCCCATGGCGGCTCGTCCAAGCGGGGGCGGGGGCGGGTTCGGCGGCGGCCGTCAGCGGCGTGACTCACGCTGGTAACTGTGCCATTCAGGCGCCCGGATCTTTCCGGTCCGGGCGCTTCATGAGCGTCGAGTTCCGAGCTTGACGCCGGCCATCGCACCTGGCGTGGACCCGAAGGTCTGCTTGAATCTCGCGTGATCTGCCGTTCGCGGCAGAGTACTTCAGGTGCTGTCAGTCCAGCGGCCACGCGGGTGCGCGCCGATCGATGCGCCAGAGAATGAAATCCGTGGCGGGCGGCGTCCCACCGAGCGCGCGCAGCATCTTTGCGCACTGCGCGCGGTGTCCTTGCGAGTGCAAGGACACCTGCAGCAAAGCGTCGGAGACCAGACAACGTCCGCCCGGAATGAGCGGACTCTCCAGCGTCTGCGAGAGCCCGGCACTTGTGAAACCGGCAAGCCACCCCTGCTCGCGCTCGTACGATGCCCGGAAGCCCGCAACCAGCGGATCGAACGCCTCAGGAATACGCATCTCCGACTCGGCCACGAATGGCTCGCCGACGATCGCGAGGAGCCAGAACCGATTCGACACCAGCATGTGATGGAGAAGCGTCCGCAGCTGAGCGTCCGATGACGCGGTGTGATGGTGCCGAACGGCGTTCAGCAGTTCAGCGTCAGCGTAACCCTTGTGCGCAATCAGATCGTGAAACCACATGGCGCCACGAGTATGCGGTGAGGCGAGTGCAGAAACCAGCCTGGTGGGAGGCGTCGGCGGCCAGCGCTGCAGTCGTCTCGCCTCGCGACTCGCGAGGTGATTGCCCCTCAGGATCGCGGCGTTTCGAGCGCCTTCGCAAGGCGGCCCGCGAAATCGACTGTTGACGCTCGAGGCCGGCTGCTGCGATGGACGCTCACCGCCCAGCGCGCCTGCTCGACGCGCCGGACGTACGCACGTGTTTCCTGATACGAAGACGCTGCGCCCGTAAAGTCGAGTGCTTCTGCACGCACACGGCCGATGCGCAGCGCCGCGGGCACTCGGCGATGACAGCCGCACGCGGCTGTGTCGGAAGCCAGCCCGCAATAACTGCGTGTGAACGACTCGATCGCCGCACGAGCGTGCTGAAGCCGCTTCCGAAAGAGTTCCGGTGTGACTTGCAACGCATCGGCGGCTTCGGGTCCGGACAGATCGAAAATCTCCCCCAGCACGTATGCCAGACGATGCGGCCGGTCGAGGCACTGCAGCATGCCGAGCGTGCAACCGATCTTCACCTCTTCGACCAGAACGGATCGCTCGCCATCAGCGGGCCCATCGGACGAGAGACCGTCGGCGAGGTCCTCAGCGAATTGCTCGAAGGTCAGGTGCATGCGTTCGACCGGACTCTTCTTCACGTCGAGAATGTAGTTGACGGCGATCCGGTAGACCCACGTTTTGAGCGTGCTGCGGAAATCGAATTGCGAAAGCCTCGTGACCGCACGCACGAGAATCTCCTGCGTCGCGTCTTCGGCATCCTCGCGGTTCCACAGCATCCGTAGCGCGAGTCCATACACATCGCCCTGGAGCTCTCGAACGAGCCGGTCGACGGCATCGCGATCACCGTCGAGCGCCCGCCTGGCAACATCCTCGATCGCCATCGGTTGCATTCACTGCTCCATCAGCGATTTCAGGGTGGTGAGCTCCGACTGCAGAAGAACGCGCTGGGCTTCGAGCGCACCCTCGACCTTCTCCAGGGCCACCGGTGGCGCGTGAAGAACGAAGCTGTAGATCGACGTCCCTCGCGTGGTTTCGGTTACTCGTGAGTGCGCGACGCCGATGCCGCCGTCTGGAAACGTCAGCCGCCAGTCGACGACACCCGTATCCGCATCCGAGAACACCTCGAGGCCGACATCAACGGTTCCGCCTGGCGTCTCAAGCCTCGCTCTGCCCTTTTCGGCCAGAACAAAGGCATGAGCCCAACGCGGCAAGTTGCCTGGCTCGCGTAGAAACGCAAACACATCGTCACGCGGCGCCATGATCTCAACCCCTTGAACGTCGAACAGCTGCATATAGCCTCCTCTCGCTCTCACCATTTGGACGAGCGCGCGAAGAGGAGTGTGAAAGGTCACCTGGAATTACTGCCGCGCTTCCCGGCACGGATAGCACCTAGGACGTGGAATGTGCCAACGGGCATCGACTTGCCATTGACGATCGCGTCGACTCTGTGGGGGCCGGGCTGCGGCTTTCGAGTCGTATGCACGGCAAGTGAAACCGACGTTGAGAATTCGACGCGGCCACGCGGCGGCATGACGATGCGTTTGAGCTTGAAGACCTTGGGCGCGGCACGCCCGTTCGCCTTGACGAAGTGGACGCCAAGGTCCACCAGCACATCCTGGGCGCTGCGCGAACGACTGCGCAGCGTGAACGCGATCGAGACCCGACCGCCGATCGAGACGCGCCGCGGTGAGATACGCACGTCGTCGAGCGTCACTGACACCTGTTGACCGTAACCGAGGAGTCGCAGCGCGCCGGGCTCTCCGCGTTTCACGGCGCTGCGCAGCGCGTGTTCGATGAGTGTGCGGCGCTCGTCAGGTGCACGAGCGAGCCACGACTCGCACGTCCGCATCAACAGCCCGGGATGCACCTTGCCCAGATCGTTCAGGTTGTTCGCTACGCTCCGGCGGACGACAGACGCGGGGTCGTCTTTGAGCAATTCGAGCAGGGCAAGCACGCGCTCGGGATGCTCATCGAGCCAGGCCACGCGCGCGGCCCAGGGCAGGCGCAAGCGAGTGCCTTCCGATACCAGGCGGCGCACGTGAGGGTTGGAGTCGCGCGTCCACGTCTGCAGCTGCGCGAGCGTGCGCTCCGGATATTTGATGATGAACGGCCTGATGCTCGACTCGGCACTGAATCGCTTCGTCAGCTCGTACTGCGCCTGCATCGAGACCTCGAAATGATCGAGGCCGTGCTCGGCAACGAAGATTGTGTGAGGCAGGTAATAGAACGGCGCCATGCCCGCGCCGATGAGCTCGTCAGAGGCATGCTCAGGGCCGAGTGACCGAAGCAGCACGTCGACGGCTTCAGGATACGCCCTCGGTAGATGCGCGGCGAGTGCGCGCGCGATGTGTCGTCCACGATCGAGGAGCTCGAGCGCCTCCAGTCCCGTCGTTGCGTCCGCGACGAATCTACGCGCCGCGAACGCAGGATGCACGCCAATGAGATCTCCGGCCAGGCGCCGCACCAGGGCTGGAGAGAAGAACGTCTTCAACTGATCACCCACGGCTCGATCATCGCCGATTGACGACCCCGCTCCATCGCTTCCGTCGAGTAGACCGACGAAGCCGAGTTCCCTGCACCCGCGATCGCGACGCTGAGTTCTATGCGCCGCTCCGGGCACCGGTGTTGCAGGCAGGAATCCTCTATGCCCTACGTCGTAATCCTGTCCGTGTTCGTTGCGGTGTTGTCGCTACCCCGTGAGGCTGGCGCTCAGGCGGCCGAGAAGAGTTTTCAGGTGGGTGTCCACTTTTCCGTCATCGACTCGAGCAGGTTCGACGACTCGGACCTCGGCGTCGGCGGCCGCGTGTCCTGGCATCCGACGAGCCTCATCGGAACCGAAGCCGAGCTCACCTTCTATCCCTCGGACTTCGCCGGCGAACCAGCCTTCAGCGGTTCGCGCGTCGAAGGGTTGTTTGGCGTCACGGTCGGCCCATGGCTGGGACGACTGCGGCCGTTCGCGAAGCTGCGGCCCGGATTCGTGAACTTCGGTGACGGACCGGCGTTCTTCCCGTGCATCCTCATCTTCCCGCCACCGCTGGCATGTCGGCTCTCGGCCGGTGACACACTGTTCGTGCTCGATCTCGGTGGAGGCGTCGAGTTCCAGACAACCGATCGCACGTTCATTCGCGTGGACGTCGGCGATCGCGCCGTGCGCTATCCCGCGCCGGTCCTGGACACTGATGGCGCTGTCAGAGACGATTCATTCTTCGGCCACGACTTCCGTTTCCAGATTGGCGGGGGCTTTCAGTTCTGACTGCGACCGCAAGGACCCGCACATGATGGTCACCGAATGAACCAGCGGCAGATCGCGGCGAACGGCGTCTCGCTTTTCACCGAATCGTTTGGCAGCTCCAACGATCCACCGGTGCTGCTCATCATGGGTGCGATGGCATCTGGCGTCTGGTGGCCGGAAGAATTCTGCCGCCAGCTCGCCGAGCGGCGCCGATACGTCATTCGCTACGACCATCGAGACACCGGAAAGTCCACCAGCTACGAGCCGGGGCACACACCTTACACAGTCGAAGATCTGGCCGACGACGCCATCGGAATCCTGCACGCCTACGGCATCGTGCGCTCACACCTGGTCGGGATGTCACTCGGCGGATACCTCGCGCAGCTGATGACGCTCAAACACCCCTCACACGTGCTCAGCGCGACGCTCATCGCGTCCGAGGCGCTCGACGTCGCCGACCCGGACATCCCGGGAATCGATCCCGCTGTCCTCGAGTACCATCGCCGCGCGGGCGAATTGGATTGGTCCGACCGTGCAGCCGTGCTCGACTACCAGATCGATGCGTGGCGGCTGCTCTCTGGCTCAGCGCATCCGTTCGCGGAGAGCGACATCCGAGCGCTGGCAGCCGCCGATCTCGATCGCACGCCCACTCTTCTCTCGGCGTTCAATCATGCGGGACTCACTGACCCGGACGCCTGGGTCGGACGCCTGTCGGAACTGAAAGCGCCCGTCCTCGTCATTCATGGAACCGAGGACCGTGTCGTCTCGTACGCACACGCCGTTAAGCTGCGTTCGAAAGTCGGAGGGCCCGCCACGCTGCTGACGCTGAACGGCACGGGACACGAGCTCCATCGCGCCGACTGGCCGGTCATCCTCGACGCGATCGAGCAGCATACCGCCACCCACCGTGACATCAGAAAACGGCAACGCCCATCAGCGCCCTGAGACGCTCGGCGTGCTTGCTATTGAGGAGCCCATCGCCCGTCAGCGGGATCATGTCTCCACACCGCGCTGCAGTGGCGGCACTCACACCAGAGTCCGCTCACACTGAGGCCGAGACTCCTCACTTCCATGCTGCCGCACCGGACGCACATCACGGGTCGCGCTGAGTCGGTCGCACGGCGGCCGCCGCCACGCAGGATGGAGCGGCGATCCGGGATCAGCGGATTGCGCCGATCGATCTCAGGCCACGTGAGGTTCACGGCTATTTCTTTGTCTCTTTCGAGTAGTCGACGAACCCGAGCTCCTTGCACGGATCGGGCTTGTACGGCAGATCGGCCACGCCAATCACGTCAGACCCGGAGAACTGCCCCTTGAAGTACACGGGATCCTCCGCGGTGTAGCTGCGCGTCAGCAGCATCTTCCCGGGGTCGAGCGAGAAGCGTTCCACCACGTGCAGCTTGTCGCTATTGAGGATCGGCGGCGAGAGCACACCGGGTGCGAAGCCGATGGTGTCGACGATCAGGACGTCTTTCTCCCAGCGGCCGATCGAGTGCCCCGCGCGACTTGCCTTGATGGTCGTGGGATGACTCTTCATGTTCATGTGAATCGTCCGCGTAAACCCGAGCTGACCATACTGCAGGACGATCGTGTCGCGATTCTGCGTGATGCGATTGACGGGCCCGTCGAATGACCAGTCGAAGATGATGCTCGTCGTCTCGCAGCGCATGCGCGGGTTGTTCTTCGAGAACAACACGGCAAACTGCTCGGCCCCCTTCTCACCCTCTGGCGTCAGCTCGGCGCCCTGAATGACACGCGGACCACCGCGCCCGCCGCCGCGCGGACCGCCGATACGCCCCTCGCCTGGCTTGTACTTCTCGACAGTGCTGAGCGGCACCAATGCACCGCCGCGACCACGCGGATCCGTCATGACGAGCTGCTCGGGTGCCCAGTCGCCGGAGATGTTCGGCTCGCCGCTGGGACGACGCGCCGCGCGCGTTGGCGTGGCGGCCGGTGGCGCCCCCTTGGTGAGCTGCCCATAGCGATCGACGCGCTTGCCGTCGGCAAACACGATCGTGTTCAGGTAGCACGAGGTGGGATCGTTGCGATCCGGCGATCCCTCGAACGTCAGCTGCTCGCCCTTCTTGAACATCTCGGGGCTCCAGCCCGAGCGCCGCAGCACGGTCGCGGCGCGCATTTCACACCGGTACCTCGTGACCTTGCCGTCCGGCCCCTTGACCTCGAAGTAGATCCACGAGTGCGGGTTGACGAGATCGAGTCCCGTGAACGTGCCGGTGAGCTTGATCTCCTTCGAGCCGTCGAACGTACCGCCGCCGTGATGACCTGAGGCGGGCGAAACCAGAGCGACGAACACGCTGAGTACGAGGGCGACTCGGATCATCTTCTCCTGCTCCTGAGTGCGGATTTTAGTCGGCTTTGGGCCATTGGCTCCAGACTCTGGGGCTCGAGGCTCTGGGCCAACCTCGCATTTACAACGTTGAACTTTGAACCGTGAACCGTGAACCGTGAACCGCTCTCCTGGCTTTGACCTTCGATATGATCGTTCGCATGGCGCAGTGGCTGATGAAGGAAGAACCCGAGCATTACGGGTACGACAAGCTCGAGAAGGACGGCAAGACCGTATGGGCTGGTGTGAGAAATCCGCTCGCCCAGAAACATCTGCGTGCGATCAGGAAGGGCGACCGCATCTTCTACTACCACACCGGCAAGGAGAAGGCGGTCGTCGCGATCGCCAGGGCGGCAAGCAACGCATATTCGGATCCCGGTGATACGACCGGCAAACTCTCCGTCGTCGACGTCGAGCCCGACAAACGGCTGAAGCGTCCCGTCACGCTGGCAGAGATCAAGGCCGACAAGAGCTTCGCCGCGTTCCCCCTCGTCCGCATGGCGAGGCTGTCCGTCATGCCGGTGACCGACGGGGAGTGGGCACGGATCGAAGCCCTCAGTCGCTCGTGAGGCCCGGTGTCATCGCCTGGCTGCTTGTCGTCTTCGGCCTTTGGCTGCCGACGACGGCATCGGCACAGGAAGGCAGTCCCCCGGACGTGCTCGTCTCACGTCACCTCGCGGAAGCCGAAGACCTTCGCGTTGGCAGCGTGATTCGTCTCGCGCTCGACGCAACCGGCACGAAGGCGAGTGAGTTTCGCATCGCGGGCATCTACGAGCCAACACCTGATCCGTCACGCCTCGGCCAGGTGCCGCGCTCGGTGCGATTACACCTGCCCGATCTCCTCGACATGACGCGGCCGGTGGGCGTGGCCGCCGGGGCCGAGTACGTCGCCTCGGTCAACGTTGCGCTCGTCGACCCCGCTGATGCGGCGCAGTTTGCCGCCGACGTCAACGCGCGGCTGCCTGGAATACTCGCGCTCCCGTCCGGCCAGGCGGCCGGCTCTGCCGGCCCGTTTCGCGTGCTCGAGCGCTTTCATCTCGCCATCGCCGTCGTCACCATCGTTGCGGCAACAGTCTTTCTCCTGGCGCTCACCATCATGCTCGTGGACGAGCGGCGTGAAACGGTCGGAGTGCTGCGATTGATCGGACTCCCGGTACGGCGAATCCTCGCCCAGATCCTGCTCGAAGGCCTTCTGGTCGCAAGCGTGGGCGCGGTGTTCGGCCTTGTGCTGGCGCTCCTGTCCGAGCAACTCATCAACCTGTTCTTCCAGTGGCGTTACGACACGGCCCTCGTCTTCGTCCGCATCACGCGTGACGTTGCCCTCACGTGCGTGGCGATTGCCGTGCCTCTCGGTGCCTCGGCAACGGTCGTCGCGTCGTGGGCGCTGCTGCGACGCGGGGGACTCAGGCTCGCACGGCGATGAATGCGCTCGGATTCGCATGGCGCAGCCTCGTGCGACAGCCGGCACGCGCGGCACTCGGGATTCTCGGGGTTGCTGCCGTCGGAGCGTTGCTGTTCGACATGCTGCTGCTGTCGCGCGGTTTGCTCGTGTCGATGCAGGACCTGCTGGACCGAGGCGGCTGGGATATTCGTGTCAGCGCCGGCGACCTGCCGGGCAGTGGCCTGCGAGTGCCGAACGCGCTGGACGCGGCGGACGCGATCGCGAGGCTGCCTTCAGTGCAGGCCGCACTCGTCATCCGATCTGCCACCGCGCAAGTCGATCGCGCCTCGGGTCCACCGCTGCGCGCGTCTTTTCAGGGCGTCGCCACCCGCTCGACACATCCTGCAGGCTCGCGCCTTCGTGCACCCTGGACGATCCTCCGCGGACGCGACGCCGACGGCCCGGATGAAGTCGTGATCGACGAGCGCATCGCCTCGGAATCCCAGCTGGAACCGGGAGGCGAGATCACGGTGCGCGCCACCTGCGTTGCCGAGCTCGAAGCGCTGCCGGCGACCCGCCTCGAGGTCGTGGGCGTCGCTGAGTTCCCGTTTCAGACAACCAACGAGCACACCACGGGCGGCACACTCGACGCGCTGAAGGCGGCATGTGGAGGCAACGTCGGCCATGACGCCGACCTGATTCTCGTCACATCCACTGGTGATCCAGCCGGAACCGCCGCCGCCATCCGCGCAATGCGTCCGGAGGTGACGGCCGCCACCAACAGCGAGGTCGTCGGACGCCTGCAGCAGACCGGCTTCACGTACTTCCGGCAGATCTCGACCGTGCTCACCACGGTCACGGTGTCGTTCGCCATCCTGCTCATTACCGTGCTCCTGACTGTTTCCGTGAATCAGCGACTCGGCGAGATTGCCGCGCTGCGCGCGCTCGGCTTCTCTCGCATGCGCGTGGTGAAGGATGTGCTGGCCGAGTCCGCCCTGATTGTGGGCATCGGCGGGCTGCTGTCCCTGCCGCTCGGGCTGCTCCTGGCCTCTGGCCTGGATCGCATTCTCAAAGGCATGCCGGGAATTCCGGTCGCTCTGCACTTCTTCGTCTTCGAACGGCAGGCACTTTTCGTTCATGCGGCGCTGCTCGTGGCAACCGCGATCATCGCCGCGCTCTACCCGATGCGCATCGTCTCGAAGCTTCCCATCGCCGCAACCCTTCGAAACGAGGTCATCGGATGATCGTCGACGCACACAACGTGAGCCGTGTGTTTTCGATGCCTGCCGGACCCGTGACTGCGGTTCGCGACGTGACGCTGCAGATCCGCAACGGCGATCACATCGCCGTTCGCGGACCATCGGGCTGCGGGAAGTCCACGCTGCTCCACATGCTCGGCTGCGTCGAGACGCAGACGGCCGGCACCCTGCTCTTCGACGGGCAGGACGTGAGCCGGCTCTCCGACGCGCGTCGCAGCCTGCTCCGGCTTCGCCATATCGGGTTCGTGTTCCAGCGCTTCTTCCTGCTGCCGATGTTGACCGCGCAGGAGAACGTCGAGCTGCCGATGTCGGAGGCCGGCATGCCCAAAGAGGCGCGACAGCAGCGAGTGCGCGAGCTGCTCGAGTACGTCGGTCTTGCCGCGCGCGCTGATCACCGCCCCTCGCAGCTCTCCGGCGGCGAGATGCAGCGCGTGGCGATCGCGCGTGCGCTCGCCAATGGACCGCGACTGCTGCTTGCCGACGAACCGACCGGTGAGCTCGACGAAGGAACCGGAGCACAGATCGCGGCACTGCTCGACCGCGTCAATCAGAGCGGAACGGCTCTCGTCATCGTCACGCACGATCCAGCGCTCGCCAACCGCGCATCTCGGGTTCTGACGATGCGCGATGGTCAGATCGAAAGCGAGCGGATCACGTGATCGGGAGACTCGCTTTTCGATCGCTCACTGCTCATCCCGTGCGAAGCGCCGTGCTGGCCGCGGGGTTTGGCGTTGGCGTGGCCGTGATGGCCATCCTGCTTGGCGTCGCGAGCATCGTCCTCGAACAGGCGCAGGCGCCGGCGCTCGCCGGCGGCGGGGATGTCAACATCCGGCTGTCGCTGGCCGTTCCGCCGCGGATCGTCTTGTCCGGTACGCTCCAATCCGATGCACTTCGTCCGCGTATTCGCGCGGCAGCAGCGTCACACACGACCGACCTGTTTCTGATTCACAACGGCCGGAGCACGCCCGTGGCGGCGCGGGGCGGTATCCCGAGCGTCGAGCGCGAGCTCGGCGATCCGGAAGTCGCAGCCATCGATGCATGGCGGGACACACCAGCGGACTCGGCGTGGACACGTGAATCGCCCGAGCAGGTGCTGCGCCAGATCGATCGATTCCGCGGCGTGCCGGACGTACCAGAATGGTCAGGTTCGTGGGCCGAGTGGCTCTACTTCAACGGCCGCTCGAACGACGCACGCTTCTACCTTGCATTCATGGTGGGCGATCGGACGAAGCCTGACACACGCGCGGCAACCGTCCGCCTCCAGATCGAGCGCAATGGACAGATGCGGACGTTCGCGACGGCGGCCGAGATTGCCGAGGGCGAGGTGTCGAAGGCGCCCGATCTGTCGATTGGCGCCAACTCGGTGCGACTCGACGGGATGGTCTACCGAATTCACCTCGACCTGACCGATGCCGACGGCAGTCGCGCCACTGGCGATCTCACCATCGAAGCCTCCCCCGGACGTCTGATGCCTCCGGTTGAAATCGCCGGCGCGCGCGGCTGGCGAACGGGGTATGTCGTGCCGGTGATGTCGGGAACCCTGGATGGTGCGCTGATGGTCGATGGCGAACCGGTTTCGCTCGCGGGCGGCACGGGATATCACGATCACAACTGGGGTTTCTGGAAGGGCGTGTCGTGGCAGTGGGGACAGGCGCAACATGGCGATCTGTCGCTCATCTTCGGCCGGGTGTTTCCACCACCTGAAGCGGCGGATCCCGAGCGCATTCCCGGTTTCGTGGCCGCATTGGGCCCGGACGGTCCGCTTGGCTACGCGACTGACGTGCGCATTACAGAGACCAACGACAACAAGGGACAGCCGCGCGCGATTGCCGTGCGCGCGCGCAGTTCATCGCTCACGCTCGATCTGCGCTTCGACGTCGCATCGACGGTCACGAATCGCATGACGGGTGCGCTCGCCAACGGTGTGAACTTCCTCCAGATGCGTGGTCAGTACACGGTGTCCGGGCGCGCCGGCAACCGCGACCTCGCGTTCACCGCACCGGGAGCGGCCGAGACGTTCCGCGGGGATTAGCCCTGGGTCCGGCGAGAGCCGGACATGACGTGGGCATTACGAACGCTCGAGTGCGTGGCGTGCGGCAATTTGTGCGCGACGACGACGCCTCGCGAGTGCGGTCAGAGTGGCATCGAGCGGGAGCTCCGCCTGTTGCGCGTTCCATCCCCGAGACATCCGCGCGGCGACGTCCTGACGCCACGTCACCTCCATGCGGAAGCAGTCGAAGCACAGCGTGCGCGGCCGAAGCGCTGACGGATCGTCGTTCCCGTCACGAAAGCCGTAGCGTGCCTCACGCGTGCGGCACCCCGCGCACAGCGGTGCCTGACGTTCCACGCGCCTCTGCACCGGTTGGACACGCGCCTTCGGAAGCCCGCGATACAACGCCAATTGACCTTCATCTCGTCTGAGTGCCTCTGCCATCCTCGCCTCCCCTGAGCCTTCGGCGCTTCTGGTTCCACGCTCTACAAACGAGAGTAGATCCGGGCTGTGACAGACTAGGTCACGTGGGAAAAGGGGACGAAGACGAGATCGACGCGCTCTTCCAGCTATCGCCGCCCGAGTTCGTAACCGCGCGCAATGCCTTGGCGGCGCAGCTCAAGAAATCCGGCCGCGACGAGGTGGCAAACCGGGTGAAATCGCTGCCGAAGCCTTCGATCTCCGCGTGGACGGTCAATCAGTTGTTCTGGAAGCATCGAAGCGCATTCGAACAGCTTCTCGCCACCGGCGAACGCTTCCGTCAGGCACAGGCCTCGCGCCTCGCAGGCAAGAACGCCGATCTTCACCGGCTCCTCAACGAGCGGCGCGAAGAGTTGTCCGCGATGGCTCGCCTCGCCGCCGACATTCTTCAGAAAGCGAGCGGCGCTGCGCCTTCCGGCGTGATGCGGCGGATCACCGCATCGCTCGAAGCACTCTCGGCCTACGGAACGCTCGAAGGCGCGCCCCGGGCCGGACGGCTCGTCGAGGACGTCGACCCACCTGGATTCGATGCGCTGGCCGCACTCGTACCCCGCGTCGGCGATGGATCGAAGGCGACCGCGCCCAGCAAGGTCCTCGCGTTTCAGAAGGAAGCGAAGGTCACATCCAAGCGCAAGGCACGAACCGCGGTCGACGGCAAGGAACAAGAGAAGCAGCGGCAGGCAGAACTGGCGGCCGCGCGCGCAGCAAAACAGGAAGCCTCACGAGCGGTCGCTGACGCGCGCCGAGTAGCGCTGAAGGCGCAGACCACGCTCAAGAAGGCGGCCATGCACGCCAAGGAAACCGAAGAGACGATGGTCGAGACAGAAGCACATCTCCAGAAAGTGGCCGAACTGGCGCACGATGCGCGACAGAAGGCGCGACGTGCCGCGGTCGAAGCCGAGTCGGCAGCGCAGGCTGTGGAAGAAGCCGAACGTGCGCTCGAGCGCGCCACGCGTGAACTGTCAGATCTGCAAAAGGAGTGATCAGAGAATCAGTCCGTGCCCACTCCCATCTCCCCCACCCACCTCTCAGCTCCGGCGACTTCCACACCAAACTGATCGAGCAGCCGTGCCACGGTGTAGTCGACGATATCGTCGATCGTGCGGGGATGGTTGTAGAAGGCCGGTAGGGGTGGCATCACCATGGCGCCCATGCGTGCGAGCGTCAGCATGTTCTCGAGGTGGATGCTGCTGAGCGGCGCCTCGCGAACCGCGAGCACGAGCTTCCGCCGCTCTTTCAAGACGACGTCGGCCGCGCGATGAATGAGGTTCTCACCGTAGCCATGCGCGATCGCGGCCAGCGACTTGGCGCTGCACGGGGCGATGATCATCCCGTCGGTTCGAAACGACCCGCTCGAGATGGATGCGCCCATGTCACCCGGCGCGTGCGCGACGGTGGCGAGCGCCTCGACCTGTTCCCGGGTGTAGGGCGTCTCGTGCAGCAGCGTCCGCGCGCCCCAGCGGCTGATGATCAGATGCGTCTCGACACCTGCCTCGCGCAGGCGCTCGAGCAGGCGCACGCCGTAGATCGTGCCGGTGGCGCCGGTGATACCAATGATGAGACGCATTCGTGGGCTCTGGGCTCTGGGCTTTCGGACTGTTTCTCGACTCTAGTCTACTGTCTCGCGTGGCCGGCCAGTCTACAGAGCAAAGACCCGCACCTACCCCGAGCCAAGAGCCAAGAGCCGAAAGACCATATATCATCGTGCTTCGTGCTCAAGCGCCAGACTACTGGCTCCGTCATCTGCACGTCGTGCGGCGTGCTGGTCGGAGTCAACGACGACACCTGTTACAACTGCGGCCGGCGGAACCCGGGGATGTGGGGTTACGCCCCGGCGCTGCGTGCGCTCGGCACCGACCTCGGCTTCGTGCCGTTCGTCATCGGCACCTGCGTGGTCCTGTACGGACTGACGCTCGTGTTCTCCGGCGGCAACATCGGGATGAATGGATTGTTCGGCCTTCTGTCGCCGAGCAGCCAGGCACTCTTTCTGTTCGGCGCGAGCGGCTCGCTTCCAGTCTTCGCTGGTGACCGGTGGTGGACGATCCTGAGCGCCGGATGGCTGCACGGCGGTGCGCTGCACATCCTCTTCAACATGATGTGGGTCCGCCAGCTCGCACCGGCCACGGCGGACATGTACGGCCCGGGCCGCATGGTGATCATTTATGTGGCCTCGGGTGCAGCCGGGTTCGCCCTGAGCTCGTTCGCCGGCGCGTTCGTTCCGCCGTTGCTGGTTCTGCGCGGTGGACAATTCACCGTTGGCGCATCGGCCGCCATCTTCGGCCTGCTGGGCGCGCTCGTGTATTACGGCCGGCGGAGCGGCAGCAGCCACGTGGGCAGCCAGGCCAAGAGCTTCGCGTTGATGATGGGGCTGTTCGGCTTCATCATGCCGGGGATTGACAACTACGCACATGGTGGAGGATTCGCGGGCGGCTATCTCATGGGTCGCCTGCTCGACCCACTCAAGCCCGAGCGGGTGGATCACATCGTGATCGCCCTGATTTGCCTGGCTGCGTCGCTTGTCTCCATCCTGGTTTCCGTCGTGCACGGAGTGCAGTTCCTGAGATAGATCGGAGAGAGCGGCCGTGAGAATCGCGTATCAGGGAGAACCCGGGGCTTATAGCGAGGCGGCAGCGCTGCAATTCGGTGGACCTGAGGTCGAGACGCTGCCCTGCAAGTCCTTCGACGAGGTGTTCGAGGCGGTCGTCAAGAAACGTGCGACGCATGGCGTCGTGCCGCTCGAGAACTCGATCGGCGGCACGATTCACCGCAACTACGATCTGCTGCTCGATCACGAGCTCGGCATCACCGGTGAAGTCGAGCTCGACATCGTGCACTGCCTGCAGGCGTTGCCCGGCACGACGATCCCGGAGGTCAAGACGGTCTACTCACATCCGCAGGCGCTGGCGCAGTGCGAGCGATACCTGAAGGGACTCGGTGTCGTCGTCGAAGCCGTGTACGACACCGCCGGCGGCGCCAAGCTGGTTGCCGAAAAGAAGCTGAAGGACGCCGCGGCGCTCGCCTCACATCGGGCGGCCGAAGTGTTCGGCCTCCAGGTGCTGCAGGAAGCCGTGCAGGACTTCGAATACAACATCACTCGTTTCGCCATCATCGGCGGCGTGGCACCGCCCGACGCCAACAAGACGACGATCGTCTTCGCATTGCCCAGTACGCCGGGAGCGCTCTTCAAGGCGTTGAGCGTCTTCGCGCTGCGCGACATCAATCTCACCAAGCTCGAAAGCCGTCCGATGCGCGGCCGCCCGTGGGAGTATCTGTTCTACGTCGAGGTCGATGCGCGGCGCGATGACCTTGGGTGCGCGCGGGCGCTCACCCACCTTGCCGAGTTCGCCAAGTGGACGCGAATCCTTGGCAGCTACAAGGGCGCTGAGCGGAAGACGGCGACGTAACTGGTCCCTGGTCCTTCGTTCTTGGTTCTTGGTCCGTCCCTGGTCCTTGGTCCTGGTCCTTGGTCCTGGCGTCCCGGCTGGCATTCGAAATGCTCTCGCGTATCGACGTGGGTGTGTATCGATTCGAGGATCTGCGCGTCTGGCAAGCCGCGAAGCAACAATCCGATCGCGTGGGGGCGCTCCTGAAACGGCCCGAATTTCAACGCGATCATGGGATATCTGACGACATGAATCGCGCGGCGCTGTCGGTGATGTTCAACATCGCTGAGGGATTTCTCCGGCGTCGCGACAAGGAGACGTTGCAGTTTCTGCGATACGCGGTCGCTTCGAACGGGGAACTCGAGGCCGGCTACTACGCGGCTGAGGGTCGCGAATACCTCTCGTCCGCTGAAACCGCCAACTTGATCGAGTTGAACGAACGCATCGCGAAGATGATTCGCCGCTGGCAAGCAACACTGGAGCCCGGCTACACGACCGGGGATCAAGTCAAGAGGTCTCGCGAACAAGCGCGGGAACAAGACCCACTAGCCGAGGGGCAGGGCCAGACCATGACGAGGGATTGACCAAGGACCGCGGACGGACCAAGGACCAAGGGCAGGGGTAGAGTCGCCCCACGCCGATCCGATAAACCGGAAGTGACACCTCAGGTCATCGCCGGGAACACAAAGTCGAACCTGCGGACTGCATGGTTCTTCGCCGTCCTGTGGAACCTGGTCAGCGCCCCGATGTTCGTCATGGTGCCGCGTGAAATCGAGCGCAACCCGATGGTGGCGCTGGGCGCGCTGTTCCCCCTGATCGGATTCGGGTTGCTGGCGTGGGCCGTCATGACCACGCTGCGGTGGCGGCGGTTCGGCCCATCACGGTTCGAGATGGCCCCTGCCACCCTGGGAGAGCACCTCTCCGGCACGATCCACACTCGACTCGCGGTGGATGACATTCGATCGTTCCGGGTGCACCTCAAGCTGACGTGCCTCGAGCGCATCACCACAGGCACCGGCAAGAACCGCCGGACCACCGAGCACATTCTGTGGCGCGAGGAATACACGGTGCCCGAGGGTCAGGTCGGCTTTGGCGCGTTCGGCGCCACGATCCCGGTACGCTTCACACTCCCTGCCGATGCGCGTGAAACGACGGTTGTCGGGCGGTCCAACGGCATCCTGTGGGTGTTGATCGCGGAAGCAAACATCCCGGGCGTCGACTTCAAGGAAGACTTCGACGTACCAGTGCGGCGCGGAGAGTCGACCCGCCCTGCCGAATCCGCGCGCATCGACGCATTCGCGCCAACGCGAGAGACGGTCTCGACCATCGACCTCGCACAATCGGGTATTCACGTCAACCCGACAGCGCACGGCACCGAGTACTACTTCGAGGCCGCACGCAATCGCAGGTTCGCCGCGGGGACAACCGTCTTTCTGCTCCTGTGGACCGGTTTCCTGTCGCTGGTGTACACGCTCGAAGCGCCGTGGATCTTCATTGTCTTCACCGGCTTCTTCGAGCTGCTCATCCTGTTCATCGTGGGCGAACTGTGGTTCGGATCGACCACGGTCTCGATTGGCTCAGAGACCGTGAGACGGCGCGTGGGGATGTTCGGAACGGGTACCACACGCGTCATTCCAGCTCAGAGCATCAAGCAGCTGGACCTGCACATCAGCATGCAATCCACCGGTCGCGAAGGCACGCCCTACTACGCGATTCGAGCCACGCTCGATACCGGTAAATACAAACACCTTGGCTCCGGCATCCGCAACAAGCGGCACGCGGAGTGGCTCGCGGACAGGATGAAGAAGGAAATCGGCCTCGCGGCTTGAGCCACGAACGGCGTCGCGACGAGCGGCACCGCAGCGCGCCAGTAGTACTAGAGCGTTCTCGTCTGCCCGCCGTCTGCGTCGACGATCGCGCCCTGACAGAAAGCCGCCTGCGGTGAGGCGAGAAAAGCGACGAGCCGCGCGATCTCCTCGGGCTGACCGAATCGCGCGACGCCAAAGGCCCTGGCCATCTGCTGTTCTGCCTCGCTGAGATTCAGGTGATGCTCGGCGGCAAACGTCTCGAGCCGTGTCTGCAGCCGATCCGTGGCAATGCCGCCTGGGTTGATCGCGTTCACGCGCACGCCATCTTTGATCCCGCGATCGGCGAGCACCTTCGTCAGGTTCATCAATGCGGCGTTGACCGCGCCACCGATCGCGAACTCGGCCGAACCAGTGCGACCGCCGATGCCGATGATGTTGACGATGGCGCCTGACGAGGACTGTAGATGCGGCCATGCGGCGCGACTGAGCCGCACGGCGGCATAAAACTTCAGCCCGAAGCCATCGGCCCAATCCGCCTCGGACAGCGTAAGGAAGTCGCCGCGCTTGGTTGAACCTGCGTTGTTCACAAGAAGATCGATCCGGCCGAATCGCGCCATGGTTGCAACGACGACGGCCGACGGGGCGTCAGGGTTCGTCAGGTCGGCCGCGTGCACCAGGCAGCCATCGCCAAGCGGTGACGCAAACTCATCGAGTTGGGCTCGCGATCGCGCGACAACAGCGAGTCGCATTCCTTCCTGCGCGAGCATCTGGGCAATGGCCCGACCGATGCCCTTGCTGGCGCCGGTTACGATGGCCACCTTGTTTTGGAGGTTGAGTTCCATGCCTACGGCTTCTTATCGAGGCCGTCGAACGGACCAGCGGAATAGACGACTCGACCGCCCACCATCGTGAGCACGGACTCCAGACCACCGATCTTCTCGACTGGAATGGTCATGTAGTCGTCGGACAGCACAGCCAGATCAGCGAACTTGCCGACCTCGATGGATCCGCGCTCGTCATCGTCGAATGAGAACCACGCGCTCCCGAGCGTGTAGAAGCGCAGTGCGTCGAGCCGGCTTGGAATCTCGTCTGGCCCGCGCATGACGACGCCACCCACCGTCTTGCCATCGAGCAGCCACTGCAATGCGGTGAACGGATTGTAGGAGGCGACGCGATGCGCATCAGTCCCGGCGCCAACGACGACACCCATCTTGCGCGCGGTCTCGACCGGCGGCGTGCGTCGCGCGGCCTGTGCTCCCGCCTGCGTGATGAACTGCTCGCCCCCGAAGTACATCGCATCCTGCATCGTCCAGCCGACACCAAGGGCCTTCATTCGGCTGAGGCTCTTCACTGACGCATCGTTCAAGTGCGCAATCGACCAGCGCAGAGGAGCGATCGGGATCTCCTGGTTGACGCGCTCGAAGATCGAGAGCAGGTGGTCAACCGACGCGTCACTGCCCCAGTGCATCGTGAGCGACATGCCACGCTCCGCCGCCCACTTCACGATGCGATAGTAGGCGTCCTTGTCGGCCTGCGCGGGAGCGTTGTTGTTGTTCATCGCCAGGGTAATCCGTTCGCCGAGGCCGTTGAACCGCAGCATCTCGTCGCCAAATCCCATCGGGAGGAGACCCGTGAGGCCCTGCAACTCCTCGAATTCCTTGCCGGCGGTTTGTCCATTCAGCGTGTAGGTCACGCGCACCGTCATGGCCTTGTCGCGCCACACCTTGAACAGGGCTTGATAGTCGGCCGAGGTCAGGTTGTTCCCACCGGGATCGCCTGCGCCAGTGATCGCCAGGCGATTGAGCTCGCGGAAAAACTCTTTCGTTCCCTCGACCTGCTCTGCGAACGTCGGCTTGGGCAGGCGGTCGAACAACGCGACGATCGCATTCTGCGCGCCGGTGACGGCTCCGGTCAGCGCACCATTCGCATCTCGTTCGAATCGGCCGCCGGGTGGCAGGTCGGCTTCACTCGCGAGACCGAGGGCCTTGTGCGCCGACGGCGTCAGCATCGACCAGCCGTACCCAAGTTGCACGTACACCGGGTTGTTCGGCGCGACGGCGGTGAGCTCGGCTTGCGTCGGCCGGCGATTCTCTTCGAATTGCTGGACGTTCCAGCCACCGGCAACGATCAGCCACGACCCAGGCTTCATCGTGCGCGCGGCAGCACGGATGCGGCCGAGTGCTTCCTCGAGCGAGCGCGCGCCAATCCAATTGACTTCCGTGCTGAAGCTCAACGCGGCGCGAATCGCGTGCAGGTGGGAATCGATCAATCCAGGGATGACGGTGCGTCCGCGAAGGTCGATGACGCGCGTGCCGGGACCGGCCAGTTTCCTGATCTCGTCCGACGACCCGACCGTCGCGACACGGCCGTCCGTGATGGCAACGGCGAGTGCCACGGTCGACCGAGCATCCAGGGTGAGGATCTTGCCGTTCAGCAGGACGGTGTCCGGGGTCTGCGCACCGGCCACAGTGGCAAGACAGAGCAGAAAAGCGGACAGGCCAATGCCGCGCATGCCCGCGAATTGTACTCGGCGGGTCCTACGGTGTCAGGCAGTGAATCGTGAATGGGGCCTTCGGCGTCAGGCAGAAGGCCCGTTCACGATTCACTGCCTGACACCCGGATCAGAACCCCTTGCCGAGCTGTTCCTGCAACTTGTCGCGGTAGCCGCGGCTGAGGGGCAACCGCGCACCGTTGCGCAGCACGACGACGTACTCGCCGTTGAACCAGGGCTGCAGCTCTTTGATGCGCTCGGTGTTGACGATGCGCGAGCGATGGATGCGGACGAACCGCTTGGGATCGAGCCGTGACTCCATTCGATTCATCGTTTCGCGGAACAGATGCGACTCTTCGCCCAGGTGCAGCCGCACGTAATTACCGGCCGCCTCGATCCAATCGAGGTCGCCCGTGCGCAGGAAGAACACCCGGCCGCCGGACTTGACAATGAGGCGATCGAGCTTGGGCGCCTCTGGCTTGATGTCGTTCACCAGCGCCAGCAGCCGCCGTCCCAGGTCACCGGCGCGGCGGCGCTCGAGATGGGCACGCGCATGCGTGAGGGTCTGACGAAAACGATCGCGGCCGAACGGCTTCAGCAGGTAATCGAGCGCGTGCACCTCGAACGCACGCAGCGCGTACTCGTCATACGCGGTCACGAACACCACGGTCGGCATCTTCTCCGGGCCGATGGCTTCGATCACACCGAATCCGTCGACACCGGGCATCTGCACGTCAAGGAACACGAGATCGGGCACCTGGTGCTGAATCGCCGCGACGGCCTGTGCGCCGTCACCACACTCACCCACCACTTCGACATCGTCCTCCTGCTGCAGGAGTGACAGCACGCGCTCACGCGCGATTGGCTCATCATCGACAACCAGGGTTCGAATCCGACTCATGCAACGCTCTCCATTCGGGATTCGGAACTCGGCACGCGGAATTCGGAATCCGGTCCGAGCGGAACGACAATCGTCACCAGAAGGCCGCCGCCCGGTGGTGTCTGGAACTCGAATCGATGGCGGTCGCCGTAAAGGTTCTCGAGGCGAGACCGGGTATTGGACAACCCGACTCCCGAATGAAACGCATGCATCTTGTCGGGAGACAAGCCGACGCCGTTGTCGCGCACCGTCAGCACGAGCCCGCTACCCACCTGCCGGGCGGCCACGTCGACACAGCCCACGCCGACCCGCGGCCCGATGCCGTGGCGCAACGCGTTTTCGACGAGGGGCTGAAGGATGAGATTCGGCACGGGTGCATCGAGCACTTCGGGCTCGACGTCGATATTGACTTGTAGACGATCGCCGAATCGTGTCTGTTCGATCTCCAGGTACTTGCGCAGGAAATCGACTTCGTCGGTGAGCGGAACCTGCTGCGTGCCCACGCGATCGAGCGTCAGACGCAGCAGGTCGCTGAGCTGGACGAGCATCTCGTCGGCGGCGTGGACGTCGCGATGCATCAGCGCCGAAATCGTGTTCAGCGTGTTGAACAGAAAGTGCGGATGGAGCTGACGCTGCAGCGCTTCGAGCTGCGCCTCGGCGAGCTGCGTCTGCAGCTGCGCGGCGGTGATCTCACGCTCCTGCGACTCGCGATGGTAGTCGAGCGCGTGCACGAAGGCGACGAGCGCCCAGTACGTCATCATCTCCCAGTCGAAGTTCAGGAAAAACCGATCGCGGAAGTACATCCACCAGTCGGCCCCCCAGCTGAAGCTGCGCTCGGTCAACGTGTTGATGACGACGCCGCGGGCTGATGTCGCCAGTGCCACATGCGCGGCCGTGCACCCGATCACGCCGAGAATGTGGAACAGCCCGGCCCGCTTCCACGTGTGGCGCTCGAAACGGAAGTGACGCGCCATCCACAGGACGCCGGGGACGAGCAACGCCCACGAATACCAATAGGTGAGATTGAGCGCGAGGAGCACGACGAGCGGCTGCTTGTTCTCCGCCGTCAAGGCGATGTAGTTGTACGCCTGCAGCCCAGTCAGGACGCCAAGGACCGTGGCAATGGAGAAAATGGTCAGCGGGCTCGTCACCCGCGAAAGGCGTCCCATATCTGAACTATCGGCCGTGGTACACGGCTCGTCAAGCAAACGTTTGGACGGATGACCAGCGAGTGAGGTTCTCCGTCACCGAGAGATGAGCCTCCAGCCACGCTGAGTGGTGCTCCGTCCCAGACAGCACGCATTTCAACCCAAAGTGTGCGGCCACGAGCGAAAGTGGGCTCGACGCGCGGGGGCGGTTCTGGCCGTTGGATGTGGGTCTACTGCTCAGCGAGTTACGATGCCAGCGTGGGCATCATCCGCATCGACAACGAGAACGACGACCGTCTGTCAGAGTTCCGGAATATTCCTGATGCGCAACTGCTCACCCGGCTCGGGTTGTTCGTTGCGGAATCGCGTCTGGTCGTCGCCAGGCTGCTCGCCAGCGGCTTGAGTACGCGAGCCGTGCTCGTCACGGAACCGGCGTTGGCCTCGCTCACGGAGGTGCTGGCCGATCAGTCGGTGCCGGTCTATGCCGTGCCGCAGACCGTGATGAATGCGGTAGGCGGTTTCAACTTTCATCGTGGCTGCCTCGCGCTGGGTGTGCGGCCGCCGGCGCGCGACTGGCAGGAGATCGCCGAGGGCGCCAGCAAGGCCCGCGCGACCTCTGGTTCGCTCAGGCCAGCGAGACTCGTCGTCCTCGAGCGCGTGAACAACGTGGACAACGTCGGCGCGATCTTTCGAAACGCGGCGGCATTCGGCGTCGACGGCGTGCTGCTGCAGGCCGAGTGCGCCGATCCGCTCTATCGAAAGGCGATCCGCACGTCGATGGCGGCGGTCCTGACACTGCCGTATGCCATCGTCCCGTGGCCCGACTCGCTCTGTGAACTTGCCACCAAGGGGTGGGCGACTGTCGCGATGACGCCTGCCGGCGATGCTCCCGCGATCGGTGACGTCGCCGCAACGTTGACCGATCGCCCCGTCGCGATTGTCCTCGGTCACGAGGGCGAGGGATTGACTGACGCGGCGATGTCAGCGTGCACGCATCGCGCCCGCATTGCGATGTCGAACGGCGTCGACTCCGTGAACATTGCGACCGCCGCCGCGATCGCGTTTTTTGTGACGGGGTCCTGACGGTGTCAGGCAGTGAATCGTGAACGGGGCCCAGTGTCTGGCGGAAGGCCCGTTCACGATTCACTGCCTGACACCGCCGTAGACAAGATTGATCACACGGGGATGATCGAGGCCCAGGTCGTCGGGCATGTCGCCCGTATCCGCGCGAAGGAACCGACGCATCGCCGGCTTGATCGTCGCGAGCAGCTCCTTGCGGCTCTTGATCGTCAGCGGACGCCCTTCGTAGATCTTGCCCAGCCTCGCCATGAACCGCTCCGGCAGCGCGCTCGCGAACATGAACAGCGGCCAGGTGAAGCTCGGACCGTTCATCGTGCGCAGCCGGAACAGCCAGAGCCCGAGCGCGCTCAGACGCCAGACCGTCGGCGCCCACCAGCTGTTCTGACCGGGCCGGAGATTCATCTTCCAGCACTTCATCATCAACTGCCACTGCAACGGCGTCAGCTGACGCGTCTCGGTCACGCCCGTCTTCTTCTCCATGCGCGTGTCATGGAGCGGCGTGAAGATCGACGGGATGAAGAACGCGAACAACCCCCGACGTTCGACCTCGTAGATCAAATCGATCGTCGCACGCACATCGTCATCCGATTCGTCCGGACTGCCGATGATGAGGGTCATCGCTGGGAACCAGTTGTTCCTGTTCAGCACTTCCAGCCCGCGAATGACCACGCTCGGCCACTCGTCAATCGGAAATGGCACCGCCTTGCTGGGCATGATGCGCTTGCCAGTCTGGACCGATCCGGTTTCGAGCCCGATCAGCGGGACGAGCGCCTTGTGCTTCGGATGCGTGCTCAGGTACGGGAGGTGAATCGGGCTCTTGTCCAGCAGGGTGTCCGACAGCCGCTCGATCAGAATCGGATCGACCACCGTGGGCGCGATCGTCGCGTGACTCAGGACATGCTGCTCTACACCTGGCGTGTTCACGACATCCCGGTACAGATCGAGAAGGGCCTCACGGTTCGGGAAATAAAACGGTGTTGAAGTGTGGACCTGACCCCAGATGAACATGTCCTCGGTCGCCAGCGAGACCTGCTTGTTGCCTTCACGCACGTTGGCGCGCACGTGCGCCAGGATCTTGTCGCGCGGCAAGTCGATCTGGGGATTCAGATCGGGTACGCAGAACTGACAACGCCGGCCGCACCCGGTGGTCATCTCGACGACACCGAAGGTCGTGCGCTTGTCCGGGAAGAGGATGGCCTCGCGCGTGACCGGGTGGCTGACGTCGACTTTCCTGGGCAGCGATTCTCCCTGAATTGCCTGGTCGAAAATCGCGAACGTTTCTTCAGACTCGCTCCGCCCCTCGACTACGCAGTCGACACCAAGCTCCTCGTACGAGTCAGTCTGACTCACCTGCCAGCCGCCCGAGCCTCCGACGATCACGCGGAACGACGATCGCCAGCGATTCGACTTGATACGCTCGAACATCTGGCGAGCGTAGAACGAGTTGATCGGCTGCCGCGCCGAGCCGAAGATCGACGTATAGACGCCAGCCGCGAAGGTCACGCCCAGCGGGTTGTGGGTGGACACCGCCACGACACGCGTCCGCGGTCCGATGAACATGTCGACGTCATCGGGATAACAGCACACGACGTCGGCGGCGGCGTAGCGGCGCAGCAGCGACGTCTCGAGCACCCTGGCGCCGGCCGGCATGTACCTGGCCGATCGATCGTCGTTGTATTCGAGGCGCCGCCAGTTCGGATACTTCTTGTTGAGGACGCCTTCGAGCCACATCGGCAGCGACGCCATGCTCATCTGGATGAAGTAGCCGGCGTGGTCGATGATTTCTGTCAGCGGCGCGGTGATGACGATGAGACAACCGTCCGTGGGCATTTCAGTGCCCGTGGTGTCAGTCGCAGTCACGAGTCGTCCTCCTGCCGATCACAAGAGGGAGCGCGAAGAAATTGTAGCGGAAGGTCGAAACTCAACGCGAGCGGCGCCGCAGCAACTGACCGAGCCCCGGACGCGTCAATGCAGCCTGGCGCACGTGGGCCAGAAAGACTTGCTGGAGTTGCGGAAGCTCGCCGGGCGACGCGGCCACGACCTGCAGGCCGATGCTCCCCATCTCGTCTGTCGACTCCTCGCCCCACGAAACTCGAACCGGCGGCTGGCTCGGGTTGCGTTTGTTCGCGGCCGTGTTGTCGTAGCTGACTTCCGCGTCCAGACGCGTGCCTTTCGGCAGCGGCACGAACTCCGCGAAGCGATATCTCTCCTGCCATGAGAAATCCCAATCGTCGATACGCAGCAGCGTCTTGACTGTTCCGTCGGGCAACGTGGCCGTCAGGCTCATCCGCTTCCCGAGGTAATGTGCGTGGGCGCCGATGCTGAATGCGCGGACGTCGATGGGGATGACGAACGAGTCCTTGATGGTGTAGTTCGCCTCGCCGGGAGGAATGTCGAGCCCCTCGAACACTCCAAAGATCGGAGGCAACTGGATCGTGGTGAACGCCTGCGTGGGAGGCGACGGTGCGAAGTACAGACCCACAGTCGACTTCTCGTGCTCGACCTTGCCGGAAGGATGAAAGTGAGTCGACAGAATCAGGTCGGAACCCCTGGCAGCGAAGAACGCCAGGCCTGACGGCAACTCCAGCGCACGCCCGCCAAGCGCCCAGCCACCGAGCCCACCCGAGACACGAGCAACAGGATCATCCGCAGCGCCACCGTTGCCCCGTCCACCCAGGAGACCCTGAAGGCCACGCCCGCGACCTGCACCCACCACGCGGCCGCCACCCATGCCTCCCGGGAATCCTGGCAACGGGTCCAGTGCATCGCGTTCGCGCGAGGCGCCGGTGGCGTCGAGAAAGAACAGGCTATGGTGCACGACCGTCCGCGCCGACGGCCTGAAGTCGACGGCACGTATCCATCGATCGCGATCGAGGTTCAATGGCACGACGAAGTTTCGATACACGTCCGGGCCACGCGCCGGCACCTCGAACGCCTGCTCCATCGTCACCGTGATGTCCGGAGGACCGAGTTGCCAGCCTTCGGTGAGGCGCGGAAGCGGCGGCAGCCGAGCAGGATCGCCTTCGACGGCGCCGTCGGCGACCCACTTCTGAAACGTCGCGATCTGCTCGGGTGACAACTGCCTTGCGTTGGCAAACGGGTAATCGCTGGGGCCGGCCTTCCAGGGTGGCATCGCATGCGACGCCGTCACCGCTGCGATCGCACGGGCCAACGGCCGGGCATCGCGATAACTCATGAGGGAGAAAGGCGCGGCCTCCCCCGGACGGTGGCAAGTTGTGCAATTGGCGAAGACGATCGGCGCGACGTGCTCGCTGAACGTGACCGCGCTCTGCGCGCGCGGCGTCGCAGGGTCACGCAGTACGACCACCATCGTCATCAGGACGACGCAAAGCACGCCGCCAACGCGCGGTATCGACATCTGCGGACGCGTTCTCGTGCCCGTGGGCCGGGTCCTGCTCTATGGACCCGGCGGGATCATACGAAGAGCACCACCCCGGCCTACGCCGTCTAGTGTACGCCTATACTCGGTCTGGCGTGGCCAGTCCTTCGTTCGACGTCGTCGGCATCGGCGAGAACTCCGTCGACCTCGTATATCGGCTTCCGGGTGCAGTGTCAGCGAACGGCAAGCTCGCGGCGTCCACGCATCGTGTCATGTGCGGTGGTCAGGTCACGACAACGTTGACCGCGTGCACCGCGCTCGGACTTCGCTCGGCGTACGTCGGTACTTTCGGCAACGACGACAACGGCAACCGCATCCAGCAGGCGCTCACCGAGGCACAGGTCGATGTCTCTCACGCGTCCGTACGAGCGGCGCCCAACCGTCACGCCGTGATCCTGGTGGACGAGCGCAACGGCGACAGAAGCGTCGTGTGGCATCGCGATCCGCGGATGGCACTGAAGGTCGACGACATCCCTCTCGCCCTGATCCGCAGCGCCCGGCTCGTACACGTCGATGACCTCGACGAAGACGTCTCCATTGCTGCGGCGCGCATCGCGGTTGGCCAGGGTATTCCCGTCACCAGTGATCTCGACCGGATCACGAACCGCACCGCAGAGCTCGTCGCGCTGTCGTCGGCGCCGATTTTCTCAACCCATGTGCTCACCGCGCTCACTGACGAAGAAGACGCAGGCCGCGCGCTTCGCAAGCTGCGGGCCACTCATGCGGGACCGCTCTGCGTCACGCTGGGCAGCAGTGGCGCAATGCTGCTCGAAGATGATCGGCTGCATCACGTGCCCTCGTTCGCCGTCGATGCCATCGACACCACCGGCGCCGGCGACGTGTTCCGCGCCGGATTCATCTACGCGTGGCTGCAGGGCTCCAACCTCATCGACGTTCTGAGATTTGCCGCAGCGGCAGCCGCCGTCAGCTGCACTCGTGAGGGAGCGATGACGAGCGTGCCCACGCTCGCCGACGTCGAGCGCCTTCTCCGACCGTAGCTCGCACACCACGTCCTCGACAGCTCGAGCACGCAAAGGCCGGCGCAGGCCGGGATCCCGCTCTTTGGACCCGGCGTTGCATTTGCCCGGAGTGGTTGGGTTGCAAGGAGGATCGTCATGAAACGCTTGGGGTTCGGCGCAGCCGTCGTCGTCGTTGCATGCGCACTAGCTGGCGCCCCGGCATTCGGGCAAGGGGGACGCGACAAGCCCACCGGCGAGAGGGCGACACCACCGCGATCGGTGGAGTCACCGCAGGCTGAGCATGCCGACGTTCAGGGCTTCATCAACGACATGACCATCGCGGGTTTCACCGAGGTACAGCTCGGGAAAGTGGCAACCGAGCGAGCGGCCAGCGCTGACGTGAAGGCATTCGGCCGGATGATGGTGAAGGATCACTCGCAGGCGGGCGACGAGCTGAAGACAGTGGCGGCGCAGATGGAGGTTCAGCAGCCGGCGCAGCTGGATCAGAAGCACAAGGATCTGATCGACAAGCTCTCCAGGCTGCAGGGCGCCGAGTTCGATCGCGAGTACATCAACGCGATGGTGCAGGGACACCAGGAAGTCCTCGGCAAGCTGCGAGCGCGCGTCGAGGCCGAGGTACCCGCGCCAGGTGCTCCCGCGGGCGAGCATCAGGGTGTTGAACATCCAGCCGGTGAGCATCCGGCCGGCGCGGGGTCGCGGGGTCGCGACGTCGCAACGACCAGGCCACCCGCGCAGCATCCGGGAGTGGCAACTGCAACGGGCCAGGGACACGGTGACGTGCTCCTGACTCAGTGGGCAGCGAAGGTCATGCCGACAGTGAAGGTGCACCTCGATCGCGCCAGGGAACTGCAACAGAAGGTTACGAAGTAGCTACCTGAGTCCGTGCTCTTTCTTGAAGGAGGCCCACGTCGCCTTCAACTGAAGGAACTCGCTCTCGCTGCGACACAGGAGAAACGGATTCGTCGACTTCTCGAGCGCCATGGTCGACGAGGGGCGCGCGCCGTAGTCATGCCCCGGCCAGACAGTGGCGTCGTCGGGAATTTCGACCATGAGGCGCTGCAGACTGCGCCATTCCACGCGGGCATCGTCATCAGACGATGTCCCGCCGACTTTGCCCACGAAAAGGAGATCGCCGGTCACCAGGATGCGGTGAGTCTCCTCGTAGAGGACGAGGTGATCTTCGCAGTGTCCAGGTACGTGAAGACACTTCAGTGTCAGTGCACCGACCGCCAGACGATCCCCGTCAGCGAGCGGCACGTCCGGATGGAGCAACGGATGAGCGGCGACCCTGGCCTGGGTCATGTCAACGGCCCGTGCGTTTCCATTCGTGTGATCGGGATGACCGTGGGTGCTGATCACATGCGAGACAGTCAGCCCCTGCTCAGCCGCGCGACTCACGAACTGCTCCGGCGAGTAGGACGGATCGATGAGGACTGCCCGTCTGGCGGATCGATCTCCCAGCAGATACCCGAAGTTTCGATCGCCGCCCGCGCGGATCTGCTCGAATACCAACGGCATGGCGCCCCCCACGACTTTCGCAGCGGCGGTGAAGACTGGGCGCTAAGACCCCAGTGTGATGACTGGTACGAGTTCCGGTCCTGCTGGCCCGTACCGATAGACGCGAACGCTACTCTCGTACACCCTGGCGAGCCACACCGTCCGGTCCTCATAGTATCGAAGGACCTCGCGATCCCTGGCGTCGCCATCTCCGACACCACACGATCGGTGCCTCGTCGATCGTCGCCGCGTTGTACACCCACTCGTCGTGGACTCGAGGTTGACAGGAGCTGCTCCGGAGGGGCAGCACCTATCTAGACCATTCGGGCGGGAGGATCAACGACGCAGGATCGAATTCATCGGGACGAGCGAGGTCGATCGCGTGGATCGCCACAGGAACAAGCCGCCCGCAAGCACCGCACCGACAACGACCGATGCGAGGACGAACCAGCGAATGTCAGGCAGTCCGAGCAGCACCGTGATGATCGCCCCGATGACGAAGAGCAGCCCACCGATGTCGCCGGCCACCGGGATCGACGAGAGATTGATTTCGGCACCAGGCGTGCGAGCAGCCGGAGCAAACTGACTCGGGTGACGGGTGTTCCAGCGTCGCAACACGACTGCCATGATCACGCCGCCGGCAACTGCCGCCAGCACGAACCAGCCGAACATCGACCAGATCGCAGCAAACAGCGCCACGACGAGGAGGGAGAGCAGCGGGTCGCCGCCTCCACGCGTGCCTGGATAACGCGTGTGCCACGCACGCAATGCAATCGCCACCACGACGCCGAACGCAACGACCGCAACAGCAAACCAGCCAAACCAGGGACGTATGGCCGCAAACAGCGCCAGCGCCAGGACGAGCAGCAGGTTCCCACCGTACTTGCCAGTCACGAAGGTCGTGATCGGACTGCCCATCGGCGCCGATGGAACGATGAACGGCGCGGCAAGCAGCAGCCGCGCGAATGCGGCGTAGCCACGCACATGAGCGGCCAGCCGATTGATCGGCCTCGCACCAGCGTCCTGCAACTCGTGTTGGAAGTCAGCCAGCGCGGGGAGGACGAACGTGGAGCGCGTGGGCTCATCGAAGAGCAGTGTTGCCAGCTTCAGGAGCCGTTCGCCTGGTTGTCGGTTCGGAGTCGACGCGGTCATGGCGATCTCCCAGGAAATGCATGTCACCTGGTCGATGGCTTCGCCGGGACATCGAGCCCGGCGCCTTCGACGAGTTCCCGCGCCATCAAACTCCACGCGCGCACAATGCGCTCGCCGAGTGGCGTCGGGTAGTACAGACGACGGGGCAACCCGATTGCGCCAGGCTGCATGGCTTCCTGTTCGGACCTGACGAAGCCCTTGGTCTCCATGCGACCCAGCGTGACGTAGACCGTTCCCCGCTTGAGCGTTCCCTCTGACAAGGCCACGAGCTGAAGCCCGAACAAGGGCCCCTGCGCGATCAGCAGGTCGAGGATCAGTCGCTCCTTGGGCGGCAATGTGGGAATCGGCTGCTGTGTCACGAGAGGATCTTATCAAATGTAAGACCGATAATCAATGGCTATATCGAGACATGTTCGAGTACTAACTGCGCGGTATTCAGGATTCGGGTTCGGGATGCTACGATGCGCCGCCCCACTCTTCTGACTCGGAAGGCCATATGAAGAAGCTGTCCCTCTCCCTGGTGGCTGCCCTGGTGCTCGCGCCCGCGGCTGCCCATGTGTCGTTGCGCGCGCAGCAGAACCAGCAGACGTCCACGCCCATCACGAGCCCGCAAGTGCTCGACGTGCAGGGCGGCAAGGTCCGCCTCGTGCCCGTCGCCAACGGCCTCTTTCATCCGTGGGGGATCGCGTTCGTTGATGCGAACACGATTCTCGTCACCGAGAAGAACGGTGCGCTCCGGATTATTCGCAACGGTGTGCTGGCACCCGAGGCCATCTGGAAGTCACCGACGCCACCTGGGCAGTCCAACGATGCACTGCACTTCGTCGCGGTGCATCCGAAGTTCGCCGAGAACCAGCTCGTATACGTCTCGTATCCCAAGCAGGGAGAGAAGGGGTCGACGCTCGCCGTTGCGCGTGGACACCTCAAGGGCTCCTCGCTCGGTGACGTGGAAGAGATCTTCGTCGCCGATGCGTGGGAGACAGGTGGCAACCTGGCCGGGCGTGTTTACTTCGGCAAGGACAGCATGCTCTACGTGACGATCGGCGATCGCGATCGCATCTGCTGCAACGCCCAGCAACTGCGTGCGGACGGGACAGATGACAACAGCCTGCGCATGAAATCGCAGGGGCTCGACAATCACGTCGGCAAGACACTCCGTCTCCGCGACGACGGCACCGTGCCACCGGACAATCCATTCGTCGGGAAGCCGGGAGCCAAGCCGGAGATCTTCACCTACGGTCATCGCAATGGATACGGTCTCGCTGTGCATCCGGAAACCGGTGAGCTGTGGCAGGCGGAGATCGGACCGATGGGCGGCGACGAGGTGAACGTCCTTGCGCCGGGGCACAACTACGGCTGGCCGCTCGTCTCAATGGGTCGCAACTACACCGGCACACTCGCGTCCGATCAACCGTTCGCGCGGCCGGGGATGGACAACGCACGGATGTTCTGGGTGCCGGCGATCAGCCCGTCGAGCATCATGTTCTACACCGGCGACAAGTTCCCGCGCTGGAAGAACAACCTGTTCGTCGGTGCGCTGACGACGCGGCAACTCATTCGCGTCTCGTTTGGACAGCCCAGCCAGGCAGAACGGCGAGAAGGCCTGCTCGCCGGGCTCGGGCTGCGCATCCGCGATGTCCAGCAGAGCCCTGATGGTTATATCTACGTCGCCACCGAGGGCGCGAGCGGTGGCAACGCCACCGACGGCATGGTGCTGAAGCTCGAGCCCGCTGACTCGACAACGCCCTAGGCTCTGGGTCCGGCTTCAGCCGGACCCTACTCCGCGCGCAACGCAACCAGCGGATCGACGCGCGTCGCACGACGGGTCGGGCCGTACGCGGCGACCAGTGCGACCAGCGCGAAGAGCGCGGCCGCTGCGGCAAACGTCGCCGGGTCGAACGGTGTCACGCCGAACAGAAGTCCCTCTAAATAGCGCGACAGCATCGCGGCGCCCGCGAGGCCGACGACAATGCCGGCGACGGTCAGCACTGCACTCTGCTTCACGACCAGGGCGATCACCTGTCCGCGGCGTGCGCCGAGCGCGACGCGAATGCCGATCTCGCGCGTGCGCTGCGCGACCGAGTAGGTCATGACACCGTAGATACCGATCACGGCCAGCCCCAGGCCGACCAGCGCAAAGATCCCGAGCAACGTGGCATAAAGCCGCGGCCGCGAGAGAGTGCTTGCAACAACCTGCTCCATCGGCGCGACATAGAAAAGGGACGCCTGCGGGTCCATCTGCTGGACAATGGCTCGGACGCTCGGAATGATCGACTCAATGCCACCGGCGGCACGCACCGCATAGTAGGCGCCGGCCGGGAAGACCAGTACATCGACATCCGTCCACTGACGCAGATCGACGAAGAACTGTGGCTGTGGCTCGATGGCCAGGCCGAACTGACGGACGTCGGCAATGACACCGACGATCTGCCACGGGTCCGGGAAGTAGTTGATGAAGACCGTTTCGCCGATCGGGTCGCGGTTCGCGAAGTCGCGTCGGGCCAGCGCCTCGTTGATCAGCATCACGCGCGGACGGCCCGCGCCATCACTCTCGGCGAAGCCGCGGCCTGAGAGAAGTGGGATGCCCATGGTCGCGAGGTAATCGCGGCTCACGAGACGAATGTCCGCCGTACCTTCCGGTCGCCGTTCAGGCGGGCGGCCGGGCTCCGGTCGAGGCAACGGACGTGATCCGAGCGGGTAGGAGTTCACGAGGTCAATCATCGGGAGCTGATTTGCGTACGCAGCGCTCTCGACACCCGCGACGGACCGCAGTCTTGCGACCAGTTCCTCGGCGAACGCCTTCGTCCTCGCAGGGGGATAGAGGTCGGCCGGAACCGCGACCTGAAACGTCACGACATTCGACGGGTTGTATCCAGGGTCGACGCTCGACAGCGCGACGAAGCTGCGAATCAGCAACCCGCCGCCTGCCAGAAGCACCATCGCCAGGCCGATTTCGGCGACCACCAGGGCGCCGCGCACGCTGACGTGCCCGCCCAACCGGTAGCCGCTGACTGTCGATCTCTCGCCCTCACGCATCGCAACCACGTCGTCAGAGCGAGCGAACCGAAGTGCCGGCACCAGGCCGAACAGCAGCCCCGTGACGATCGAGATGACCAACGAGAACGCGAGCACGTTCCCGTCGACACCGACCTCGTCGATTCGCGGGATGCTCAGTTGGTTGCCGATGTCGATGCGGGGCAACGTGGTTGCCAGCGACCGCAACATCCGGACGCCGCCGAAGGCGAGCAGCATGCCAACGAGTCCTCCACACGACCCGAGCGTCATGCTCTCGGTGAGGAGATATCGCATCAATCGGCCCCGGCCGGCGCCAAGGGCGCTTCGAATCACAATCTCGCGCTGTCGTGCCGCGGTTCGCGCGAGCACCAGGTTCGCGACGTTGACGCACGCGAGCAGCAGCACGAATCCGACGGCCACGGTCAGCACGATGAGCGCTGGCCTGACTGGCCTCACCAGCTCCTGCTGAATGCCGACGAGTTCGTAGTTGGCGCTGTCGTTGTCGCGGAAGGCCACGCGAATCTGGCGGACCCGTGGCACGATCTCGGACTCGGCAGCCGCCAGCGACACGTCGTCCGCAAGTCGGGCGAGCAGCGCGCCGCGAGGAACACGTTGGCCAGCAGGGGCAAGCTGCGCTGGCGTCCATACCCTGGTCTCGCTGTTCGGGAACTGAAAGCTCGCGGGCATTACGCCGATCACCGTGTAATTGGTTGGCACGCGCGGGCCGAGCACGGGATCGAACGTCACCGTTCGACCGATGATGTTCGGATCCTCGCCGAAGTGCCGACGCCAGGTGTCGTAGCTGAGAAGGATCACCAGTGGGGCACCAGCAGCTTCGTCAGCAGCGGCGAACACTCGGCCCAGGAGCGGGCCCGCACGTAATAACTCGAAGAACGCCGCCGAGACGCTCGCTCCCTGCAGCCGTGGATCGCGGCCTCTCAGGTTCATCAGCGTGGGCTCGACAACGCCAACAGTCGAGAGGGTGCGGACGCTCGTTCGCAGCTGATCGAGCTCCGCGGCACTGATTCGAACGGGGTCGCGCCTCTCGGTCGCACCTGTCGTTTGCGCCGGCACTGTCATCACGACGCGCACCAGGCGATCGCTCTCTTCGAACGGGAGCGGTCGCAGCAGGACCGTGTTCACCACGCTGAAGATGGCGGTATTGGCGCCGATGCCAAGCGCGAGCGTCAGCACCGCAACAGCCGTGAACCCTGGCGCGCGGCGAAGACTTCGCACGCTGTGCTTCACGTCACTGATCGCGTCCTCGATCCATCCGAACGACCGCGCATCGCGATGCTGGTCTTTCGCCAGCGCGACGCTGCCCATGGCGTAGCGCGCGGCGAGGCGAGCGTCTTCCGGCGACAAGCCGCGGCGGCGATGCTCGTCCTCGAGCAACGCGAGGTGTGCCGCCATCTCACGATCGAGTTCTCGCTCGGCGGAACTGCGCCGAAACACATTGAGCCATCGAAGAAAGAGTCGTCGCATCTCGTCTACGATCGAAGCGTCTGTACTGGATCGAGCGTCGTCGCACGGCGGATCGGCAGGACACAGGCAACGACGGCAACGACAGCGATCGACAGGACGATCAATGCCAGCATGCCGGGATCGGTCATCTCGACACCATCGCGCGGGGCCGCGGGATCCGTGAAGAGGCGGTCGAACGCGGGCACCGCCACGATCCCTAACGCCAGCCCGACGCCAAGCTGCCCGAGCACCCGTCTAAGGACGAGCCACCCGATCTGCCCCGCCCGCGCCCCAAGCGCAATTCGAAGGCCGAGCTCTTTCGTCCAACGTTCTACGGTGTGCCCGGTTACCGCATACAGACCGACGAGCGCCAGCATCAATGCGACGATCGCGATGCTCCGGATGATGACGTTGCTGAGTCTTCCATTCCACAACGCGTTTCGCACCGCCTGCTCGAACGGCATGATGCGATAGAGCGGCAGGTCAGGATCGATCCGAGCGGCCTCGGTCCGAAGCAGCGACGTCGCAGCGCCCGCATCGTCCGTCATGGTGCGGACGACAATGACCGAAACCGGCGACGGCGCTGGACGGAACGGAACGAACACCACTGGATCCGCTGCGCGGCCGGAAACCTGCTGCCGAACAGTCGTTGCAACTCCAACGATCTCCAGCCAGGGCCTGTCCTCGCCGCCCACGCGGATGCGCTCGCCGATTGGATCGTCTCCGGCGAAGAACATCTGCACGAAGCGCTCGTTGACGATCGCCACTTCGTTGCCTGGCCGTCCGTCGACGGGGCCGAACGCGCGCCCGCGCACGAACGGCACACCGAAGACGTCGAAGTACTTCTCGCTGGCTGCGACGACCGAGACGACTGGAGGTGTGACGCCGACCGAACGGCCCGATATCGTCAGCGGCTGCGCCATGGCCCCGGCATACGGGAGGTGGCTCGCGTACGCGACCGCCCCGACAACCGGCGACGCACCAATCCGACCCTCGAGCCGGTCGAAAAAGGCCGCCCGGGCATCTTCCGAGGGATATGACTCCGCCGGCAATGCGACTGACAGGGTCAGGAGCGATGCTGGATCGATCTGAAACTCGGTACGACGCGCCTGGATGTCGGCCCGCACGGACATCACCGCGAGAGCGATCAGCAGAAACGTGACGGCAAACTCCGCGGCCAGCAGCGTTGCAATCCATCGGCGCGCGGGCCGGGCGACTGTGGTCGAGCCACCGTCTGCGAGCGTCTCGCGCAGATCGACCTTCATGACGTGCAGCGCGGAGGGCAGTCCACACGCGAGCACCGTCAGCAGACAGACTGCCGTGACCAACGAGAACACGCGCGCGTCCATCGTGAAGGCCATCCAGTAAGGCATCGTCTCCGGTGGAATGATGCCGGACAGGACGCGGAGGCCGGCCCACGCGATGAAGACCCCGGCAGCCCCTGCGAGCGCCGCGATCGTGCCGCTCTCGACGAGCAGTTGCTGTACCACTCGACCGCGAGTGGCACCGATGGACGTTCGAATCGCCATCTCGCGACCGCGCGTCGACGCGCGCATCAACAACAGGTTGGCCACGTTTGCGCACGCGACCAGCAGCACCAACGCTCCGGCAGTGATGAACGCGAGCCAGGCCCGCTGCCACACGCTGGGATTGAGTTGCTCGTTAATCGGCACCGCTTCGAACCGGGCACCGGTTGGAGCCTGTCCGTCGCGTGCCCATGCCGCCGCGATTGCAGCCAGCTCCGCGCGCGCCTGGTCCGCGGTTGCGCCGGCCGCCAGTCGCGCGTAAATCGCGAGCCTCCGATCGGTGCGCGAC
>JALDXQ010000060.1:0-38974 GCA_032156805.1 Acidobacteriota bacterium
CGCAAGCACTGCTGGGTATTGTTGGAGGTGCTTGCGCGGAGGGCCGCCGCTCGTCGCTACCGCGCGTAGCGCGGCCACCGCCTACACGGTTGCCGGCTTTTTACTCCCTCCGTGCGTCCCTCCGTGGCTCCGCGTCTCCGCGGCAAACCGTGCCCCCGCAACGTCCGTCGGGCTCTGACCGCAGTTACTTGTCGCCGCATGACGGCACCGTGCCCGCTTGTCAGCGACCATGCCATTGTCCGTGTAAGCTGTTGCCCGGGGTACCTGGATGCGCCGCACACAACTTCTCTGCGCGATCGGCGTGAGCCTCTGGTCAGCCGTGGTCATCGGCAGCCAGGCGGCGGCCACCACCGCACTGTCCGACGCGCTGCGGGCCCACGTGAAGGGCGACCGGTTTCAGATTGTGACGTCGATCAGAGGACTGCCGCTCGGTGTCCGCGACGCACTGCAGAAGTTGTTCGGCAGCCCGACACTCGACATCGCGGAGCCGGGAGCCGAGTTTCAGGTCACCGATGTTGGCAATAACCTACCGATCCGTCGGCTGGTCGCGGCGGGCTGCTCGACCGATCATTGCCTCGTATATTACGAGCGCGGCGGCATCGCCCACACGTGGCAGGTGGCGCTCTTTCACTGGACGCCGGATGCGACTCGATTCGAGTGGGGCGGGACGGCCCCGGGCGGCCTCAAGACAATCGATGACGTTCGGAAGGCCGTCCTGTCAGGAGCGATCAAGAGCCCGAACAAGCTCTGGTAGTAACTCCGCGCGGCGATGGGGACACCGATCGTGAAGATGAAAACCTACGCGAGCTTCGATGACTACCTCGAAGACCAGAGCGCCGAGAATCAGGCAATCATCCGCGCGCTTCGGAAGTTCGTGAAGCGCGTCGAGCCAGGGCTGCACGAGGCGGTGAAGTGGGGAAACGGATGCTGGATCGGCAGGAAGGGTCCGGTCGCATACGTCCACTCTGACAACGGATACGTGCAGTTCGGATTCTTCAACGGCTCGTCCTTGAAAGATCCGCGAGAGTTGCTCGAGGGCAAGGGGCGCTACGTGCGCCACACCAAGGTCCATGACCCGTCCGGCATCGACCGCCGGGCGCTGGCGGCACTCCTCAGGCAAGCGGCAGGAGCGCGCCAGGATTAGCGAAGGACGTGTCGTGGTCAGCGTCGGGACAGCGCTGACGTCCAGTTCACGGTGACGACGGCCGACGCGCCATCATCGCCCGGACAGATCCAGACAGTTCGTCCATCCGGCGCGAGGTCGTAGAGATACTCGAACGTGGTGCGCCTGGGCACGCTGCACCCATCGAACAATCGCACTGGCTGACTGACCGCGAACGGCGGGCCGGCCTCCACGGTCACCGACATCAACTCGTTGCGCGGCCCGAGAAAAAAGAGTTCGCGGCCATCCCGCCGCCAGCGGGCGTGAACGCCGCCGTTCACCGAGACGCGATGCTTGCCGGCCGTACTCATCGGCTTCACATAGATCTGCTCGCTGCCCGATTCATCCGAGACATACGCCACCCACCGCCCGTCCGGCGACAACGCCGCGACCCAATCGGTGAACGGCGACTCCACGAGGGGCGTCGGCATCGCGTTACCGGACAGCGGCAACAGGCTGATGTCGCCACGCGGGTAGGAGTGAAACGCCAGCATCCGGCCGTCGTCCGACCAATCACTCGGAAAGAACCCGCCGCTGGATGGAGCCAGGAACACACGCTCCTCTCCGGTCGCGCCCACGGTGGACGTTCGATAGAAGCTCACCCGGCCATCACGATCGGACGCGAAGCTCATCTCGATTCCGTCCGGCGACCAGACCGGGAACCAGTCGTTGGTTGGATGCGACGTCAGGCGACTCAGCCCTCCGTCGGCAAGTGTGATGAGCCAGATGTCGCGGTTTCCACTCTGGCGATCGGGCATCACCACGGCTGCCCTCGATCCGTCCGGTGACAGCTGAAGCTGCGAGAACTCACCGCGCGGTCCCGCGATCGGTATCTCTCTGCCCGATCGATCGAACCACGCGAGCCGGTATCCGCGCGATTCCGAATAGCTCAGGACACGGCCGTCGCTCGACACAGCGAACGTCCCTTGTGCACTGGACGGCTCCTGCATCACATTGCCGGCCACCGCGGCCGGTTCTCCCGACAACTCGGCAGTCCCTGCATCGAACGGGTGCGCGTAGAGAGTGTTGTCGCGCACGTACAGGAGGTGACCCGACGGCAGATACACAGCGCTCGATTGCGCCGCCATGACCCACTTCGGATTGTTGGGCGCATCGAGCGAGGCGATGTAGATGCCTGTGTACTCAGGCAGGTCGCTGCGTGCGGTGAATATGAACCGCTGACCATCGGGGAGAAAGTGCGGCCACCGGTGCGAGTTCTCTCGCCGCTCGGAATCAAGAGTTGTGAGAGGGGCGCGCCCGCTACCGCTTGCCGACACCCGGTATAGCGGCGTCTTGTTCGACGGGGTGAACACGATGATGTCGTCCCTGCCCCACGAGGCGCCAAGGAGGGTCGGATCCAACTGCGTGATTTGCTGAACGGCATCCCCCGTCAGCGTCGTCCGCTTCAACATTCCGTCCGCGCCAAAACCCACAGACTGACCATCAGGCGACCAGAACGGTTGGTTGGCGTTCTCGGTGCCGGGAATGTGCTCTGAAGACGACGACTCGATGGCCCTGACCCAGAGTGATGTCACGCCAGACGATGAACGCGCGGTCACCACGATACGGCGTCCGTCAGGCGACGGCACGGGCACGCCCGCGAGCACGTGTCCCACGGGTGCATCCAGGGCAAACTCCACACGTTGTGGAATCTCCTGCGATCGCGGCCAGACAATGGCAGACACGATGAGGATCAAGGATCCGGCCCCCGCCAGGATCCACGGCATCGCACGCGCTCTGTTCGTTCGAGGCTCGAGCGTCTTTGTGTTGCCCGGTTCCTCCAACTCGAGCCGCGCGTCGCCGATGTCGCGCAGTCGTCGCTTCGGCGATCGCTCGAGACAACGGGCGAGGAGGAGCCGAATTCCCGCCGGCGTGGACTCGGGCAGCGCACGCCAATCAGGCTCCTGCTCGAGCACGGCCGCGAGCGTCTCACTGGTGGTCTTGCCCTCAAATGTCGGCCTGCCCGCCAGCATCTCGAACAACACACAACCGAAGGCCCAGATGTCAGAGCGCTTGTCGACAGGTTCACCGCGCGCCTGTTCCGGGCTCATGTAGCTTGGTGTTCCCACGATCACGCCGTGGCGTGTAGCCGATCCGGTGATGTGACTGCCGTCATCGTCCGGCTCAGCGCTGTCATCGGCAAGCGCCTTGGCGACGCCGAAGTCGAGCACCTTGACCAATCCATCGCGGGCGACCTTGACGTTGGCCGGCTTGAAATCACGGTGGATAACGCCCTTCTCATGCGCAGCCTCGAGCGCGTCAGCGATCTGCCGCGCGATCGGGAGAGCGTCTTCGATCTTCATTCCTCGTCCCGCCCGGGCGATGACGTCGGCCAGGGTCGGCCCTTCGACCAGTTCCAGGATCAGCGCCGGCGCTGCCGCGGCTCCCGCGAGCCCGTAGATGGCGCCAATGTTCGGATGGTTGAGCGATGCCAGGAGGCGGGCTTCGCGCTGCAATCGCCACAGACGTTCCGGGTCGCGCGAGAGAGTGGCGGGCAGGACCTTGATCGCAACATCGCGCCCGAGCCGGCTGTCATGCGCGCGGTAGACTTCGCCCATTCCGCCGCTACCAAGCCGCGAGATGACCTCGTAGTCACCGATGTTCCGTCCAATGAGGTCGGAAACCGCGTCGGCAGCGCCTGGGACGACAGCAGCCATCATCGATGCGGCTGGTTGTTCGATGAAGGTCTCGGCTGCGCCGGCAAAGCGGAGCAGCGATTCGAGCTCGCTGCGCAGCAGCGCGTCTCCTTCGCACGCTTCGTCGAGAAATGCCTGACGCTCGGCAGGCGATCGTCCCGCGGCTGCGTGGTACAGACGCTCGATCGTCGCCCAGCGGTCGCTTTTCCGGTCCCCGCTCATGACTCACTGAGCTCGCGCAGCAGCCACGCCTTGGCCATCTTCCAGTCACGCATGACCGTCTCTGGCGAAACCTTGAGCACTTCAGCGCTCTCATCCACGCTGAGACCGCCGAAGAAACGCAACTCGACGACCTGGGCTTTACGCGCATCCACCCTGGCGAGTTCGTCGAGGGCGCTGTCAATGGCCACGACCTGGCCGCTGTGTCCGTCCGACACCAGGAGCGCCTCGTCGAGCGTGACCTTTTTCGCACGCCCGCCTCGCTTCTGGGCAAGCCTGGTCCGGGCAAGGTCCACCAGGACGCGCCGCATCAGCCTTGCTGCCATGGCGTAGAAATGCGCGCGATTCTGCCACCGCACGCGGCGCACGTCGACGAGGCGGAGGAATGCTTCATGAACGAGCGCCGTCGCCTGGAGCGTGCCCGCCGGCCGTTCCCCGGCAAGCGAACGCCGGGCAAGCCGCCGGAGCTCGTCGTAGACGATCGGCGTCAACGCGTCGAGTGCGCCGTCCTCGCCCTCACCCCACGCGAGCAGGAGTTGCGTCACCGATCGCTCTGAAGCCTTTCCCACTGCCCCCCTCTGCTCCCCAGCGTCGAACGGCTGAAATTCTACGCCTCCACCACCGACTCCGCGATCAGCCTCGGGCACGGGCGGATGCGATGCCAGTTTTCTGGCCGCGTTTCCGCCTTTACCGGTGCGGGGTTACGCACCCGCGCGTCAGGAGTGGCGGTTCGGTTGATTCGACCATGGAGGTCTGTGATGACTGGAAGTATTGCCCGTCTGTTCGTGCTCGTTTTCACGATCGTGCCGCTGGCCTCCCAACGCGCGCAGGCCGACGTCGTCCTGCAGTGGAACGAGATCGCCATGGGCACGCTCGATGCCAACCGGGTGAACCCTTTCGAATCGGCCCGCGTCGCGGCCATCGTCCACACGGCAGTCTTCGAAGCTGTCAACGCCGTGACCGGGAGATACGAACCGTATCTCTGGACGGTCAGCGCGCCACGCGACGCGTCGCCGCAGGCCGCTGCGGTCGCTGCGGCGCACGCTGTCCTGGTGCACTACTACCCGGCTTCCGCCAGTGTGCTCGACGCCCAGCGCGCCAGCTCGCTGATCGCCATCGCGGACGGTCAAGCCAAGACCGACGGCATCGCCGTTGGCCTGAACGCAGCGGCAGCCGCGATCGCGCACCGTTCGAACGATGGCGCAACCCCGCCCCGGTTCTTCCTCCCCTCGTCCGCAGCACCCGGAGAATGGCACACGACACCTTCATGCCCGCCACCGGGTGGGATTCTCCTGCACTGGGAGGACGTCACGCCGTTCGGGATACGGACCAGCCGCCAGTTCCGATCATCGCCGCCACCGGCCCTCGGCAGCCTGCGCTATACGAAGGACTTTCGCGAAGTCAAGACAGTCGGCGCCGATGACAGCACGGTACGACCCGAGCGGCTGACCGTCGTCGCACGCTTCTACAACGCGGTGCTCGCCGCGGCGGTATGGAACTCGGCAGCGCGCCAGCTTGCCGAAGCGAAGGGAACCTCGCTCTCGTACAACGCCAGGGCGTTCGCACTGATCAACATGGCGATCAGCGACGGCCTCGTCAGCTCGATGGAGACGAAGTACCACTATCGATTCTGGCGCCCGGAGACGGCGATCCGCGAAGCCGACATCGACAGCAATCCTGCAACGAGGCCTGACGAGACGTTCGTACCGCTCATCACCACACCGTGCTTCCCGAGCTATCCATCTGCGCATGCCAGCGGCAGCTACGCCGGCCGGAGAGTCGTAGCACGGCTTTTTGGCAGGGTGAAGCAGCCCCTGGTGTTCTCAACACCCGCCCTGCCCGGCATCACGCTCAGCTACACCGACCTGGCGAGCATCACCGACGACATCGACAACGCACGGATCTACGGAGGAATTCATTTCCGCTTCGATCAGCGAGCCGGACAGCGCCAGGGAGACGCCGTCGGTGACTACGTGATCGGGCACAACCTTCGTCGAATTCATGGGTGGTGGCACGTGCGAGGTGACAAATGAGCACCAGTGTCCGCGGTTGGTGGCAACGTTGCCGGGCAACGTGTCTCGTCGTGGCGATGGGATTGATTGCACTGCAAGCGGATCCGTTGCGCGCAAGAGGCGTGTTCGACGTCAACGATTCAGCCTTCGCCGGGAGCGTCGTCGTGACGCTCCCGGGAGTCACTGTGCCAACAGGCGCGACGTCGTTTCAGTTCACCAGCAACGGTGTGACCTTTCTGTTCGAAAGTCTCGACGGCGTATCCAGCCTGAGCGCGTCGACCGGCGTTCCCGTCATCCCTCGTTTTCAAACAGGATTCCGCGGCGTTCAACTGACAATTACGCCGCCGGTTGCCGCGATCGGCTTCTTCGGAACGGAGTTCGACAGCCTTCCGCAAGGCACCTTTACCGGTACGCTTGCGACCGAGGACGTCCGTGCGCCCTTTGTGCCCGGGCCTCTCGTTCCGCGGTTCATCGGCGCGGCCGATATCGGCGACATCAGCACCGTCGTCTTTCCCACCAGCGGAAGTTCCGGCGCCTTTCTCCTCACCGAAATGCGCTTCATTCCTCCGGCGCCGCCGCCGATGTCGGGCATCCCGCCTGCCGGTGTGCGTGCCGAGGCTCTCGCAGGGACCGATGATGCGGCCGACGTCGCCGTTGACGGGGATCCTGGAACAGCCAGCGCCTCGGATGGCAGCCACGCCATCGCCACCAGTCCACTCTCTGTGTCCAATGCCCGTGCCCGAGCGGAGTTGAACAGAGGATTCAACCTCAGTCCTTCCGGAGGGTTCATCGCCACGAGCAAGGTGCAAGGCCTGAGCACGACCTGCTTTGATTTCAACGAGCCATTCGCACTCGGCACAGCCAGCTCAGAGGCACGAGTGGTCCAACGATTCATCGCAACGCTGATGGACGGATTTCCAGTGCCGCCGAATCAGGTGGACGTGCATTTCAGACCGCTCTTCCGAGGGTCGCTCGAGCTGGGTCTGACTCCCGCCCATCTTGCCTGCTCCGGTCCGGACTGCGAGCTGCAGAACGACATCGCAGCGCTCGCACGCGCCGAGGCGCAAGTGTTCGCCTACACCTCCAATGCTCCGCGGGTCACCGTCGTCAATGAGTCCGCCACGCTGACCGAGGACGGATTCAACGCCACTACCGGATGGTCCGGATCGTGGCGATTTCCCGTCCCTCCGTTCTCGTCGTTCTTTCCACATTCGTCGAAAGCACAAGTCGATCACCTCGCGTCGGTGTCGAGCGTGCTGATCGTTACTCCCGGCGACGTGTTTGCCACTGAGATCGTCCTTCGCACACATGCGCGCAGCGGCTTCAGAGGCACCATCTGGTCCGGAACGGACCAGTGCGCCACGGCTGATTTCTTCAACAGCGGATTCGTCGAGATGACGACCCCGACGCCAGGTGTTGTCCTCGTGCCGGTCGACGAATTCGGCCAACCAATTCCAGCACCTGGCGCGGGCGATGCCGATGATGACGGCGTGGCGGATGGCGTGGACAATTGCCCACAGACTCCGAACGCGGATCAGGCCGATGCGGATGGCGACGGTGTCGGTGACGTGTGTGACAACTGCCGGCTGACGGCAAACCCCAACCAGGCCGACAGCGATGGCGACGGCATTGGCAACGCCTGCGACAACTGTTCGACGGTCGCGAACGTCGGCCAGCTCGATCAGGATGGGGACGGCGTCGGAGCGGCGTGCGATGCAAGCCCGATCGGAGGGATGAACGAGCGGCCCGTGGCGGTTGCGGGACCTGATCGCCTCGCCCAACTTCACGCCGCAATCACGTTGGATGGAACAAGCAGTTCGGATGCCGACAACAGCCCAGGGCTGCTGAGTTTCAGCTGGACCCAGACCGGCGGGCCGGCGGTGACGCTGACGGACGCGAGCAGCCCCACACCAGGGTTCACGCCAGCGGTCGTCGGCCTCTACACGTTCAGCCTCATCGTGCACGACGGCTATGCCGCCAGCGCGGCAGACACCGTGACGATATCCGTGGAGAGCACACTTGGCGCGGCCGAGCGATGCTCGATCCTCGGCAACGATCGCCCGCCATCGCTCTTCGACCTGGACGTGTTTCGCTTCGATGGCGTCAAGGGCGAACGGGTGTCCATCGAGCTGGCCAGAAATCCGGCGGGCACGTCCGCGGGCGATCGCGTCACGCTGCTGCTCGTCGACGCAGTTCGCGGCGTCACGCTCATTCGTGCCGATCGCAGCGGGCTGCCGAACACGATCGCAACGAAGCTCCCGGGCTCGGGCCGATACTTCGTCGCGGTGACAGAACAGAGCCGGCTCGCGCCGGGATCACCGTTCCGCGGCGCCTATTGCCTGAGCGTGACGTCTTCGGCCGGCGCGCAGGACACCCTCGCGCCACATGCGTGGATCGAGTGACATCGGGCGATAGAATCCCGCTCATGCGTACATTCGCGATCGCCTGCGTGACCCTGCTCGCAATCCTCACGGCCTCAGGTGCGCTCGCGCAACCAGCCGCCGACACGATCGTGACGCGTGGCAAGATCCTCACGGTTGACGCAACCTTCCGCACCGTCGAGGCGCTGGCCATCACCAATGGCCGCATCGTCGCCACCGGCACGAGCGCGGAGATCGCGCGCCACGGAGGGAAGAATACGAGGGTCATCGACGTCGCCGGCGCCACCGTCATCCCGGGCCTCATCGACAACCACTTCCACTTCACACGCGGCGCAGACACATGGCACGAGCAGGCCCGTTTCGAAGGCGTCGACTCGCGCCGTGAGGCACTGCGGATCCTCGCCGCCAGGGCAGCGAGCCTCGGTCCCGGTGACTGGATCATGGTGCAAGGGGGCTGGACGCCGAGGCAGTTCGCCGACGCGCCCGGAGGCTTTACCCTCGAGGAACTCGACGCGGCGGCGCCAAAGAATCCTTTGTTCGTGCAGGAAGGCTACAGCGTGGTCTACGCGAACAGCCTGGCGCTCAGAGCCGTCGGGTTGAACCCGGCGGACGGCGCGCGCCGCAACGCGCAGGGGCTCGTGTCGTTCCAGCCGCCGATGGCCTTGTACGACGCGATGCCCAAGGTCTCGCCATCGCAGCGCGAGCAGAACCTCACGGACTTCATGCGCGAGCTCAACTCGACCGGCCTCACGGGTGTCTACAGCCTGGGTCAGTCCAACTTCCTGGCCGCGCGCGCGGCGAAAGGCCCGCTGCCGATTCGACTGTGGGAGACGTTGAATTTCAACGCGGCCGATCCGGCGGCAGCGTCCAAAGCCGCGGAGTTCATCGCGCGCTCGCGCCCCAACCAGTTCGACGGTCAACACGGCATCTTCGGTCTGGGCGAGGTTCTCTACGGGCCGTTCTTCGATCTCGCGCCTCGCAAGGATCCCTGGCCCGCCGCGATCATGAGCGAATACGGCAAGCTCGCGATGGCGGCAGCGCGCGCCGGCTGGCATGTTCACCAGCACGTGATCAACAACAACGCCGTCACGGATCTGCTCGACACGCTGGAGCAGGTGAACAAGACGCAGCCGCTCACGAGCCTGCGCTGGACGCTCGGCCACATCTACGACATCTCGGCCGCCAACATCGCACGCGCGAAAGCGCTGGGCATCACGCTCGGCGTCCACGGCGCCGCGATGCAGGCCGGTGCGCGCATGCCTCTGCGACGGATCGCCGACAGCGGCATCGTGTTCGGCCTCGGCACCGACGCGACAATCGTCTCGCACTACAGTCCGTTCGTGACACTGGGATGGGTCGTCAGCGGTCTCGACGTCGGCGGCAACAAAGTGCTCGACGAAACACTCACGCGCGAGGAGGCACTGATCGCGCATACACGCGCGAATGCGTACCTGTTCTTCCAGGAGAAGACGCTTGGCTCCCTCGAGGTCGGCAAGCAGGCAGATCTGGTCGTACTCGACCGCGACTATATGACCGTGCCGGCAGGCGACATCCGGCGTATCAAGCCAACGATGACGATGGTCGGCGGACGGGTGGTGTTCGAAGCCACGCAACGCTGAAAAGTGATGCTCAACGTATGACTTCAACGCCGTGGCCCCGCGTCGCGGTCGTGGGCGCCGGCGCCGTCGGCGGCTACTTCGGCGGGATGCTCGCGCGCGCGGGCGCGCACGTCACGCTCATTCGACGGCCCGCCCACGTGGACGTATCGACGCGCTCAACGGGTTCGTTGTCCGTCGCGGCGACTCGAGCGGCGTGCCGACGCCGGTGAATCAGTCGCTTGTTGCGCTCGTGAAACTGCTCGAATCGCAGTTCGAGCGACCGGCGCTACGGCGTTCCTGACGGGCGGCAGTTGCCCCCCGCGCAGCGGTTGTTCTCCTCGCAGACATATTCCAGAAGACCGAGCTGGTCCCAGTCGGATCGGAGCGTCAGCTCGAAATCCTGCGAGAACGGCCGCGTGAAGATCTTGGGGTCGTCGATGGTGATGCGGTACTGCAACTTGTCGCCGGCGCGCGTGAGATGCTCGGTGGTGCGAAGCGCATCGGTGTGCCAGCGGCTCTTGGTCGGGTCCGTGTAGTGGTAATCGTCCAGGATCCACGGCTTGAAGTTGACGGTTTCGATGACCAATGTGTCTCCGTCCCATTTGCCGACTGAATCGCCGTAGTACGAGGGCTCGATGCCGCTTCTGTGCGGCCGCCCGTCGGTCGGGATGATCCGCGCCGCACGCTGCAGTTCCGGGATGATCACGATGTGCTTCGGGTTCTGCACGATCTGAATCGGAAGGATGTAGAGCATGCCCGACGGGAAGCCGGCCGGCAGGCACATCGCCCGCGGCTCGTCGAGCCGCGCATCACCGGTGCGTGGACGGTACAGCAGGCTTTCGGCGCCCGGCTTCACCGGTGCCATCTTGTCGGCGTTGAAGATCAGGTTCCCCCGCGGTCCAGTGCCCTTCACCGTCGCCGGCGGCGTATACATGCCGGAGAAATCCGGCTTGCCATTCGCCATCCGGGGAACATCCTGAGCCGACATCTGAGACCCGCCGGTGAGGGCGATCGCTGCGGCACACGCAGCTGAAGCGATCCATTGACGACTCATTTCGCGCCCTCCGTTGCCGTAAAGGCGTTGGTGCCGTCGGCGTAGGTCACGCGCCGGCCAGAGGCGTTGTTCGAGCCGTCGCGGGCGCGCGCACCCTCAACGGTCACCTCGGCCCCGATCTTGAGCGTCTCCTTCATGATGCCTCTGCGCATCAGCGCTCCGGGCGGCGCGTTGGAGAAGCCCCACGTGGTGATCTTGCCGGTGTCGTCCTTCACGTCGACATAGAACCAGACATGCGGGTTCAGCCACTCGACTTTTGTGATCACGCCCTTGACCTTGACGGGCTTGGTCGAGTCGTACTCCGCCGTTTCTGAATGGTGGGCGACAACGGGCCCGCTCGCCACGGCGAGGCTGAACCCGGCGACCAGCAGGAGAAGCATGCGCATCATGATTACCTCTTGGACACCGCCCATTATGTGACAGCCGCGTGCGAGTCGGCCACCTACCATGCCATGCGGCGGCGGCAGCCGTTTGCCGGCTGCCGCAAGCCAGAAAATCGCTCAGGGCTGGATGCGTACCACATCGCCGACGCCTGGCAGCGTCGCGAACCGCGTCACGTAAATCGCTCCGTCGCGACCGATCGTCATGCCACCGGGCGAGATGAGCGCACCCGGGAACAGCTCCTCGCGCTGGCCGCCTGGCGTGACCTTGATGAGCGCGCCGACGGGGTTGCCCGAGAGCAATCCGTTGTGGGAGATCTCCAGCACGTAGAGTGCACCCTGCCGATCGAAGGCGATGTCGATGATGTTCGTGAATCCATCGCGGAACACCTCGGGCGCAGATCCCTGCATCACCCGGAAGACCGCTGCGCCGCCGACGGGGAACGGGAAGCCCGTTAACTGACCGACATATAACGCGCCGTCCGGCCCTTCGGCCACCGACGTCGGGACCGGCTGCATCGGAATCGGGTTGCCGCCCGGGCCTGGTACGACGCGATTCTCAAACACCGCGAACGTGCTGAGCACGCCATCGTCCACCTGGATGATGTCGTTGGCGCCGGCATCGGCGACGACGATGTTCCCGGCGAGGCGAGCGATGCCGAACGGGTTGGAGTCGATCGTGCCGCCGGCTGGGTTCGCAGCATTCTCATACGCACCGAGATCCTCGGCGAACTTGAAGCCGCCGCCCGGACGGAAACGAAGGATCCGCGCCAGTCGAGCGCCACCCGGCCCGAGATTCGCACGCAGGTTTGGGTTGGCGCCAAGGCCGATGGTGGCGATGCCGTGCCCGTAACGATCGAACACGATGTCGTGCGGACCGTCGGCCTGCGTTCCCGGTGCCGGCGATGCAGGGCCCGCTGCCACGGACGGAAGCCCGCTGAGGATCCGGCGCGTCCGTTCGTCCCCGATCCTGGTGATCGCTCCCGAGTTGCCGAAGCACACGGTCGCGCCGGCGCCGTTGGTGATGCAGCTGCCGTTGCCGCCACGCCCAGCCTCGGCGACGTAGAGCGCCCGGTCGGGACCGAAGGCGAGCCCGCGCGGATTGTCGAGGCCGCTGGCGATCACCTCGAACGACGGTCGCTTCCAATCGGTCGCGTCCAGCGGCGCGACGAGCATACCGGCCGCCAGCGCAAGCGCACCGGCCGTTGTGATGGTTCTGATGTACATGGTCCGCATCCTCCAGAGACCGCCCGGGGGGAGGAGCGGCTTGGGATTCTTGTGCTGAATCGACGGCCGGAGCAAGATCGAATGCGACCGGCTCAGCGGGATCGGACCGCCTTCGAACGACTTCCGGCGAATGCGGCCAGGTGCTCGCCGGTCAGCGTTGACCTTGCCGTTACGAGCTCGGCCGGCGTGCCTTCGAACACGACCTGCCCTCCGTCGTGACCCGCGCCCGGCCCAAGGTCGATGATCCAGTCGGCGTGCGCCATCACTGACTGGTGGTGCTCGATCACGAGGACGGACTTGCCGGAGTCAACCAGTCGATCCAGCAGGCCGAGCAACTGCTCGAGATCGGCGAGGTGCAACCCGGTGGTCGGCTCATCGAGCACGTAGACACCGCCCTCTTCACCCATGTGCGTCGCCAGCTTGAGCCGCTGCCGCTCGCCGCCGGACAACGTCGTGAGCGGCTGCCCGAGCCGCACATAGCCGAGCCCCACGTCGGCCATGCGCTGCAGGATCGCGTGCGCGGCCGGCGTCTGTGCCTGGCCGCCGCCGAAGAAGGCGACCGCCTCTTTGACTGGCAGGTCGAGCACCTCGGCGATGTTGAGTCCGCCGAACCGGTACTCGAGGACCGATGTCTGGAAGCGGCGGCCCTGGCAGTCCTCGCACACCGTGGCGACGCCGGCCATCATCGCGAGGTCGGTGTAGATCACCCCGTTGCCGGTGCAGGTCGGACAGGCGCCCTCGGAGTTGGCGCTGAACAACGCGGGCTTCACGCCGTTGGCCTTCGCGAATGCCTTGCGGATCGGCTCGAGCAGATCGGTGTACGTCGCCGGGTTGCTCCGCCGCGAGCCGCGGATTGGCGCCTGGTCGACGGTCACCACTCCGTCGCGGCCGCTCACCGAGCCGTGAATCAATGAGCTCTTCCCCGACCCGGCCACACCCGTCACCACCACGAGCACGCCGAGCGGGATGTCCACGTTCACGTTCTTGAGGTTGTGCGTCCGGGCGCCGCGCACTTTCATCACACCCGATGGCTTCCGCACGGAAGACTTGAGCGAAGCCCGGTCACTCAGGTGACGCCCGGTCAGCGTGCCACTGGCTCGCAGCTGGTCGACGGTGCCCTCGAAGACGACCTCGCCGCCGGCAGTCCCGGCACCAGGGCCAAGATCGACGACGTGATCGGCGATCGCGATCGTCTCCGGCTTGTGCTCGACCACGAGGACGGTGTTGCCCTTGTCGCGCAGCCGCAGCAGCAGATCGTTCATCCGCTGGATGTCGTGCGGGTGCAGCCCGATCGTCGGCTCGTCGAAGACGTAGGTCACGTCTGTGAGCGATGACCCGAGGTGACCGATCATCTTGGTGCGTTGCGCCTCGCCACCCGAGAGCGTGCCCGACGGCCGATCCAGGCTGAGGTAACCCAGTCCGATCTCCACGAACGAGTCGAGCGTCTGCCGCAACTTCGTCAGCAGCGGCGCGACCGATGGCTCCTTGAGCCCGCGCACCCACTCGGCCAGGTCGCTGATCTGCATCGCGCACGCATCAGCGATGTTGGTGCCCTTGATCCTGGAAGACCGGGCAGCCTCGTTGAGCCTCGTGCCTTTGCAGTCGGGGCACGAGGTGAAGGTCACCGCTCGCTCCACGAATGCGCGGATGTGCGGCTGCAGCGCGTCGACGTCCTTGGACAGGAAGGATTTCTGGATTCGTGGAATCAGCCCCTCGTAGGTGAGGTTCAACTTCTCGACCTTCACCTTGATCGGCTCTTTATAGAGGAAGTCGTGGAGCTCTTTTTTGCTGTATTTCCGGATCGGCTTGTCCGGATCCAGGCCCGCAGCCGCGAAGATACGCACGTACCAACCGTCAGCCGTGTAGCCGGGGACCGTGATCGCGCCCCCGTTGAGCGACTTACTCTCGTCGTACAGCTGTTTCAAATCGATGTCGCTGACCGAGCCCATGCCCTCGCAGCGCGGGCACATGCCACCGTTGACGGTGAAGACGCGCTTCTCGGTCTTGCCGGCGCCCTTCTCGACCGTGATCGACCCGACCGCGCGAACCGACGGGACGTTGAAGGAAAAAGCATTCGACGAGCCGATGTGCGGCTTGCCGAGGCGGCTGAACAGCACTCGCAGCATCGCGTTGGCGTCGGTCGCCGTGCCGACCGTCGAGCGGGAGTTGGCGCCCATCCGCTCCTGGTCGACGATGATCGCGGTCGTCACTCCTTCCAGTACGTCGACCTCGGGCCGGGCCAGCGTCGGCATGAATCCCTGCACGAACGCGCTGTAGGTCTCGTTGATCAGCCGCTGCGACTCCGCGGCGATGGTGCCGAACACCAGCGACGACTTGCCCGATCCTGAGACGCCGGTGAACACGGTCAGCCGTCGCTTCGGTATCTCGACGCTGACGTCCTTCAGGTTGTTCTCCCTGGCGCCCTGCACGCGGATCAGGTCGTGGCTATCTGCGGGGTGCCCGCTTTCGTCGTGGCGACGGCGCGCAGGCTGTCTGGAGGAGGCCATATTCGCGATCATGTCATCGAGTCTCGATGGTGTGTGAGCGATCAGACAGTGCGTCCGCTGCGCCACCTGGTGGCATACGGCAGCACGAACAAATACAGACCGGTGAAGAGGAGCAGCGCGAGTGTGTTCCAGTTCACGGGGACCTCCTCGCAGACGAGCTTGACGCGCATCGGCGTCACATCCGCGATGTCTCGTCCGTCACTACCATGACGGACCGCGAAGGAGGAATGTGACTGATGCCCCCACCTGAGCGGCTCGCCGAGCAATTCGAAGAGCACCGATCGCACGTGCGGACGGTCGCGTATCGCATGCTCGGATCGGTCAGCGAGGCGGAGGACGCCGTCCAGGAAGCCTGGATCCGATTCAGCCGGACGGATATCAGCGGTGTAGACAACCTGCGGGGATGGCTGACAACGGTCGTGGCGCGCGTCTGCCTGGACATGCTGCGAACGCGAACGTCGCGCCGGGAGGATCCCTTGGACGTGCACCTGCCCGACCCCGTGATCACTCGCGCCGACCAGAACCCGGAATCCGACGCCATGCTCGCCGACTCTGTCGGTCTGGCGCTGCTCGTCGTCCTCGAGAAGCTGGAGCCGGCGGAACGGCTGGCGTTCGTGCTGCACGACGTGTTTGCGATGCCTTTCGAGGAGATCGCGCCCATCGTGGATCGCTCGGTCGTCGCCACGCGTCAGCTCGCGAGCCGCGCGCGCCGGCGGGTCCAGGGCCAGGCGCCGACTTCAGACGCCGACCTGCGGCAGCAGCGCCGTGTCGTCGACGCGTTTCTCGCGGCCGTTCAGAACGGCGACTTCGAAGCGCTGGTCGCTGTGCTCGATCCGGATATCGTGCTGCGGGCTGATGGCGGCGCGGTGAAGGGCATGTCGCCCCTCGTGCGTGGGGCTCAGGCAGTCGTCGCGCAAGCCGCGGCGTTCTCGAAGATCGCGTTGTCCAATCAGGTGGTCCTCGTGAATGGCAATATCGGTGTCGTGACGCGCCTTCCGGACGGGCGCCTGTTTTCCGTGATCGGCGTCACGATCGCAGGCGGCAAGGTCGTTGAGATGGACATCCTGGCGGATGCAGACCGGCTCGCCCGGCTCGATCTGTCCGCCCTCGAGCGCTGATCACATCATGACTTCCTCGGTCACCATGAACACGCACTTCGGCAGATCGAGAAACTTTTCCTCGTCGGGCCGGATCACTTCCAGGTAGGCGGGCTCGGCGAGTCCGCGTCTGACGTTGTCGACGCTGTCGCCCCACATTTCCGCGATCCCGTCGAACTCCGACGACACGACGCCGGGCATGTCGGCAAAGACCTCCGCGATCGAATGGCACTGGACATATTTGCGGATGTGCCGCATCAGGGCTGATTGTTTCATCAGCAGCGGCCCGTGTACTTCACGCCAGTAACGGCGGAACTCCTCGGGGCTCATTCCGGGTTTGCGCTTCAGCAGCACTGACACCTTGACCATTGAACTCACCCTCCCAGATTCGAAACGACATCGGTGGTCATCGGGCGCGGGGCAGCTTGCGCGCGACGACGCGGCCGACCCCTTCGCCCAGCGTCCAGCCGTCCTCGACCGCGTGGAGGAAGTGAATGCCGCCGTAGAACCGAGACATCCCCGCTTCGCGCGCGGCGTGCCGGAAGCCGCGGAAGTGACGCTTCTCGCCGGGAAGCGTGGTGCTCGTGACGCTGAAGCGCACCCGACCACCAAACCGCGCGTGTAGCACTTCCGCTGCGGCGGCTGACGTCGTCGCCGCCGCCGAGGGATAGTCCGGGATCGGCGGAATGAGAAACGTCTGCGGCATGACCTCCGGTGGCGTCCAGAGAAGCGGTAGCCAGTCCAGATCCGGCTCCGTCTCTTCGTTGCCGTCTTCTGCCGCGCGACGGATCGCCGTGTACGGACGCCAGAAACGGAAGCGGTACTTGGCATCGAAGCAGGCAATACCGGCGTCCATCATCGCGAAGTTCACGAGCGCGAACTCGCGGGCGGCCTGCCACGGATTCAGGCCGTTTTGCTCGATCGCAATCCGTGTGATGTCGTTCCAGATGCCGAACGGTTCGAACCAGAAGAACGCCGTGTTCGTCTGATCGGGCGTTCTCGTAGGGCTGTCCAGACGACCGTCCGACTGCAGCAGCGCGAGGTCGCGCGCGTACTTGCGGCTGCTCAATGGGTCGGGGCCGCGAAGTCGATGACGCGCGAGATCGATCGCGAACGGCTCGAGCCGGCCCAAGCCGGGAAAGAGCGCGATCGGCCCCAGCGGCGGCGCATCGAACGGCGGCGTGAAATCGTAGTCGCCGGGCTTGCCTGTCGGTACGTACACCGGCTCGGTGATCGGTCCTTCGGTCGGCGGCCACGGTCCCGGCGCGATGCCATCGGCCGCTCGCCGATCCAGGTTTGCTCGTGCCGCTTCCTGACCGAGGCTCACGCCGTTGTCCTCTGCCGGGCCATCGGGAACGTCCGCGAGTACGGCCGCGTACGCCCGCTCGATCCGTTCCTTCTGACCAGGCGCGACAGCGATCATCACGTCGCGGGCGGCGCTCGCTACCGCAGCATCGATCGATGCGCCGGGGGCGGAGAGGTCCGCGGTATATGGCTCGTACCTGCGCTCGATACCGTTGAGGGCATCGTGAATGGCGGCATGCAGGATGGCCATCGCGCGCGCGTCGACGATCGGACCAACGTCCACCGGAAAGATCTCGGTCGCGAGCCGGTTCCAGTGCGTCACGGCGTTGCCGCGCCGTTTCGAATCCGCGCTCTGTTGGTCGACCGCTTGTTGATGGCCGTCGTTGCTCTGAGCGAATCCCTGACGCGCGCATCCCGACGCCCCCGCCGCGAGCGTCAGCCCAGCCAGCAAGAGTCCCGACAGGAAGCGCGATCGCCCACTCGTCTCGTGTAGATGCATGGTTCCCTCACAATGCGGATATTCCGGCGCGACCGGAGTTGCTACTGAAGGCGAGGATAGGTGCGCGCCGAAAGACCGCGCATCGGGAGGACCACCCATTTCCCGGGGATCGGCGAAATGGGTGATTTCACGTAGAAAACTGCACCGTAGACGTGTGCACTCAGACGAGCTGGTTCTCGTATGCGTAGGCTGTCGCAGCTGCGCGTGACGAGACGTTGAGCTTCGAGAAGATGTTGCTCACGTGGCGTTCGACGGTGCGCTCGCTGATGAAGAGCTCCGCGGCGATCGCGCGGTTGCTCTTCCCCGCGGCGACCAGTCGCAGCACCTCCAGCTCGCGCCCGCTCAATGGATGCGCGACCGCGGCCGGCGACGCGCTGACTCCGAGCGCCTCGAGACGCGCGAGATCGCAGGCGGCACCAAGGTGCGCAAAGATCCAGCGCGCGGAATCGAGCTCCATCTCGGCCGCATCTCGATCGCCAAGCGCATGGCAGGCGAGGCCGATCGCGACGCGCACGCGCGCGGCCTCATACGGCGCCTCGATCTCTTGCCAGATGATCCACGCCTGGCGCAGGACGCCGAGCGCCGCGCGTCCATCACCCTCGGCGAGCAGCACAGCGCCACGCGCGTGCGCCGCGGTGGCCTGCAACACCGGTGCGTCGAGATCCTCGGCCAGCACCGTCAGCTCCTCTGCTGCCGTGCGCGCCGCTGACACGTCGCCGGCTGCCAGCATGATCTCGGCATATGCCGCCAGCAGCCTGGTTCGACCGGGACCGCTCTGCGCTTCGTCCAGTGCGAGGCGGATGGCGGTCGCCGCCGTCTCGGTCTGACCCTGAGCAAGCCGCAGCAGCGCCAGGCCAGGCTGTGGCTTGCGTCCGTGTCGGCTCGCGTTGCGGTACGCCTCTTCCGCTTCTGCGATTTCGCCCCGCAGTCGATGGATCTCGGCGCATTGATAGAACGCGGCACCCGACGCGGGATGACCGGCGCGCAACAGCAGCCGTTCACAGGCCCTGCCGGCGGCGGCGCTCGCGTCCGCCCAGGCTCCCTGCAGCTGCAGGATCTCCGCGCGCCGCGTCTGGCATTGCCCGCTATACGGCACCAGGTCCGGTTGCGACTCGCACCAACGAGTCAGTGCCGTCGTCCACTCGCGCGCACGCCGGAGATCGAAAATCTCGAGACAACCCTCGATGACGCTGCAGTACACGTCACCAGCGGCAAGCGGCGACACATCGCCGGCGTCGACAGCGACGATCGCGTCGTCGAGCAGGCGGACACCTTCCTGCGTCTTCCCCATCCGGATCAGAATTCGCCCGAGACCCTGGCGCGCCAGCGCGATGAGATCGTGATCGCGAAAGCGCTCGCCGATGGCGGCGGCCTCGCCGAACCGCGTGTATGCGGCCGCCAAATCACGCTTCAAGACGGCATCGATCGCGAGCGCCAACTGCAGATAGCCCTCTTCGACACACACGCGCTGGCTCTCTTCGAGCAGTCGCTGCGCGCGGGAGATCCAGGCGAGCGCCCGCGCCAGCTCGTGATGCTCCTGCAGCCCTGAAGCCAGCCAGAACGCGCACCGGACTGCGCGCTCGACATCACCGCGCCGCAGCGCCTCCTGGTGTGTGCGTGCCCAGATGTCCGCACTCTCCGCTTCTTTCCCGGTGAGGTAGAGCGCCGTCGCGAACCGCTGCAGATCTTCGGGCTCGAGAGGATGATCACGATCGGCCGACGCGAGATGGATGCACGCGTCGGTCCACGCGCAGCGCGCGAACGCCTCGCGACCTCGCGCGATGCAATCAGGTATGGCCATTCGCCTACAGACGGTACTAACGCGCCACCCATCGTAGGCCAACACGAGCGCCAGAGGCTTCACGCTGCCAGCTCGGCAACGCCGGCGTCACCGCGCCGGCGTTCCTCGGGGTTACCTCGTGCGATCAGCGTCAACTTCCTTTACAGGAAACTTCTTGAATGCCTTGTCGACCGTCTTGGTCACGTACTTATCGAGGTTGCTTCCCACCTCGTCAGCCACTTCGGCACGGTAGACGAGCTGGCCTGTGTCGCGCGCGCGGCCTGACCTGGGAGACCAACTGGGTGATGGCCTTCCCCCGGCGCTGACTCGACGCGTCGAGCCGACCTCTCCGCGCACGTGAGACGATCCGAGGCTACCGTCGTGAGCTAAGTGACCCGGTAAATCTCGTACTCCAGCTCAGACGCGCCCTCGAGCATCGCGCGATCCTCTTGAATCCAAGTCTCGAGTAGCGTCGCGAGATCGTGTTCGCGTTCGATGAATGCCGCGAACGCGTCACGGATCTCGGGCGAGCTCATGGCACGTTCATCGTGCCGGGCCATGGGCAGCTCCCTGTATCCGGCCATGCGATCAGCGGTCGCCTGAAGCTGCGCCGCAGCGTTGCGAAGCGCGCTCGCGACAGCCTCGTATGCGTCGTTGGCGCGAATCGCCTCACCCAGCGTGTCAATTCGCTGTCGAATGTCGTTGACGTCGAGCCCGCGTTGCGTAGCCATCGAGTACTCTCGTGATCACGCAGCGCGCTTGACGACGTGCGCGGTTCCGGGTCCGTCGCGGCTCAGCAGGACACTGCCAACGCTGCTGGCAAGCGCGGCGACTGACAGCAACGTGCGAATCCCGTGATAGAACTCCCAGCGATCTCGAGTGATGCGCCAATCAGCCGGAAGCGTGGCAATCGTCCAGTCAGCGAATACAGCGTCGAGCGGTACGTTCACAACCAGAGTGATCGTCATCGTCGTCAACATGAGCGCCACGGCCAGGGTGGCGAGAATGAACGCGGGAGCGTCGTTGCGACGATAGAGCACGTACATGATCGGCACCGCGGAAAAGATGGAGGCTGGCAACAGGACGCTCATCGGACGACCCAGATTGGAAATCATGATCTTGCCGACCTCGAGGAATGTGGCCGGGGTGATGGCGTCCATCGAACGGCCCAAGCTGAACCAGGTGCCCCAGAACACTCCCGTGACGAGCGCAAACAGCATCACATGGACAAGCTGCAGAATCTTCATCGCTCGAGCACTCCCTGCATGAGGATCATTCGTTGAGTCTTTTCTCGCGCGCTGCGAACGTGTTGTTGCAAGAGCCATGCGTAGTCAACCAACTGCGGAAGGGGTACCTCGACCGCACCTGGTTTCAATCTCACATCTCAGACGCTCGTTCGGCCTCGTGCTCTGGGGACTGCGCCTCGAGCGGTGACCGACAATGATCTGGGCACCCAACCCGCAGGCTCTTCGTGGACGCATCGCCGTCGTCGCAGGTGCGACACGCGGCGCGGGGCGCGGCATCGCGACGGCATTAGGGGAAGCGGGCGCGACCGTCATCTGCACCGGGCGCAGCACACGCGCCGCGGGTCCGTCGCGCTCCAGCTACGATCGGCCGGAAACGATCGAGGAGACAGCCGAACTGGTCACGCGCCTCGGCGGGACCGGCATTGCCAAGGCCGTTGATCACCTCGATTCCGGCGAGGTCGAGCGGCTGGCCGAGGACATTCGCGGGACCCACGGGCACATCGACATACTCGTGAACGACATCTGGGGAGGCGAAGTCCTCAAGGGTGGACCGCGCGACTGGAACACGCCGATCTGGAAGCACGACCTCGAGAAGGGATTGCGAATCCTCCGTCTCGGGGTCGATACGCATCTCATCACCTCACATCATCTGCTCCCCCTCCTGATCACGCGGCCGGATGGGCTCCTCGTCGAGGTGACAGACGGAACGTTCGAATACAACGCCGCCCACTATCGCCTGTCCACGTTCTACGATTTGGCGAAGATCTCCGTGAATCGCCTGGCGTTCTCGCAAGGACACGAGCTCGAGGCGCACGGCGCCACGGCGGTATCGATCACGCCCGGTTGGCTGCGTTCGGAGATGATGCTCGACAACTACGGCGTGTCAGAAGAACGGTGGCATGACGCGCTCGCACCGACCGCTTCACCACAGGCACCTCCCGGATTTGCCGTCTCAGAGTCGCCGAGATATGTCGGCCGCGCCGTCGCCGCGCTGGCGGCAGACCCTGGTAAGCGCCGCTGGAATCAACGAGCCCTGACGTCCGGCCAGCTCGCCTCGACGTACGGATTCACCGATGTCGACGGCTCGCAGCCGGACATCTGGAAGTACACCGAGGACGTGGAAGCGGGCCTCGCCGCAGATCCAGACAGGTATCGGTAGCGCCCTTCACGCCGAGTGCCAGGCCTCGGTCATGCTTTCGTCTCTGCGCCGCGCTTTCGGAAGGCCGCCTCTCCCGCGTCGGACACCTCGACCCACTTCGGGTTGGGCGAGGCCTCGGCGCCGTAGTTGTCGTGCCAGTTCCACCACTTGTACGGTTCCGTTTGCGGGTAGCCCTCGGGCGAGTCTTCCCATTTCTCCTGGCGTCCGAGCGCCGTGATGTCGAGGTAATTCCACGTGCTTCCCATCTGTTCGTCGCCACGGTTGTTGATGAAGTACGTGCGGAATATCCTGCCGCCGTCGCGGATGAAGGTGTTCGTGCCGTGCCATTCATCCACGCCGAAGTCGATGTCGAAGCTGTCCGCGATGCTGTACCACGGCATCTTCCAGTCCATTCGTGCCTTCAGCCGTTCGATGTCCTTCAGCGGTGCGCGCGAGACGAACGCCAGCGTGGTGTCGCGTGCGTTCAGATGAGCGACATGGGCAACCTGGTCGGCCACGAACGAACAGCCGCGGCACGCATGTTCGGGCCAGCCGTACACGCCGGGCTCGAAAAACGCACGGTAGACGATCAGCTGGCGACGGTCGTCAAACAAGTCGAGCAGGCTCGCCTTGCCCCTCGGTCCGTTGAATTCGTACGCCTTTTCCACCGCGAGCCACGGCATCCGCCGACGCTCGGCAGCCATCGCGTCGCGTGCGTGCGTCAACGCCTTCTCCTTGATCAGGAGCTGCTGGCGTGCGGCCTCCCACTCCTGCGCTGACACGACCGGAGGCGTCTTCATCTTCTTATCCATTGCTCTCTCCTCGTCCTGGCTTTCTTCCGTAAGAGACAAGCTAGCTCCGGAAACGAAGCGCGCAGGAGTGACAAGTGTGGCGGGATTGCGGTGCAAGCTCCGCCGCTCTCCTGGCTCGACATTCCGGCGAAAAGAAGTTGACGCAAGAGTGCGACCACGTGTCGACCCACTCGTAATGCTTCGGCTGACGTAGACTTCAGGTGCGACCCGACGGTAGCCGCTTCAGTCGCGAATCGACGCGCAGCTGAAGCGACTCGTCACGGGGGCCAGGGAACAACGATGCGTCTGAAAGCGAACATCTGCGCCGCGGCCGTTATGGCGAGCGCGATCTGCTTCTTCGTCGGAATGCTCTCGGCGCAAGCGCCGGCCGCACGGCGCGTCATGCTCGACGAGGCGCATCACAACATCATGGCGACGGCATCGGGCGGGTATCGACCGCTGGTTCATCTGCTGACCGATGCGGGATTCGAGGTGAGGCCGAACACTCTCCCGTTCAGCCCCGAGAGACTGGCCGCGACAGACATCGCGATCGTCGCCAATCCGAACGGCGCCGACCAGCGGGCCTCGGCGGACACACGTGCAGCATCGGCGTTCAGGGATTCTGAAATCGACGCCGTTGAAGAGTGGGTCAAAGGTGGCGGGGCACTACTTCTGGTGACCGATCACTACCCCACGGGCGTCGCCGCCCGATCGCTCGCGGAACGGTTCGGAGTGAAACTGTCCGGTGGATGGACCGACGATCCCGCGCATCGATGGGCGCTCCCCGGGTACGGCCAGATATTCGGGTACCTGGTGTTCTCTCTTGAAAACGGTCTTCTTGCCGATCACCCCATCACGCGCGGCTACGACGAATGGGAAATGATCGAAGGCGTCTCGACGGTCACCGGAGGATCGATGGAAGGTCCGCCCGGGAGCGTGTCGCTGCTGCGCCTGAGCCCCACTGCGGTGGACTGGGTGCCATCCAGTACACCTCGCGCGCCCTCGGACACAACGCCTCGGACGCAGGCAAGGGATTTCAACCCGTGCCCGTCGTGCGAACAAGTTTCAGCCGCCGGCCGGAGTCAGGGTATCGCGTTCGCCTTCGGCCGCGGGCGGGTCGTCGTCATTGGCGAAATGGGAACGTTGGTTGATTACTCTGTGCCCGGAATGCAGAACCGGCAGTTCGCACTGAATACGGTGCGATGGCTCGCTCGCGAACTATGACGCGGACCACCGGCGTCCGGCAAGGACACCGGCGGCCGACGTTGCGACTTACTGCGCAACGACCGCCGGCGGCAAATGTCGGAATCAGACAGACGGCGTCGGTGAAGAAGCAGTAGAGTTAGAGCGCTGCCATCTGACACGACCGTTCCCAGGCGTGCCATCCCAGGTGTACCCGTGAAGCATCCCCGCTTCACGGCTTGCGGGATTTGTCGTTGAATCCTGCTCCTCATCTGTCTCTGAGACCTGTTCGACCGTCGTTTCGGGTGCGGATCTGCCACAAGGCACGCTGCGCGACTCGATGCTCATCGGCGAGAAAAGCCGCGCTGCTCTGTGGTGCGGTATTTCTGCTGGTCTCCTCGGCAGCAGCACCTCCGGCACACGGGCAAGCCAACCGGACCTGGGATGTCAATGGCGCCACAGCGGGAACCGGAGGCAGCGGCACGTGGGACACAACCGCACTGATCTGGTTCAACGGGTCGACCTTCCAGGCCTGGAACAACGCAACCTTCGACAACGGCGTGTTCGGCGGCACGGCAGGGACCGTCACGGTCGGGACCCCGATTAACGTCCACAACCTGACGTTCAGCGTGACCGGTTACTCGGTGGTGGGCGGAACGCTCACATTGGGAGGTACCACACCGACTGTCACCACAAACGCTGGCGTCACGACCACCGTCGGCTCGATCGTCGCGGGCTCTGCTGGCTTGACCAAGGCGGGAACCGGGACGTTGCACCTGAGTGGGGCCAATTCGTACAGCGGAACCACGACGATCAGCGCAGGAACATTGCAGGTGGGCAACGGGGGGACGACCGGAACACTGGGGAGCGGCGCCGTCGTCAACAACGCTGCGTTGAGGATCAACCGCAGCGACGCGGTGACGGTGAGCAACAGCATCAGCGGAACCGGCACGCTGACGCAGGCCGGCACGGGAACGACCACGCTGACGGGAACGAATACGTACACCGGCACGACGACCATCAGTGGCGGCACGTTGCAGATCGGGAGCGGAGGGACGACCGGCACCCTGGGCACCGGCAACGTCACCAACAATGCGGCGCTCATCATCAATCGGTCGGACGCGGTGAGCTACGGCGGCGTCATCAGCGGCGCCGGGACGCTGACGCAGACCGGGACCGGGACAACGACGCTCACGGGTGCGAATACCTTCAGCGGCGGGACCACGATCAACGCGGGGACGTTGCAGGTCGGTAACGGCGGCACCACTGGTGCGCTGGGCGCCGGGGCGGTCGTGAACAATGGCGCATTGATCTTCAACCGAAGCAACGCCGTGACAGTGAGCAACAGCATCAGCGGGACCGGCACGGTGACGAAAGCGGGCACCGGAACAGCGACGCTCACCGGCACGAATACCTACAGCGGGACGACCACGATCAGTGCTGGCACGTTGCAAGTGGGCAACGGGGGAACCACGGGCACACTGGGCACGGGCACCGTTGTCAACAACGCTGGGTTGACGATCAACCGGAGCAACGCGCTGACGGTGAGCAATGACATCAGCGGGACGGGGACACTGATCAAGACCGGGGCCGGGACGACGACGCTCACCGGCACCAACACCTACAGCGGCACGACGACGATCAGCGCGGGGACGTTGCAGGTGGGCAACGGAGGGACGACCGGCACCCTGGGCACTGGCAACGTCGTCAACAACGCGGCGTTGATCGTCAACCGATCCAATGCGGTCACGGTGGCCGGCGTGATCAGCGGCACGGGGACACTGAGGCAGGCAGGACCTGGAACGACCACCCTCACGGGCACGAACACCTATAGCGGCGTTACGACGATCGCTTCAGGCACGTTGCAGGTCGGCAACGGCGGGGCGACGGGGCAACTTGGTACGGGAGCGGTCGTGAACAGTGGCGCCCTGATCGTCGCGCGCAACAATGCGGTCACGGTGGCCGGTGCCATCAGCGGGACGGGAACTGTAACGCAGGCGGGGACGGGCACGACCACGCTCACCGGGGCGAATACCTACACCGGCACGACGACGATCAACGCGGGGACATTGCAGGTCGGTGCAGGAGGGACGACTGGGACCTTGGGTGCGGGCGCGGTCGTCAACAACGCCGCTTTGACGATCAACCGGAGCAACGCACTGACAGTGGCCAATGACATCAGCGGGACTGGAACGCTGACGAAAGCAGGCGCGGGAACGACGACGCTGACGGGGACGAACTCGTATAGCGGAACGACGACGATCAGTGCGGGGACGTTGCAGGTGGGGAACGGAGGGACGGCCGGCACCCTGGGCACTGGCAACGTCGTCAACAATGGCGCGCTGCGGATCAACAGGAGCGACGCCGTAACGGTGAGCAACAGCATCAGCGGGACCGGGACGCTCACGCAGGCAGGGGCGGGGACGACGATAGTCACCGGTACGAATACATATGGCGGGGCGACGACGATCAGCGCAGGAACGTTGCAAATCGGCAACGGTGGGACAGCCGGCACCCTGGGCACCGGCAATGTCACCAACAATGGGGCGCTCGTCATCAATCGGACGGACGCGGTGAGTTACGGCGGGGTCATCAGCGGCACGGGAACGCTGACGCAGGCTGGAGCGGGAACCACGACGCTCACGGGTGCGAACACCTACAGCGGCGGGACAACGATCAGCGCGGGGACGTTGCAAATCGGCAACGGTGGCACCACGGGTGCGCTGGGCTCCGGCACGGTCGTGAACAACGGCGCGTTGATCGTTGCGCGCAGCAACGCGGTCACAGTGTCCGCGGCGATCAGCGGGACGGGAACGTTGACGCAGGCCGGGACGGGGACGACCACGCTGACCGGAGCCAATACCTATAGCGGGACGACGACGATCAGCTCCGGGACGCTGCAGGTGGGTGCCGGGGCAACGGGGACGTTGGGCACCGGCGCGGTCGTCAACAATGGTGGGCTGACGATCAACCGGAGCAACGCGCTGACGGTGAGCAATGACATCAGCGGGACGGGGACGCTGACAAAGGCCGGGGTGGGGATAACGACGCTCACGGGAACGAATACCTACAGCGGCACGACGACCATCAGCGCGGGAACGTTGCAGGTAGGGAGTGGAACCACAACCGGCACCCTCGGCACGGGCAACGTGACGAACAACGCCGCGCTGATCATCAACCGGAGCGACGCACTGACGGTGAGCAATAACGTCAGCGGGACGGGAACGCTGAGGCAGGCGGGAACGGGGACAACGACGCTCACCGGGACGAATACGTACAGTGGAACGACCACAATCAGCACGGGAACGTTGGAGATCGGCGATGGTGGCACCACCGGCAGTCTTGGCACCGGCAATGTCACCAACAATGCGGCGCTCGTCATCAATCGCTCGAATGCGGTGAGCTACGGCGGCGCAATCAGCGGCACCGGGACGCTGACGCAGACCGGGACCGGTACGACGACGCTCACGGGCGCAAATACCTACAGTGGCGCGACGACGATCAACGCCGGGACGTTGCAGGTGGGCAATGGGGGAACGACCGGCACGTTGGGAACGGGTGCCGTCATCAACAACGGCGCGTTGACGATCAACCGGAGCAATGCGCTGACGGTGAGCAACAGCATCAGCGGGACCGGCGCCGTGACGAAGGCGGGAGCGGGGACCACGACGCTGACGGGCGCGAATACCTATAGCGGCACGACAACGATCAGCGCGGGGACGTTGCAGGTGGGCAATGGAGGAACGACCGGTACGCTCGGCACCAGTAACGTCGTCAACAACGGCGCGTTGAGGGTGAATCGGAGTAACGCAGTTGCCGTGAGCAGTGATATCAGTGGGACCGGCACGCTGACGCAGGTGGGCACGGGGACGACGACGCTGACGGGAACGAACACCTACAGCGGCACGACGACCATCAGCGCGGGGACCCTGCAGGTCGGGAACGGAGGAACGACCGGTACTCTGGGCACTGGCAATGTCGTCAACAACGCGGCGCTCGTCGTCAATCGATCGGGCACGGTTAACGTGGCTGGTGTGATCAGCGGTAATGGAACACTGACACAGGCAGGAGCCGGAACGACCATCCTCACGGCCACGAACACCTATACCGGTCTCACGACAATCGCTTCAGGCACATTGCAGGTCGGTAACGGCGGAACGACCGGCCGATTGGGTACGGGGGCGCTGGTCAACAACGGAGTGTACGCCATCAACCGCAGCGACACTGTCACGCTCAGCGGCATCGTCAGCGGCACGGGTTCGCTGGCGCAGGTTGGTACCGGCACGACTATTCTCACGGCAGCCAACACGTATGGCGGCGGAACGACAATCACTGCCGGCACGTTGCAGGTGGGCAACGGGGGGACGACCGGCGCGCTTGGAAGCGGCGCCGTCGTCAACAACGGCATGTTGACGATCAACCGGAGCAACGCGCTGACGGTGAACAACAACATCAGCGGCACAGGCGGGCTCGTCAAGATGGGCGCCGGCACCACGACCCTGACCGGGAACAACACCTACGGCGGTCAAACGACCATCGCTGCTGGTGTCCTGCAGGTCGGCAATGGTGGATCGCTCGGCACGGGTGCCGTCGTCAACCAGACGGCGCTGGTGTTCAACAGCAGCGGCACGATCACGGTGCCAGGTGCCATCAGCGGTGCGGGAACGCTCACACAGACGGGCACCGGGACGACAATTCTCGCGGGCAACAACTCGTACACGGGAGCAACGACGATCAGCGCCGGTACGCTGCAGGTGGGCAACGGCGGGACGACAGGACAGCTGGGCACCGGCGCCATCGTCAACCACGGCTCGCTCGCGTTCAATCGCAGCGACACGGTGACGATCAGCGGAGTCATCAGCGGCACGGGTTCCCTGACGCAGGCAGGAAGCGGGACGACGATCCTCACGGGTGCAAATACCTATAGCGGGCTCACGACGATCGCGTCGGGCACATTGCAGATCGGCGATGGCGGCACCACTGGGCACCTGGGTCCGGGTGCTCTGATCAATAACGGCGTGCTGGCCATCAATCGCAGCGACACGGTCACCCTCGGCGATGCCATCGGCGGCACCGGTTCGCTGACGCAGATGGGCACGGGCACGACGGTTCTTACTGGCGCCAACACGTATGAAGGCGGGACGACGATTCTTGCGGGCACGCTGCAGGTAGGCGCCGGCGGTACCAGCGGCCAGCTGGGGGCCGGAGGCGTGGTCAATCATGGCGTGCTCGCGATCAACCGCAGCGACGACATCACGTTGAGCGGCGACATCAGCGGCAGCGGTGCACTGACTCAGATAGGCGCCGGGACCACGATTCTGACCGGGGCCAACACCTACAGCGGGTCGACGATGATCGCGTCAGGCGTCTTGCAAGTGGGCGACGGCGGCTCGACCGGTACGCTCGGCACGGGCCCGGTTCTCAATCAGACTGCCCTCGTGATCAATCGCGGCGGCACACTCACGGTGCCGGGCGAGATCAGCGGCGTGGGCACGCTCACGCAGGCAGGTCCCGGCACAACGATCCTCACCGGCGCCAATACTTACTCGGGAACGACGACGATCAGCGCCGGCACTTTGCAGATTGGAGACGGCGGAACCACAGGACAGCTGGGCAATGGCGCCGTCATCAACAACGGGTCGCTCGTGTTCAACCGCAGCAATGCGATCAACGTGAGCAATCCGATCAGCGGCAGTGGCACGCTGACGCAGGCTGGCCTTGGCACGTTGACGCTGTCCGGTGTCAAGACGTATACGGGTGACACGTTCGTGAACCAGGGAACGCTCGTGCTCGACGGCTCGCTTGCGGGCTCTGTATTCGTCGCATCACCCGCACAGATGGGTGGTGTGGGGCTCATTGGCGGGACGTTGACGGTCAACGGCACCGTGATGGCGGGACCGGTTGAAACGATGGTCGGCCCGGACGCGAGTCAGACATTCGGGTCCGGACGGCGAGGCGGGCTCGTGCAGTCCTTCCGCGCGCTCGCCGCATCGGCGCAAGCCTCACTTGGAACACTCAGTGTCGCGGGAAATGTCACGTTCGCCTCAGGCGCACAGAACGTCGTCACGCTCGATGCGGCGGGAGCGCACAGCCTATTGGAAACGAGCGGGACTGCCGCAGTCGGCGGCGCGACGATCGTCGTGGCTCCACGATCGGGATCGTACGGTCGCGTGACGATCTATCCCGTGTTGCACGCCGCTGGCGGACTCACGGGCACTGCGACGGCTGCCACGACGAACGCGGCATTATGGCCTTGGACGAACTCGACCCAAGATACCTTGCTCGTCACGCTGCTGAACACCGAAGTGTCCCTGCAACCGTTCGCAACCACCGCCAACGGCGCGGCGATCGGTGGCGCGTTCGATCGACTTCGACCCGGCGCAACCGGCGATTTCCTGGCAGTCAGCCGGGAGCTCACGGCACTCGACGACGTCGGTCTGGCGAGCTCGCTCGACAATCTTGCCGGCGCGATCCATCCCTCGTCTGTTCAACTCGCGGCGTTGGACAGCGAGGCCACGTCCGACATGGTGCGGGACGAATTGGCCTCACGCGGTGACTTCGAGACGGGCCTCTCCACCTCAGAGCGGTGGGCATGGCGGGATGGCCAACTCTGGACACGAATTCAAGCTGGGCGGACGTCCTTCGACGCGAGCGTCACGCACGGCGGAGAATCGAATCTGTTCGGACTAACGGGCGGAGTGGACTGGTCGTTGGGTGATCGTTGGCTGGCCGGTGTTGGTGGCGGCTATGCGGCAGGGCGTCTGACACTCGACGAGCTCAGCGGATCGAGCGAGTACACTGCCCCGCGCGGATTCGCCTATCTGGGATACACACGCGACCGATGGGCCGCTCATGCCGGCATGGGCCTCGCGCGCGCATACTATTCGACGGACCGGGCGTTCCACTTCATCGCGCGCCTTCCCGATACGTTCGGCGGAGGGCCGATGTTCGGAGGCGTGAGTCGAAATGCCGTGAGCGACTCATCGGGTCTGGCAACCGATCTCTGGGGCGACTGGGAGGTACCTGTCCGTGTTTCTCGATGGCTGGTCCGTCCCACAGCGTCGTTCCGCTATGCTCGTTACGCGCGTGACGCTTGGAGCGAGACCGGGGCAGAATCCTTGTCACTCTCGGCGGCAGCGCAGGCACTCACGTCGATCCAGGCAGGAGGAGGCGTTCGAGTGATACGGTCTGTAGGCCGCTTTCGGCCGACGGTATCGACGATGTATCGTCGCGAGCTGACCGACGGTCGGACCTCGACGATGCTCCAGCTCCTCGGCGATTCCGGCGGACAATTTCTCAGCGAGGGTCTGTTCCTGCCCAAGAACACGTTCAGCGTTCGACCCGGCTTTGCGTTTCGGACGAACGACTTCGAGATGTCCCTCTCGATCGATCTTCGTCGTGCGTCAATGCAGAACCGCCGAGCCCTGGAAGTCGGCCTGGGGTTCTGACCACCCATGACTGTGATCCGCTCTTCGCGTGAACGCCTGGCTCTTCTGGTGGCGATCATTGCGATTGCCGTTCAGCCCGATGTGTCCGCCGGTACGACTGTCGAGCAGGCAGGGCAGGCTCTTCCTGGTGGTGCGACATCCCTCCAGGAACTGCACGGCGACTGGAGGGTGGCTTGCGTTCAGCAAGACGGCCAGAAAGTGTGTGCCCTCTCACAGCAGCAAACGAACAAGGAGACCGGTCAACTCCTGCTCGCGATCGAACTGCAGGCTTTGTCTGCTGACCGGGTGGAAGGCACGCTCATCCTGCCGTTTGGTCTCGCTCTCGAGCGCCCAATCACGTTTGAGATGAATGGCGCGCCAACGGCGTCGGTGTTGCGGGTGCGGACCTGCCTGCCGGTCGGATGTCTGGTCAGCCTGAGTCTCGACCCGGTCACGATCACGGCGATGAGGAAGGGAACGTCGCTGACGATACGCGCAACCGCGGACGGTGGTCAGCCGACGCTGTTCGAAATCTCCCTCAACGGCTTTTCCAGCGCGCTCGATCGCACAACCGCTCTCGCTCGGTGAACCTGACATCCAGTTTGACTCTTCATCCATTCCTTGCGCCTGAAGAAGGGCCAGCCGGATCGCGTCTCGGCCAGGTGCCGTTTCAGGCACATGTCGAGCTTCTCCACTTCTTCCTGGCCCATCGCGCGGAGATCGTCGAGCGCATACAAGGGGTGCTGAACGCCCAACGAAAGCCGATCGAGTACCTGCAAGACGCTGCTCTCCTGTCCCGTTTCTTCGAGGATTGCTTTTTCACACTCACCGGGGTCACCCACACCCAGTCGCGCCTGAGAGGTCAATTGGAAGCCGCGCATTGGGCAAGTGGACTCAGGCCTCGTGAGATTCCGGGACTGCATAACGGCCTGGCCGATCCGGCGGAGATGATGATCCGCGGCTTTCATCTGTGGCAGCAGACGCGTTGGCCTGGTCGCAATGGTCGAGTCCGCTACGCGCATACGCTGTTCAACCTGTATGTGATCCAGTGCCTCGAGCTGCTCAGCATGCGCCTGTGGGATGCCGGATTGAGCGGCGCCGGCGATCGGCTCTCGCACGTTCAAGGCGTGCTCGACCAGCTTTGGACAACCACGCCGGCTGATCAGCCGGTGCTCGTGCGAGATGCGCGATGGCTGATCCAGATGGCGCAGAGCCCGGCGACCGATGAATTGGGAGCGTATTTCGAGGTTGCGGAAAAGGTCGCAGACAGCCTTTCGGAAGACGACCGGAACGAGATCCACGCAGCCGGCGTTCGAATGACGGCCGGGCATCTACGTTCGCAGATTCGCTACTACTCCATGAAGAAGGGGGTGCCTTTTGATGAGAAGGGCGGGGGGCTCAGCACTCGCGACTCCAATGCCCTTGATTTCGCCCTGCTGATTCAAGACCTCGTGCCGCTGTTCGAGGCGTATGAAAGCGCCTGCCACGGCGAAGACGGTCACAAGAGGCTCGAACTGGCTGACGCCATTTGTCAGGGCATCTCTCCGGATCCCGAGCTGTTTCTGAATCGCGTCGAGTTGTTGGGCGCTTACAGCATGATCGAGCATCTCTTCATCACGACAGATCGCGATGGGCACGTTGCGTATACGCCGATGGGACAGCGACACGTCCGGCTGCTCCAGGAATACGAAGCACGGATCGGTCGCGTGTCGAAGCCGCTGCATGACGACTGCTCACACTTCCGGCCGGTCGCCGGGGCCTACTCTCCGTACGGGGTCCTTTATGGGTTCTCATCCGATCTCATGGAACACATGGCGTTCAAGACGCTACAGCCGGATGCATCGACACACTTCAGCGTGGAAGATGTCTTCGCCAGCCAGGGAGCCAATATCGACAAGCTCGCGTGGGTGAGCGGCTGGCGGAAGCTACCGCACCTCACACAGGAAGTCGTAAAGCAGTTCGACTACCCCCAACAGTTTGCCGAAGACATGTTCAATCGGATCGAGCATGCGCTGCGCACACGCGCATTCGATGGCGAGGCGAACGCTGTTCAGACTGGACGCCTGTTCATCCTGTCCGCCGATGATCTGCAGGCTGATTCGAAGGCGTCGCTGATTCCAGATCTTCCGGTCTCGTATATCCGGTCGTCGGACGCGCAGATTGTGGCGGCGCACGAGGCTGATGCGTATGACGAGGCGTATCTTGTGAGCGATCGGCGAGAGGGGAAATGCGTTCTCAGTTACAAAACGCCGGGCGGATGGGTTGCCATTACGAAGGCCATCCTCACTGAAGTCTTAGGGGCGGGGCGCGACCTGAAGATTGTCGGGCTGCCTCCTGCGGCCGCTGGAGGGCTGAAGTTGATGTGTCGCAACCTGGTGATTCTTCCGGGGAACGCTGCTCAGCAGCAGATCGACCCGCTGAACCCATAAGCCCCACACCCGTTTCTTCGCTCACTGCCCGAAGCTCGAGCGTCACGCTCGTCACGGCTCTTGCACGTACCGCAGCGCCATGTCCATCGCTGACCTTTGGTACAAGAACGCAATCATCTACTGTCTCGATGTCGAGAAGTATCAGGACGCCAATGGCGATGGCGTCGGTGACTTCGAAGGGCTGATGCGCCGGCTCGACTACCTGCAAGGGCTCGGCGTCACGTGCGTGTGGCTCCAGCCTTTCTACCCGTCGCCCAACCGTGACAACGGCTACGACGTCGTCGATTACTACGGCGTGCACCACAAGCACGGCTCACTGGGTGATTTCGTGGCCTTCATGCGGCACGCCGAAGCGCTGGGCATTCGCGTCATCATCGACCTGGTCGTCAATCACACCTCCATCGACTCCCCATGGTTTCAGCAGGCCCGCACGGATGCCAACGGATTCTTCCGCGACTGGTACGTATGGTCAGATGTCCGCCCCAAGAACCACAAGGAGGGCATCGTATTTCCAGGTCAGCAGACGACGACGTGGACGAAGGACAAACGCGCACGTCAGTTCTACTTTCACCGGTTCTACTCACACCAGGCCGATCTCAACACCTGGCATCCGTATGTGCGCGCGGAAATCCAGAAGATCATGGGCTTCTGGCTTCAGCTCGGCGTATCCGGCTTCCGGATGGATGCGGTGCCATTCCTGATTGAAAAAAAAGGAGCCGGCATTGAGCACCAGATGGATTTCAACCTGCTGAAAGAGATGCGCGATTTCCTGCAGTGGCGATCGGGCGACGCCATCATGCTGGCCGAAGCGAACGTTCCACCCGACGAGAGCCTCGACTACTTCGGCCCGGAAGGCGATCGACTCCAGATGATGCTGAACTTCCCGGTGAACCAGCGGCTCTTCTATGCCCTGGCCTCGGGCGATCTCGGCCCGCTGATTCAGGCGCTCGAGGACACGCGCCGCCGGCCGGCCAACGCACAGTGGGTTCAGTTTCTGCGGAGTCACGACGAGCTCGATCTCGGGCGGCTCACGCCCGAGCAGCGTCAGAAGGTGTTCGACGCATTCGGGTCTGAGAAACGCATGCAGCTCTACGATCGAGGCATCAGGCGGCGTCTGGCGCCGATGCTCGGCAACGATCGCAAGCGGCTCGAGCTCGCTTTCAGTCTGCTGTTCTCGCTACCGGGGACGCCAATGATGCAATACGGCGACGAAATAGGAATCGGCGACGACTTACGGCTTCCCGAACGCGAATGTGCACGGACGCCGATGCAGTGGACTACCGATCGGCACGGCGGGTTTTCGCGCGCCCGCCGAGTGGTCCGGCCCGTGATCAACGACAAGGTCTACGGCTACACGCGTGTCAACGTCGCCGAACAGCGACGCGATCCTCAATCGCTCTTGAACTGGACGGAGCGGATGATCCGGGCGCGCAAGGAATGCCCTGAAATCAGCTGGGGCAACTTCGCCGTGCTGCGCACGAGCGTGCCGGATGTGCTCGCGATGCGCTATGACTGGCGTGACACGTCGCTCGTGACGCTGCACAACTTCAGCAGCACGAAGCAGACGGTCAAAGTCAGAATCGACTGCCCGCACGACGAGTTGCTGGTCGAGGTCTTCGATCGCCATCACAGCAAGACGCACAACGATGGCGCGCATCGCATTCCACTGGAAGGCTACGCCTGGCGCTGGTTCCGGGTTGGCGGCCCCGACAACGCTCCCAATCGATCCGATCTGGATCTGACGAACCCCAGGCGCTGACGCGCGGCGCATCCCATGCGCGGAGCGACTCGTCGAGTCGTACACCGTCGAGCACGAACAGCTGGACCAGGGGTCGTCTGCTAGTCTGGTTTTGCGCTCTCCCCGAGCTCGACTCAGCGTTCAGCCGACGCTCGTTCCGCGACCCGCACACACTCTCTGACGAACGCGTGGCGGGCGCGAGCGTCGGTTGACTCGAACCAGCAAGGAGTACTCGATGGCACAACAGCTCTTGACGAAGGAATCTGCCGTCGCACAAGCGGTCAACATCCAGCCGGGTCACGGCACCGCCGGGCGCCACCCCACTCGCGCATTTCTGGACACGCTGTCGGGTCACGAGGATCCGGGCATGTTCGGCCGGATGTTTCCGACCCTCAAGCCACTCGACGTCGCCGACGCCGCATTGAAGGAACTCGCTGAGGCCATGAAAGACGCCGACCCAGGCAGCGCCACCGGCAACAATCTCCAGGTGCCGGCCGGCTTCACGTACCTCGGCCAGTTCGTCGACCACGACATCACGCTCGACTTGACATCGATCGGCGACAAGCAGGCTGACCCGACGGCGGTCGAGAACTTTCGCACACCCGCCTTGGATCTCGACTCTGTCTACGGGCTGGGCCCCGACGGCAGCCGTCATCTCTACGCGCGCAATCAGGGCGATGCCGACGGCAAGAACCCGGGCCCGAAGCTCCTCATCGGGCGAACCATCAACGTGCCGCTGGGCGGCGTGACCGGCGATCTCCGCAACGACCTGCCCCGCAGCCCCGAAGGGTTCGCCTTGATTGGCGATCATCGCAACGACGAGAACCTCGTCGTGGCGCAGACCCACCTCGCGATGCTGAAATTCCACAACAAGGTCTGCGACCGGCTCGCGTCAGCCGGCAAGCCACCGGCAACGATCTTCATGGAGGCGCGGCAGATCGTGACGTGGCACTACCAGTGGATGGTCCTTCACGACTTCGTGGAGCGCATCACCGAGAAGGGCATCGTCGCGAAGATCCTGGCGCAGGGCCGCCGCTTCTATCGATTCAAGAAGACGCCGTACATTCCCGTGGAGTTCTCGGCCGCCGCCTACCGCCTCGGCCACAGCATGGTGCGCGAGGTCTACAGCCACAACCGTATCTTTACGCCCGGTGGCGTGACACCGGCGACGCTCCAGCTCCTCTTTCAATTCACCGGGCTCTCCGGTGGCATCGTCGGGGACCTCGCGCCGGATCCGCCGACTGCACCCACGCCGATTCCGGTGCTCTCGAGCAACTGGATCATCGACTGGCGCCGGTTCTTCGACGTCGTGGCGGCGAATCCCGAGGGCGTGCCACTCAATGCCTCGCGCACGATCGACCCCTTTGTCGTGCCTGCGCTGCATACACTGCCGGGCGGCGGCGGAAGTCTCCCCTTCCGCAATCTGAAGCGCGGCGTCATGCTCGGCCTGCCGTCGGGGCAGGATGTGGCCACCGCGATCAAGGTCGCGAACCCGCTGACACCGGATGAAATCGCCACGGGTGTAGACGGTGCGGCCGCCAAGAAGCACGGCCTGCATCAAAGCACACCACTGTGGTACTACATCCTGAAAGAGGCCGAGAAGCGCGGGAGCGGCGAACGCCTCGGCCCGGTCGGCGCGACGATCGTCGCGGAAGTGTTCGTTGGCCTCGTGCACGGCGATCACGGCTCGTACCTGTGGCTCAAGGGCAAGGACTGGAAGCCAGAGCTGCCGTCGAAGACGCCCGGCGACTTCACCATGGCCGATCTTCTGCGATTCGTGGGAGACATCAGCCCGATCGACGGGATCACGAACGTGTAGGCAACGCCCTTCTGTTTCGATGCGGGCGAGGCTCCTCGCGAGTTTCGCCCGCGAGCGCGCCCACCGCTGTCCCTCCGCGGTCCCCGAAGCCAGGGCCGGACAACCCGTGCGACTCAATCATCATCATCATCATCACAGCTGAGCGAAGAGCCTGCGAATCAGGCTGTGGGAGAATCACACGGGTCCTACCATGAGTCTACGCGCACCTACGGCTCCGTCCGCCGCACGTTCCGGAAGAGGGGCCCGTTCTGCACCTCTGCTTCCGCCCGGCACTCTCGCGGGCTTCATTGTCGCAATCCTCGCCGTCGTCTCTATCGCGCTGTTCACATATCGCGCGCTGCGCACGCAGTCGGCCGGGGCAACTCGAATCACACAAACGCTCGACGCAATCCAGCAGCTCGAGGCCCTTCAATCGAACCTGCTCAACGCTGAGACGGGACAGCGGGGATTTCTCTTGACCGGTGAAGAGAGCTATCTCGAACCCTACACGATCGGGCGGACCGCTCTGGCCGGCGCATTCACGGCGCTGCGACGGCAGTTCCAGGACGACGCGTTGCAACAGCAACGGACAGATGCGCTCGAACAACTCTCCAACGAGCGGATGGCGATTATCGCCGAGACGCTTTCTCTTCGGCGGGCCGGAGACGCCGCTGGCGCACTGTCGGTCGTCCGCTCGGATCGCGGCAAAGCAGCAATGGATCGCATTCGGGCACTCGTCGCAGAAATGGAGAACACTGAGCGAGAGGTGCTGGCGGCCCGACAGGACGAGTGGCAGCAGGCCGTCGACTTCTCATCACAAATTACAGGGGGAGGATCGGTTCTGCTGCTCTTCCTGATCACCACCGCCGCCGTCACGGCATCCCGCCAGTACCGCACTCGGGAAACGGAAATGTGGGTGCGGGCAGGACAGAGCGACCTGACCGAGCGCCTCCAGGGCGAGCAACGCCTCGAGGCACTGGGGGACAAGGTCCTGGAATTTCTTGCGGAGTACCTGCACGCGCACGTCGGGGCGCTCTACATCAAGGGGAGCGACACGAGCTTCCAGCGCTTCGCCGCATACGCCCTGCCCGCGGGCAGCGACAACAACCCGGTCCGCCCTGGTGATGGACTGCTCGGGCAAGCCGTGAAGGAGAAGCGGCCGCTCCGAGTGACGGAGGTTCCGGACGGCTACCTGCCGGTCGCTTCGAGCCTCGGCCGATCACAGCCGCGCGAGATCATCGTCGCCCCCGCCATCGTCAACGGCGTCGTTCACGCGGTCGTGGAGCTGGGGTTCTTTCATCGGGTCATTGCCGCGGATCTCGAACTGCTCGCCCGCGTCTCCGAATCGCTGGCGATCGCCGTCCCAT